>DAIDMU010000087.1 GCA_027448805.1 Sulfurimonas sp. | reverse complement strand
TCCATCGTAAATAAAATATCATCTTTTTGTGTAGCACCTTTATTCATCCAAACATTATAAAGTTCTTCTGAACCGAAATGAGTTTCTTTAGAAAAATCTACTTTTCCCATTTGGACATTATTTGCGGATAAAGAAGGAATTAATCCATTTCCCCAATCCATACCAATTTTCAATGGTGTTTTACCTCTAAAATCAATAACTTTTGAAATCAATTTTTCAAGTGATAAAACCTCCCACCCATCAGGTACTTTTATCATCTCACTCATAGATAGCCAAGCTCACTTAGGTAAGTTTTTATCTCATTTGTTGCTTCGTCTCGCTCGCTCTCTATTTCACTCAAGCTTACTTTGTATTTGTCCCATAAGTTTTCAAATGTTTTGATGATGGTTTGTTTTTTCTCACTTAGGTGGCGGTTGGCAATACTCATGGCATCAAGTTTTAGCTGGTTTACAACAAGCTCTTTTATGTTTGACATGCCATCAAAAAGCCTCTCTTTTTGTTCTTGTATTTTCTCTCTTACGACTACTTTGTCGTTTTCCTCTTTTGCGGTTTTTAGCTTTTTAAAAAGCTCCAAAAGTTTTACATGTAAAGCTAACTGCTCCTCGCTCAAAGAGCCCATGAACGCTTCATTTGAGGTTATGAAACTATCGCTTAGCAGGTTGTAGTCGTAGCTGCTGTTTTTTATGGATTTTACGGTAAATTTATTCTCCACCCACCAAGAAGCAAATATCCCTCGCACTTTAAATCTATCTAGCACGGTGTCATTTGCAAATGCTTTTGCTATCAGTTCATAGCCGCTATTGTAAAGTGATGCTATATCGCTTGTCGGTTCGTCTACAAGCTTTTGATACTCATCATACCAAGTGGAAACTTTTGCTTTTATGATCTCATCTGTAGTTTTAAAAGGTTCACTTTGTTCTAACAACTCTCTAATGTTTTGCTTCTCTGCTAGTTGGCTTTTAAACTCAAAATAGTTCTCATCTTTTGGCACAAATATCATATCGCTCGTTATGCCATAACTCTGCATAAGCTCATCATTCCATTCGCCCTTTGGTATGCCGCCTCTTAGGTGTGCTTTTACATCGTGAGGCGTTGGCGGAGGAGTATTGTCTATATAGCGCCTTATGTTTAGATTGAAATCCTCTTTCTCAATCTCGGCTAAACTTACAAGGCGTGAATATTTCTCCAACTCCAATCTATTTTGATAAACAAAGTTGATTTTTTCGATGTCTTCAGCACGAAGCAGATTTTGGTTTTTACCCTCTTTATACTCGGCATCGGCGTTGATAAAAAGGATTTTGTCATCTTTTTTTGCTTTGTTGATGATGAGCAGTGCAGCAGGGATACCCGTACCGTAGAAAAGTCCGCTTGGTAGTCCAATGACTGCTTCAAGAATATTTCTTTTTGCTATAAGCTCTTGGCGGAATTTCCCCTCTTCACTACCACGGAATAGCACTCCATGAGGCATAACGACACCCATTTTACCGCTACTTTTAAGAGAAGCTATCATATGCTGTACAAACATATAGTCGCCCTTTTTGCCGTTTTCAGGCATAAAGTGGCTAAATCGCTCTTTGTATTTTAGGTTTGCTTTTGTGTAGTTTTGAGAAAATGGAGGATTTGCTATCACTCTATCAAACTGCATTAGTTGCCCATCTTTTGTGTGAAGCGGATCTTCTAAAGTATCTTCGTTTTTGATGTCGGCGTTTGTGATGCCGTGAAGTATCATGTTCATCTTACACATCGCCCAAGTAGTTGCGATGGCATCTTGTCCATAAAGCGAGAAGTTGTCAGAGTTGTATATCTCTTTGATATGCTCTTTTGCCTGTATGAGCATACCGCCGCTTCCAACAGTCGGGTCGTAGATGCTCATGCCGGGTTTTGGGTCAAGAATTTTTGTTAGAAGTGTAACAACTCCACTTGGCGTATAAAACTCTCCCGCTTTTTTTCCTGCACTGTCGGCGAAAAACTTTATGAGGTACTCATACGCCGCACCTAAGAGGTCTGGAAACTCAAAGTCTTCATCTCTAAGTCTTATCTTGTCAAAGTGTTGGATGAGTTGGATGAGCTTGCTATCGCTTATTTTAGAGTTACCCACTTTTTTGTTGAAGTCGATGTGCTTTAGCACATCTTCAAGAGATGAGAGGTTGGCTTCTTCTATGCCTGCAAGAGCGACATTGAGGTTTTCACCTAGATTTTTTTTGAGATGTCTTAAGGCTTGCCATCTTGCAGATTCCGGGATATTAAACGAAAACTGATGGTTTTGCAAAAGTATGTTGATAGTGGCTTCATCATGCCCATCTTTTTTGTAAGCCTCTTTTACTTTTTGATACTCTGCTTCAAACTGGTCGGAGAGTCTTTTGAGAAACAGCATACCGAAGATGTACTCTTTAAACTCACTTGCTTCCATCTTCCCACGAAGTATGTCTGCCGCCGAGAAAAGATGCTGTTCGAGCTGAGAGAGGGTGAGTTTTTGCATGTATAAAAATCCATTGATTGAAATTATTTATTAAATATTATTTTTAAATATCCATTCTATCGAAATATGGATGAAGCTTCTCTTGTATACAAAAAATTTTAAGTTAAATATAATGCT
>DAIDMU010000086.1 GCA_027448805.1 Sulfurimonas sp. | reverse complement strand
AACACTAAACTTGATGCTGCATGACGAGAGCGTTATAGGCGAGATAAACACCACTCTCTACCGCGCTTCCATCGGTTTTGGACTGTCACTTTTAATCGGTACCGTTCTTGGTCTTTTAGCAGGATTTTTTGCGACCGCTTCCATGATGAGCCGCCCTATTGTTACCATACTTGTCGGTATGCCGCCCATTGCTTGGATAGTTTTGGCGATGATATGGTTTGGCATGGGTGATGAGACTGTAATATTTACGGTTATCGTTGCCTCTTTTCCTATTATCTTTGTCGGCGCACTTCAAGGAACACGCACTCTTGATGGCGACTTAAAAGAGATGGCGAAAAGTTTTAACTTTCCATGGCATATGAGATTTTTTGATGTCTATTTTCCGCACATCTTCTCCTATGTTTTTCCGGCTTGGGTCAGCGGGCTTGGAATGGCTTGGAAGATAGTCATTATGGCAGAGTTGCTTGCTACGAGTGACGGCATCGGCGCTTCTTTGGCTGTTGCAAGAAGTCAGCTGGATACTCCGAGCGCTCTCTCGATAGTCGTTATTATGATAGCTTCGCTTATGTTTATAGAGTACATTATTTTAGAGCCTATAAAAAGAGAGGTTGAACTGTGGAGAGATTAGAAGTAAAAAAACTAAACCACCACTTTGGTTTTACCGAGATTTTAAGAGATATCAACTTTACGCTAAACAAAGGCGAAGTTCTCTCAATAGTAGGTCCAAGCGGCGGCGGAAAAACGACACTTCTGCACCTTTGCGCAAATCTTCTTGACGTTGAAGAGGGAAGCGTTACAAACACCTTTAAAAGCAGTGCGTTTGCTTTTCAGGAGGCAAGACTTCTTCCGTGGAAAAACACCATTGACAATATTGCTATGGGACTGCTGGCAAATGGCGAAAAGAAGAGCGAAGCTATAAAAAAATCAAAAGAGATAGCGTTTCGTTTCGGACTTGAAGAGGATGATTTTGAAAAATTCCCGAAAGATTTAAGCGGCGGGATGAAGCAGAGAGTCAGTTTTGCAAGAGCTTTGGTAGTCAAACCTTCGCTCCTTTTTTTGGATGAGCCGTTTTCTGCACTTGATATCGGGCTTAAAAAAGAGCTGCAGACAATTTTGATAGATATGATTGCAAAAAAAGAGATAAGCATACTTTTTATAACACATGATTTGATGGAAGCTATACGCCTAAGCGATGAGATGCTGCTGCTAAAATCGGACCCTGGGCATATTGTAAAAAAATTCAGATTTGATTTGGCGCAAAATCAAAGAGATGACAGATATGTTTATGGCAAGAGTGCGGAAATACTCCAAGACGAAGAGATAATAAGCACATTTGAGCTGGAACTAAAATAATGAAACACAAAGAAGAAAAACCGCAAATCCTGCATGCAACAAGCCACTATCTCTATTACCCTGATGAAAAAAATGTTCCTCCGCATCTAGCTTACGGATTTAGACCGGTATTTCTGCTTCTTGCTCCGTATATGATTATCTCCATGCTTCTTTGGGGCTTAGTTTGGAGCAGCGCTATAAACATACCGTTTATGGATAATGTTTTAGTCTGGCACGTTTATGAGATGATATTTGGCATCTTAACAGCCGGCGTAATGGCATTTTTAAGTACCGGCCTGCCTGAACTTTTCCCCGGAACCGTTCCATTTATCGGCAAAAAACTAAAATATGTGATGATTTTATGGCTGGCTGGAAGAGTCAGTTTTTGGTTTATCGACATAACAGGCGTTTATATAGCTGCCATACTTAACCTCTCTATGCTTGGATGGCTTATCTGGTTTGGAAGAAGTGCAGTAATGGACAAACTTCAAAGACACGCCTCGCTTGGATATACACTCTTGGCTTTGTTTATAATAGAGGCTTGGTTTTTTGCCTCAATGGCGGGATATGCCAAAACTCTGCCTATGGATATACTCAAAGTTGCTCTCGGAGCAACTGTTATTTTGATACTTCTTGCCCTTAGACGCGTAAATATGGAAGCGGTTAATGAGCTGATGGAGGACAAAGGGATAGATGATGTCTATGTTGCCCGTCCCCCACTTACGAACCTTGCCGTCTTTACGGTTATAACATTTACGATAGTTGAATTTTTTTACCCAGAAAACTCAGCCCTTGGATGGCTTGGACTCGCATCAGGAGCTGCTATTTTAGCCATTACAAATGACTATATTTTAAAAGACAAATTTATACTGAATCAGCCGTATGTAATATATTTGAATTTGATATTTATTATGCTCGGTCTTGGTTATGCTCTTATGGGCTGGGATATTTTAAATAATGAGATCAGCGGCATCAGCCATTTTAGACACTTTATAACAAGCGGCGGATATGGACTTGCGTACTTGATGGTTATGATTATAATCGGACAGATTCATACGGGACGGCATCTGACTTCAAATATCTATACGCATGCGATGGTAGGACTTATAGTGATTGCTGCTCTGATGAGGAGTTTAATCCCGTTTTATGAGGAGTTCTCATATGAACTCTACCTCTACTCATCTATTGTCTGGACACTGCCGTTTATGATATATATAAAGCTGTTTTTTAACTTTTTAACGGCTCCAAGAGCGGATGGAATAAAAGGTTAATCCAGAGAGATTAAATCAGTCGGACGACCAAAGTGGTAGCCTTGAAATTCGTCCACTCCGTACTCTTTCAAGAGTTCAAATATCTCTTCATTCTCAACATACTCGGCGACTGTCTTGATATTTAGCTCCCGTGCAAAGTTAACTATGCTTTGTACTAAAATTTTTGAATCGCTGTC
>DAIDMU010000085.1 GCA_027448805.1 Sulfurimonas sp. | reverse complement strand
CTCTCATCATTTCTCTGCCCGTCTCTCTTTTTACCGACAGCATCAATCTCGTCAATAAATATAATAGAAGGAGAGTTGTTTTTAGCCGCCACAAACAGCTCATGAACTCTTTTAGCACCCATACCTACATATATCTGCACGAAAGAGGCACCGCTTTGATAGTAAAAAGGCACACCTGCGGCATTTGCAACTGCTTTGGCTATCATTGTCTTGCCGACACCAGGAGGTCCGACCAAAAGTACACCGCGAGGCATTCTTGCACCAAAACTTTTATATCTTTTTGGTTTTTTCATAAAGTCGATAATCTCTTCAAGCTCTATTTTTACGTCGCTTATTCCGCCGATATCGCTAAATGTCACATCGCTTTTTATGGATACTATCGGCTGTGAATGTTCAAGAGATGATTTAGATCTGCCATCGTTTGCCTTTTGTGCATCAAGAATTCTGTTCTTTTGCAGCCATCTAAACGCAAGCGTGCCAAGTCCCATAAACAAAATGAAAAAGAGAAGATAAATAATTACATTTGAGCTGTTTTTTACCTTCACCTCATAGTCTGCAAGCATCTTCGGAGAGAGCTGAGATGATGCAATTTTATAGACCTCTTTGTCTGTTTTAAGATATATAAAATCCTTTGAAGATACAACACTCTTTACACTATGATTTTCTAAAATAGCGGTTGCATCTTTAAGAGAGATGGCGTCTGCGTTATCCCTTAAAATCGCAAACAAAACAAGTATGACAATCAAAAAAGCTGATGCATAAAGAGCTACCCTGTTTGACTTAGACTCTACCATAATTAGACTCCTCTTTTACTTCATATTCTTTAATATTTACCCAGTTGCCGACCAAATCTTCATCCGACTCAATCATGATTTTATTAAAGTGCTGATCATATCCGATGAAAAATCCATCCTTTTGACTCTCGATAAGAACGTCAAGTTCGCCGCCAAAAGCTTTTCTAAACTCAAAGTTTTTAGCCTTAACCATATCTTCCAGCTCATGAAGTCTCTCTTTTGCCACCTTGCCGCCGACCTCAGGCTTCATAGTCGCAGAGGGCGTACCGTCGCGCTTAGAGTATGTAAATGCATGCAGATGAGTTAACGGCAACTCTTTTACATTTCTCATAGCCTCATCCCACAGCTCACGGCTTTCTCCAGGATGACCCGTTATAAAGTCTGTTCCTATTGCAAAACCTTTGCCTGCGAGGAGTTCAAAAAGCTCTCTGTCTTGTTTGTACATGTTTCTTCTGTTCATAAACTTTAGCATCTGAGGCGAAGTGTGCTGAAGCGCTATATGAAGATGACGTTCTAGCCAAGGTTCATCCAAAATCTCTTTAAATTCATCCGTTATCTGAATCGGCTCAACACTTCCAAGTCTTATGCGTCTTACTCCGCGGATTTGTGAAATTTTCTTCATTAAAGAGGCGATTGAGCTATCTGTTTTTTGGCCATAGCTTCCGACATTTGTCCCCGTTAAAATGAACTCTCCAAAACCGTTGGCACCTAGTCTTCTAATCTGCTCCAGTATCTTCTCTTCGTTCATGCTTCTTGCATCTCCGCGAACATATGGAATTATGCAGTAAGAACAACGAAAGTTGCACCCCTCTTGAATCTTTATAAACGCCCTGCTCTTGCCGATAAAATCATCAACTACGCTCTCATCAATATGGTTCAAATCGCCAGGCTCGTAATAAGGCTCTTCACGGCCAAGCATCTCGTCTATCTTCTCTTTTTCACTCTGTCCAAACACGCCTGAAACTCTGCCCTGCTCCAACAGCTTCTCACCCTTTGTATGTGCTCCGCAGCCTGTTAGAAACACTTTTGCGCCGCCGCTGTTTTCTACATGTGAAATGTATGAGCGGACATGTGAATCTGCTCCGTTTGTAACCGTGCATGAGTTAACTACAATCATGTCAGCTTCGCTCTCATTTTCAGTAACGTCATACTCCTGCATAGCGCTCATCATAACTTGAGAGTCATAAAGATTTGTTCTGCATCCAAAGGTTTTAAAATATACTTTTTTTTTCATCTACACTGCTTCATCTGTTGCAAATGGCGGAGCTTTTTTAGCAGACTGTTCCAAATGGAGCATTTGGGTCGGGTATGCTATGGTTATATCATCCTCTGCCATAAAAGCATCTACAATCTCGGTTGATATTACGCTTCTTAGCGTGAGCGTTGCATAAGCATTTGTTAAATACCATGCACTTATATTTATGCCGTTGGGAGCTATAAACGAGAAGATTCTCGGCTCAACATTGCTGTTTTTAAGACTATAATCGCTTCTCAACTTATTTAGCTGTTTTCTCGTAATATCGGTGTAGCCTTTTGAGAATTTTTTAGTTATCTCTTTGGCCAAATGGATAGCTTTTTTATGGTTTGAGTCGTATGTAATAGTTATATCAATACCGTCCCAAACTGTTTTTAGCGAGCTGTGCGTGTAGTTTGCTATCATTCTTGTAAAAACATAGTTGTTTGGGATAAAAATGATTCTGCCGGCTCTTCTGTTTTGTAAAACTGTTGTTAGCGTTACATCTTCCAAAAGCGTCATGCGCAGCAGTGAGATGTCCATAACATCCCCCACAAATGTCGTTCCATCCATTTCTACACGAATTCTGTCGCCGACATGTATGCTTCCGCCAAAAACTATTACCAGCCAGCCCAGTATGCTCATAAACCAATCTTTCATGGCGATAGCGATACCGGCAGAGGCAAATCCAAGAATTGTAACAAGATAGCTTACGTTCTCTATGTAGCTAAAAAATAGAATCAAGATTATCAGTGTAAAATTGGCAAAAGTGATAATTTTATTTGCCATATAAAATCGTTCATTATCGGTTATATACTTCTTAATAAAAAGCTTAAGTAAAAAGAAGATAATAAAGACGACTAGAACTATTACGCTGATTTTAACAAATTTAACTATCTGAGACTCAATATCTTTGTTGATATTTATCTCTGTAATCTCCAGTCTTTTTTGATAAACATCGGCTGTAACCTTCATCGTATCGAGCGCAGATTCAAATCTCTCCAGCTGCTTTATCTTCGGCTCTAGCTGCTCTTTATATCTATGTTCTGCGTCGATAGCTTCAATCTGATTATAAACATTTATCTCGGCTCTTAAAAGTGTAATCAGCTGAGCCAGCTCCTCTTTTTTCAAGAGATAATCACTAAAGCCTTTATCTAATGTTTTTATAAGCGAAATGCCTACAAAAATATCAATTGGATTTGTAATGGATGGAATCTCATCTATGTTTGGCGGCGTCAAAAGTATTGAAAACGGCGAACTGTCTTTTTTCTTTAATTTCTCAATTTGCGACGTTAAAATTTTTTCTCGCGCTATCAATGCGTTTAATTCATCTACTTCACTAAGAGTTTTATCTCTCTTTTTTTGGAGATAGTTTATTCTCTCTACTATTTTATCAAGGCTCTCTTTTACTTCTAGAGATGTAAGGTATGAGGCATAGCTTTTCATCCAAACACTGTCTTTTTTTGCTATTTTCTCTTCAATGTCTTTTAGCTCTAAAATGTACTGTGCGATTTTCTCTTTTATTATATTTTCTTCGGCGATTTTAATCTGCTCAAGCTCTTGTTCGCTTGCTTTGGTCGCGCTCTTTACACTCTCGGAGTGCAGCAGCGACAATGTAAGCATCAGGTAAAAAAATATTTTTTTCATTACATTTTTCCAAATTTATTTAAAACGCACATAATCGTTCCAAGATCTACTCTGTCGGTAATAACTACATCGCCGATTCCAAGAGGAAGTATGAAAGTTATTGCAGAATCCGAGCTCTTCTTGTCCAAAAAGAAAGTCTCATAAAATCTTTTAACATCATCTATTGTGTAGCTTGTCGGCAGACTGTATCTCTCCAAAAGCGCCTTAACCCTAAGCGCCTCTTTTTCACTCATCAGATTCATCTTAACAGCCATCTCGTTTGCCATAACCATGCCGATGGCAACAGCCTCGCCGTGGAGAAATTTTTTGTACGCGGTCTCGTTTTCAATAACATGCCCGAATGTGTGTCCATAATTTAGAGCAGCTCTCAGCCCCTGCTCTTTTTCGTCTTGAGAGACAACATCGGCTTTGGTTTGCACGGCTTGTTTGATGGCCTCTTGCAATATTTTTGGATTATTCAAATCAGCACTCTCTAAAAACTCAAAAAAATCTTTGTTGAAAGTTACTGCCATCTTAACTATCTCTGCAACTCCTGCACCAAACTCTCTCTGGGGAAGAGTTGTCAAGAAATGCGGGTCGATGTAAACAGCGCGCGGCTGATGAAATGCGCCGACAAGGTTTTTTCCATACTTGTTGTTCATACCTGTTTTTCCGCCTACACTCGCGTCAACCTGAGAAAGAAGAGTAGTGGGAATCTGAATAAAGTCAATCCCTCTTTGATAGATACTGGCCGCATATCCAGTCATATCTCCGATAACGCCCCCGCCAAAAGCGATAAGCATAGATTTGCGATTAAAGCGATGTTCAAAAAGAGAGTCCAAAATAGTATCTATGCTCTCTTGATTTTTATACTCTTCGCCATCTTTTAAAGTTATGATATGCAACTCTTTTGCGCTGATTTTACCAAGAAGATAATCCAGATGCAATTTGGAAATTGTTGGGTTGGTAACCACCGCTATCTTTGTGTCAAAATGTATCTTTGGGAGCGTATCTATGACTATATCATATGAGTTGTCTACAATTTTTTTAAGAGCTATGTGTACCTGCATTATTGTTCCAAAAATTTAATTAAATAAGTGGATATATAATACTTTAAAAAGAATAAAAAGCGGCTAAATCACTACCCTTAAATCTGTACAGGTATAAAAATTTGATGCTTATTGTCAAGCTTGTGGTAAAGTCTTTCGCTGTCGGTAGATAAAAAAGAGTATATCTTTCTATTTGTCAATTTTTTTGTAAAAGGTAAAATTTGAATAAAATCACTCTTGTTTTTTAATTTTTTAATCGGGTTTTTATCCTCTTTTATAACTTTAATGCTTTTTGAAAAAATTGTAGATAAGTTATAATAGTGCTCCACTACCTGCTCTTTGGCGTCTTGATGCTCATTTATATAGTTATAAAGTTCTATGTGTAAACCCATTTGTTCGGAGATATCAAAAATTGTAGATGAAATTTTTTCCAAATCACGGTTTTCACCAAGTATTACAGCGGCATCTTTTACTGATGATAGTTTTTTATCTGCAATTTTTAAAACAGGAACATGTGCCTGATAAAGTGTTGTTCTTGTTTGATAATCATCAAAAATCTCGTTTGGAACAATAACCAGACCTGCATGGTAGGTCTTAATATCGTTAAAGAAACTCACTTTCAAATTCGTGCTGTCATAGTTAATATCTATAACGACATCCTCTGCTCTATACTTTTTAATTTTCCAAATAACATCAATATCGTTTGGATTTACTATTTTTATGATTAAAGTATGTCCAAACTTTTTATGTATAAAAATTGCTCTATCTATAAATTTTTCTACTTTTTTATGGTTCAATAAATCCATATCAAGATAGATATAAATATTCGAGCCAAACGGTTCAGGAAACTGCCCCAGCTCTCTTTTGATTGCTTTATAAACCGACCTGAGCACGACAGGGTCACCGACTAAAACCAGAAGGTCATTAGGCTGAATCATTCTGCGGCGGTTTGGCATAATAAGTTTTCTGTTTCTGTATATTGCAACAATACGCCACTCTTTTTGCTCAATCACTCCGATATGCTTATAGACAAAAGAGCTTCCAAACGGAACTAAAACTTCCATTATCTCGCCCTCGCCTATCCCGACATTTTGGGCGATTACAGGAACGTTCGGCAGATAATCTATAAGTCTTGAGGAGAGAATCTCTTTTGAGTTTATTAAAACAATATTTGAGTCTTCGTTTTTTAATTTCCATTTGTTTAAAACAATTATGCGAAGCTGTTTTTTGATACTTCTAATATTTTTTATCGTATGCTCAACATCAAGCGGGTTGTCCATAACGACTATGGCTTGCGCAAACTCCATTTTCAGCAGATTGGCAAGTTTGTATAAGCTGGTAGGATCAAATTCATAAAATTTAAAGCGTGACGGGTTTACATTTTTATATTTTTTAGGTTTAGTTTGGACGACATAGTATATATTTTCGCTTGTGTATGTATCTATAACTCTGTTTATAAAGTGCTCTGCTACTTCGCCATCACCGATAATTAATATTTTTTTCATATGTTGTCTTCTAAAATTTTTTTGACATTATATCATTAATAATTTTTATAACTATCTTTTAGATATCTGTGAAGCGTTAACCCACATCTCTTTTTTGGCTATTTTGTATTTTTTATTTTCATAATAGCCTGATATCTTTATCCAGCGGCTGTTCATCATACTCGATGTGAAAACTCTGCCGCTTTTCCACTCTGCAATCTTTTTGCCGTTGATTGAATCATAAATCTCACTATCTTCCCTCAGACGAAAAGAGCTACTGCTAAATTTTATAATTTTATCTTCATCCAATCCCTCTTCTTGATACTCTTTTTTCATAACTAATTTTGGAAAAGTGTCTTCATCCTCACACTTATAACTACAATTAAGTAGATTTTTATCTATATTTTCTTTGGTTTTTAAAATTTTTTGCTGTTTTAATATTAGCTTTTCTAATTCTGCAATTTTTTCAACTAACTTTTTATTTTCCGCTTCTAAATCTCTGTTTTGCATATCTGCCGAGTATAAAAAAGAAAACATCATTAAAACAATAACTATAATTTTCATAAATCATTATCCTTTTTTAGTCAATTTTACACCCATTTCCACATGATGAGTATATGGAAACTGATCAAACAGAGCCAAATCTTTAACTATATGTGTTTGACACAAAATTGTCAAATCCCTAACTAAAGTCTCAGGGTTGCAAGAGATATATATTATATTCTCATATCTTGAAGCAAATCTACATGTAGCTTCATCCATTCCGCTCCTTGGAGGATCTACAAATATGGTGTTGATATCATAAGTGCTGATATCTATATCTTTCATTCTGTTAAATGCTCTCACGCCATCAAGAGCCTGAACAAACTCTTCTACGCTCATTCGCACGAACTCTATGTTTTGCACACCGTTTAAAGCCATATTTGTCTTGGCTGCGTTGATGGACGATTTGGATATCTCTGTCGCCAAAACTTTTCTAAATCTTTTAGCAAAAGGTATAGTGAAGTTTCCGGCACCGCAGTATAGTTCAAGCAAATCTGTATCTGTACGGGAGAGATTTTTAAGAGCCCATGAAATCATCTGCTCATTTACCTGAGAGTTTGGCTGAGTGAAACTGTTCTCTATGTAGTTAAATCTAAACTCTTCACCGTCTACATTTAAAATCTCTGTTACATAATCCTGCCCTACGACAACTTTTTGCCCTCTGCTTCGCCCTATAATGTGTATATTAAGCCCAGAAGCAATTTCTATAGCTTTATCTCTCCAAGCAGAGTCCAATGGTCTGTGATAAAGGAGCGAAACTGCCGTTTCTCCGCTATTTGAGCTCAAAAAATCAACGCCAAAAAGTTTAAAATCTATGCTGTTTTCTTTTACGGCTTTTAAAAGTTTTGGCATCATAGCAAATATCGGCACACTCACCTGAGGGCATTCATCGACAAATACTACGCCGTTTTTTTCTATGTTATTCATTGTATAGTGAAGAGTATTATTATCGTGCCAAATCTTAAACTCGCTTCTTGAGCGATAATGCGTTTCTGGTGATCTAAAAACTGATATTTCACCGCTATAAAAAGGTCTGAACCTATCCCTGTTTAATTCTATTTTTAAAGAGAGCTGATTCTCGTATCCGCCTTCATAAACTATGCAGGCACCGCACTTGCCAAAATATTTACAATTCACATTATCTTCTTTGTCGTCTATTTTATTGAAGCTATTAAATTGCCGATGAGCAGATTCCACCCATCTATGAGAATAAATATAAGTATTTTAAAGGGCAGCGCAATCATAATAGGCGGCAACATCATCATACCCATAGACATAAGGATGGATGCAACAACCATATCAATTACCAAAAAGGGCAAAAATAGTAAAAATCCTATCTCAAAAGCAGTTTTAAGCTCGCTTATTACAAATGCAGGAATTACTATGGAGAGAGGAACATCCGCGACAGTTGCCGGATTTTCCATCTTTCTTATTCTTAGAAACAGAGCCAAATCCTTCTCTCTTGTATTTCTAATCATAAAGTTTTTAAACGGCAGAGTAGTCTTGTCAAATGCCTCTTCATACCCTATTTTCTTCTCTACGTACGGTTTTATGCCATCTTCGTAAGCTTTTTTGCCCACAGGCTCCATTACGAAAAAAGTTAAAATCATTGCAAGCATAACAAGAAGCTGAGTCGGGGGGACTTGCTGAGTACCGAGAGCTTGCCTTAAAAAGCCAAATACAATGACAAATCTTGTAAAAGTCGTCATTACAAGCACCATGCTCGGCGCTAAAAACAACAGTGTTAAAAGAACAAGTACATTCAGTGAACTAACAAGCTGCTGCGGAGAATCCGGAGCTGATAACTCGAAATTCATAGTGGGGATTGTTACTGATTCAGCCCCGAATATAGGGATTATGCCCAGTACTAAAATTAATAAAAAAAATCTTAACATTATCTAATTTCTGCCTTGCCCAAAACTGCTTTTTTAACTTTTGATTTATCGTCAGGCTTAGTCAAATACCTTCTGCAAATATTGGGCTTATAATACCACAAAAAATATTAGCCTCCACATTAAAAGCGGATTTTTCTCAATTTAATTTCAAATATAAGAGGCAGAGGGTATAATTTTGACAATTAACAAAAAGAGTAAAAATGAACAAAAATAAAATAAGTATCGTAATTTTAGCCGCAGGAAAAGGGAGCCGCATGAAGTCTCCTAAAGCAAAGGTTTTGCACACCATTTGCGGCAAAGAGATGCTCTACTACATCATAAAAACTTCACGTGAGATCAGTGATGACGTGAGTGTGGTTGTCGCGCATCAAAAAGATGCGGTAACAGAGTTAATGAGCTCATATTTTGATGATATAAACTTTGTGACTCAAGACGCAGAGAACTTCCCAGGAACAGGCGGAGCAATGAAAAATATCTCCGTAAAAAATGAAAAAGTGCTGGTTTTAAACGGAGATATGCCGCTTGTTACAGCGGCTTCTCTGGAGGGGTTTTTAGAGAGCAAAAGCGATATAGTTATGTCGATATTTGATTTGCAAAATCCAGACGGATACGGTCGGGTTATCATCAAAGATGGACATGTAGAAAAAATCGTCGAGCAAAAAGACGCTTCTTTGGCTGAACTGAATGTCACAACCGTAAATGCGGGAATATACGCTTTTTCAAAGCAGATACTAGACAACTATATCCCAAAACTCAGCAACAACAACGCACAAAAAGAGTACTACCTTACCGACGTTATCTCAATGGCAAGAGCTGATGGTCTAAACATAACTCCGCTTCTGGTTGACGAGGAGCGTTTCAAGGGCGTAAACTCCAAAAAAGACCTCTCAGACGCAGAGGTAATTATGCAAGATAGAATCAAAACATCTCTTATGGAGTCAGGCGTGATTATGCAGCTTCCTTCAACCATTTACATCGAAGAGGGAGTAACATTTGAGGGCGAGTGTATTGTCGAAAACGGATGCCGCATAACCGGAAACTCCAAGATAATCAACTCACACATCAAAGCACACAGCGTTATTGAAGACAGTATAGTTAAAAACTCAGATGTAGGACCTTTGGCGCATCTTCGCCCTGCATCAAAACTTGAAGATACGCATGTGGGAAACTTTGTCGAGGTTAAAAAGTCAACCCTAAAAGGGGTAAAAGCAGGACATCTCAGCTACATCGGCGATGCTAGCGTCGGCGAGGGGACAAATATCGGTGCGGGAGTTATTACATGCAATTACGACGGAATCAAAAAGTATGAAACAATCATCGGCAAAAATGTCTTCATCGGAAGCGACACTCAGCTTGTTGCACCGGTAACTATTGAAGATAATGTTATGATAGCGGCAGGAACAACAGTTACAAGCGGTAAAATCGAGAGCGGAGCTTTGGCAATAAGCAGAACAAAGCTAAGAACGATAGAAAATTTTTACCATAAGTTTTTCAAAAAATAACTAAAATTATTTAATATCAATAAGGGGTTTTGCTTGAAAATAGTTCACTTTAGCGATACCCATCTGGGATTTAACGACCTCGATGTTTTAAACGAAAACAACGTAAACCAGAGAGAAGCGGACTTTTACGACGCTTTTTCCCAGGTCGTAGAGCAGATAAAGATAATCAAGCCTGACTACATTATCCACACAGGCGATTTGTTTCACCGCCCAAGCCCCTCAAACCGCGCCATAACATTTGCGTTAGAGCAGTTTAAAATCATTGATGCACTAAACATTCCTTTTATTCTTATAGCGGGAAACCACTCAACGCCAAGAACTAACCTAAGCTCGCCGATACTTAAGATTTTTGAGAATTTTAAAAATGTACATACAGCTTACAATCAAGAGTATAAAAAGATAGAGTTTGCGGATGTTATCTTCCACGCCCTGCCCCATATGAACGACGAAACAAAGGCACTCTCGCAGATAGAACTGTGTGAAGAAAGCATTGACAAAAGCAAAAAAAACATTATGATGATGCACTGCTCGGTCGGTGCATTTTACCTTATGAACGAGTTTGGCGAGTGGGTGTATCCGAGCAAAAAAGAGTATATCTTTAAGATGATGGATTATGTCGCACTAGGTCACTGGCACGGTTTTGGGCAGGTTGCAAAGCATGAAAATGTCTTCTACAGCGGCTCAACTGAGAGAACAAGCCTAAATGATAAAAGAAACTCAAAAGGCTTTATAGAGATAAGTTTATACGATGAGCTACATGTAGAGTACAAAGAGATAAAAATCCGTCCGATTGTCCTAAAAGAGATTCATTGCGAGGATTATGAAAACTCTGTTTTGGGCATTTGCACAACTGACGTAAAAGACGCTATTGTCGATGTAAAACTAACAAACCTTACGGCTCTGCAATCCATAGATATTCAAAATTCAGAAATAAAAAATATATTTAAAGATGCTCTGCATGTAAACGTAAAAAGAGAGTTTAAAAAAAGTGAGAATGAAGCAAACAGAGTGGATATTGAGGCGATATCTTTAGAAGAGTTTTTCTTGGAGCATGTAAAAGAGGATAGTCAGCCGGAGGAGTTTGAGAGACTGAAGTTTAAAGTTCAAGAGCTGTTTGCGCAGTACGAGGAGGTTTGTGATGATTCTCTCTAGATTGAAACTTGAAAATTTTAAAAAATACAGCTCATTTGAGATTGAGTTTGGCGAGGGTCTCATAGGCATTATCGGCAAAAACGGAAGCGGAAAGTCCACTATCTTTGAAGCAATACTTTTTGCACTTTATGGAGAAGTCAAAACCAGAGGAAACAAAACATTAATTCGAAATGCAAAAGCAAGCGACAAAGATGCGGTGGTTGTGGAGCTTGAGTTTGAGTTTGAAACTGTTTTGTACAGAGTCATACGGGAGTTTCGCGGAAAAGCCATGAGTGCAAACGCGAAGTTTTACAAAAACGGCTCTCTTACTACTACGGGAGCAAAAGAGGTCACAAACGCCATTGTAAAACTTACAAAGATGAGCAAAGACGCTTTTATGCACACGCTTTTTGCTTCCCAACAAGAGCTTACAAGCCTCAGCACACTCAAAAACGAAGATAGAAAAAAGATGATCAGAAAGCTTCTAGGCTTAGAAAAAATAGACTTTGTGGAAAAAGAGCTAGTCGAGAAAAGCAGAGAGCTAAAGAGAGAGATAGATGCTTTTGCGGAGGTGCTTTTAGGTGCAGAAGAGATTAAGCTCAAACAAGAGCAGATAAAAGGAATCGTTGCCGCAAAAGAGGCTCTTGCGAAGGAAGTGCTTGGCAAGAGCGAGGAGCTTGAGCATATAAAAGGCAGAGAACAGCAGATAAAAAAAGAGCTGGAAATATTTGCCAAAACAAAAGAGCAAAAACAGAAAGTTTTTTCTGAGCTTGAACTTCTAAAAAACTCTAAAAGCTTAGAGATATTAAACCAGGTAAAACTTATCGCCGAACTACATGAGCTAGAGCACAAACAAGATGAACTTAAAAAACTCTCACCTATAAAAACAGAGTACTTAGCACTGCAAGAGAGAGTAAAAGAGCAGGAAAAATTAAAAGAGTTTCATCTTAAAAAAGACGGGATTTTAAAAGAGCAAGTTCAGTTAAGCGAGCAGTGGAAAAAGTCTAAAGCCGACATTCATGCTCTGGAAAAAGCGTGCGAAAACTATAACGAGTTTCTGCTAAACGCAAAAAGCCTAGAGACAAGCATCGCGGTACTTCAAGAGACCATAAAAACAAAGCACACCATAGAGAGTGAGCTGCGCGCTGAGATAGCCGCTGAGCAGAAGCAGATAGACATCACGAATGCTAAAATCGCAAAACTTCGTGAACTTGGAAGCAAAGGGGCGTGTCCGACATGCACAAGACCGCTTTTAGAGGAGTATGACAATGTCATCAATTCGCTTGTTACAGTTGTTAATGAGACGCATCTAAAAAAGATAGGCGAGTACGACAAACAGCTTCAAAATGCAGTGGCTCAAAAAGCTGCATTTGAGGCAGAGGCAAAGGTAAAAGAGAAGGAGTTTTTAGAGCTTATAAACAGTATTAAAGTTATTGAGAGCAAACTTCAGGACCTAAAAAATGCACGGGACTATTTTAAAATCGTAGAGCAAAAAGGGGTTAAAAACAAAGAGGAGCTAAAGGAGCTGGAACAATACGGCTACGATGAGAAACTGCACAACAGCATCAAAAGCTCTCTCGCTGCAATAGAAGCGCAGTACAAACACTCCATAAGTTTAGAAACTGAGCTGAAGCGACTCGTTTTGGTAAAAGCAGATTTAGAAAATGTAACTAAAAAGATAGAAGAATTAAAAACTACATGTCAAAACAAAGAAACAGAGTTTAAACTCATAATCTACGATGATGTGAAGCATAAACACCAGCTTGACGAGCATGAGAGCATTCTCAAAACCGTGGAGTCAAAAACAGCACTTCTCAATGAGATAAAAGTGCAAATCGCAAAGATTGAGGGCGAGATAAAAACAGTCCAAAATGCACTGGACAATAATGAAATACAGCTAAAAAAAGTCCAAACTAAAAAAGATGACTTGAGAGACTATGAGAAGATAAAAACAAGCCTCTCGGAGTTTAAAACAAAACTAAACGCAAAAGTCGCCCCGCGTATATCTAGCATCGCCTCGGAGATGTACTCTCAAATCACAAAAGGGAAATATCAGCACATAGAAGTCAGCAACGACTTTGACTTTTTCATCTATGACGATGGCAAAAAGTACCCGATAGAGCGTTTTAGCGGCGGAGAAATAGACCTTGCCAACCTTGTTCTTCGCATCGCCATTTCAAAAACTCTCACGGAACTCAGCGGTGCAAGCTCCATAGGTTTCTTGGCATTCGATGAAGTTTTCGGAAGTCAGGACGAGGCAAGGCGGATGGAGATACTAGAAGCTTTTCACACCATCAAAGAGCAATACCGACAGATATTTTTGATAAGCCACGAGATGGAGATAAAAGAGATGTTTGAGCGGGTTGTGGAGTTGTAAAATATAGTTTCACCTAGTTTAGACAGTTGAATTCTAACTCAAAAAATTTTTCAGATATGTTGTAGTATACAGTTTGGAATGACCCCGCTTATATAGACAGAAACTTATTCAGTTAAAAAACTATTTCAAATTGCCATATTTTTAAATAAGCTTTCTATTTTTGAATATACTTGAGTATATTTTAAATAGGACAAAAACTATGCTTATTGTTATATACAAATTGACAAAAGTTAACTTATGTGTTAACATATTGACATGAAAGAGGTCATCTTTTACAGACTCAAATCAGGCAAAAGCCCGATTGAAGAGTTTTTAGACACTCTTTCTGCAAAAGAAGCTCAAAAAGTTGTTTGGGTATTGCAGTTGATAGAAGAAGCGGACACCGTATCTACTAAATTCTATAAATACCTGAGTAATTCAGACGGCATTGTTGAAATAAGAGTGCAGCATGGAACAAATCATATAAGATTACTAGGTTTTGAACATAACGGCACCTTTGTAGTACTTACAAACGCTTTTAGAAAAAAAGACCAAAAAGTTCCAAAACATGAGATAGTTTTAGCACAAAAGAGAAAAAAGGAGTATTTAAACAATGAGTGACTTAAAAAAATACATTGATAAAAGAAAAAAAGATGATGTTGATTTTGCAAAAAACTTTGATGCAGGATATGAAGAGTTTAAGATAGGCGAGATGCTAAAGCAAGCAAGGGTTGAAGTCGGGCTTACGCAAGAGGAGATAGCGCAAAAGCTCCATACAAAGAAGTCCGCCATATCAAGAATAGAAAATCATGCACAAGATATTAAGCTCTCAACTCTTCAAAACTTTGCGCACATTTTAGGCAAGGAGTTAAGGGTGCAGCTCATATAAAAAGCACGACTTTAAAAAGAATTAGTCTCAGCTATATACTTTTACTTTTTATTCAGCTACACTTCCCTCAATAAAAGATGATTCGAATTACATCTTTAGTCTGCTTTACATTGTGACCTACAGTTAACAGTATAATCCGCCTAAAAGAAAATTTCATATTAGATTTTAGACCACCGCAGCAATGTGGTGTATTCAAACACAAAGGTATTACAATGGCAGCATTAGTAAACGGAACTGTTAAATGGTTCAACAGCGAAAAAGGTTTCGGATTTATCGAACAAGAAAATGGCGGTAAGGATGTATTCGTACACTTTCGTCAAATCAACAGCTCAGGTCACGGTCGTGTATCACTAGACGAAGGTCAAAGAGTTACTTTCGAAATTGGTGAAGGCGAAAAAGGCCCTCAAGCAGAAAACGTTACAGGTCTGTAATCTTTCTATGAGCGGATTTATCCGCTCACTCTATCTTACATCTTGTAAAACAACAACTTCACATATTAAATCTTACAAAACTACTTTAAACTTGAATTAGCAAAACAAGACGCAAAAAGAGCGCCCTATTTTAGTCTGGAAAAGCCGTCGCTTAAAGCTATTGAAACTTTTTTAGTCGCATTTTTAAGTATAGAGCGATTGTCGCCTGCCCTGTCCGACTCAGGTTTAAAACCTAAATATTTTGAACTATCTATCACAAGCTCACTTTTCGCATTTGCTAAAACTTTGTTTCCGTTGTTATTTGCAGAGAGTGAAATCAACATAACCAAGCGCTCTGTTTCACTCTTTTTAAATATATTTTTCTCAACAACATCTTTATCCTGAGAAAGATTGACTTTTGCATCCAGCAAATACTCATCTTTAGGCGTTAAAGAGTTTTGACTCATTTGTGATGTAGAAACAACAAAACAGTTAGTCTCATTCAACGCATTTACAAGAGAGATTTTAATCTCATCAGATGAAATGTTAAACGTTTGTGAGCTGTTTTCAACTATAATATCATTTATGTAAAGCTTTGCGCTTGGAGCCGAACATATACCTAGGTTGTTAATTAACAAAACACTCTTCTTGTCTACGCATCCTGAAAAAATCAGAAGTAAAACCGCGGCAAATATAACTTTTTTCATTTAAATAACCTTTTTTTTGATTCATAAGTATATCATAACTTGAGATTTCAGCGATGGTTAATATAGTTTATAAGATGATACAATACGAGAATTAAGGATGTCACAAATGAATATAATAAATATTTCTAAACAAAAAATATTTGACAATAAAAATCAATTATATGCTTATGAGCTTGTTTTTAAAGATATGTCAAACAACCATACAGCGTTATCTACAAGCATCAGAGGAACTGCTCAGTTAATCATGAGCTCAATTACCAGCAAAGAGTTAGATAAGCTACTCGGACACAAAACCGTAGCATTTATCAACATAGACGAGGATGCATTGCTAAAAGGCATCTTGGATGTTTTAGACAAAGACAGATTTATATTAAACATAATGGAAAATATAGATTTGACAGAAAACGTATTTGCCAAAATTGTACAGTATAAAAAAAGAGGATTTTTACTATCGCTAGAACATTTTGATTCAAGTGCGCATATGCTTGCCAAATTTAACAGATTGTTTAACTATATAGACATCATAAAAATGGATATCGTGCTCTCTGAACCTGAAAATCTGGAAAAAGTTATGGCAAAATTTAGAGGCGGAAGAGTAAAGCTCTTGGCTCAAAATATAGAGACTAAAGAAGATTTTAGAAAATATGCAGATATGGGGTTTGATTTTTTTCAGGGTTACTACCTTGATAAACCGGAGGTTATGGAGATTATCGGCTCAAAAGAACCGGCTCAATTTATCATACTTCAGCTCATTAAAATCATAAAAGACAACAACAGCACGGAACAGCTTGAGTTTTTTATTAAAAAACAGCCCGATTTATCTTATAAACTTATTGAGTTTTTCAACAATTCTAAAAAATTCAGCGTAAAAATCGAATCTCTTACCCAAGTAATAACGCTTTTAGGAAGAGACAAGCTGCTTAGATGGCTGCTGGTGTATCTATATTCTGAAACTTCCAAAAATCCTGCTTCAAAAAGCATACTGGCACTTGCAATAAGAAGAGCGGAGAGAATGGAAGAGGAAGCTGAGCCGAGACAAAAAGACAAAGCTTACTTGGCAGGTATGTTCTCAATGCTAAGTTCTATTTTTGAAACTGATATTAAAGAGCTGATGGAACATATACAAATGGATAGAGATATTACCTCTTTGGTTCTGGAGAAAAAAGGGATTTTTGCGTCTAGCTTGATGAGGGCTGAGAAGGCGGAAAAAGACTACCTGAGAAAGATGATGATGGAGAATTTTGACAGGCTCCACACTAACGACTTGATATATACGCTTGAGTACGGCGGGGTTGAGATAGACAAAAGCAAGCTCTAGAGGGTTACTTCTTCAAAGCTTCTAAGCTTTTGTGGATAACTTTCGCACTTGGAACGACTGAGGAGGAGAGATTAAGATGAACATCTTGGTCATCAAAAAATATGTCTGCGCCAAACGCTTCAAGTATCTCATATTTCTCACTTCCGCCCAAGAAAAATGCCTCGTCAATCCTGACACCCCACGCATTTAGCGTGTGAATTACCCTCTCATGCGTCGGTGCGCCTCTGGCGGTTACAAGCGCTGTTCTTATAGGGGATTTTTTATCTTTAAACTTCTCCTGAATAGACGCAATAGTCAGCAAAAGCTTTGCAAAAGGTCCTTTTTCCATCGGGTTGCTTGCGTTACTCTTCTCATGCTCCATAAATGCCTCCAACCCCTCTCTTTTGTAAATAAGCTCCGACTCTTCCGAAAAAAGCACAGCGTCGCCGTCAAATGCTATGCGGACTTGGTCTCCGAGCGAATTGTGGACATCTTTATGCGACGGAAGTATCTTTGCCGCCGCCACGCCGTTTTGAAGTGCATTTACGACATCTTCATCATCTGCCGAGAGAAACAGATCTACTTTAAAGGCTTTTAAATATGTAGATATGCTGTTTCCGCTCGTCCAACCGGAACGAACTATCTCAAGGTTGTGCCTGTTGATGGCGTTTGTAATTCTAAGGCTTGTTGCAGCATTGTTTTTGGAGAGTATTATAACTTCGACCTGCCTCTCTTCCTTGCTGAAGTAGTTGTTTATTTTTAAAAGATTCTCAATAAGTCTAAAACCTGTTCCTTTTTCAAGCTCTTTGTTCTCGTTTTCAAGCTGGTATTTGTAGTACTCATCCAAGCCCTTCTCTTCAAAAACCTTGTTCTCTGTCTCCAAATCAAAAAGCGCCCTTGAGCTTACCGCCACTACAAGCTTGTTTTTTAAATCAAATGCCATCTTAGCGTCCGCCTGCGAAAAAATATCTTTTTATGTCATCAAAATATTGCTCAATGTTCTCAAAACTGTGACTGCCGCCCTCTTCTATGACAAATTTGGCGAGAGGCAGCTTATTTAGAGCCTCTTTGTAATCAAGAAGATTATCGCCCTTTTGAAGCAAAACAAAGAAGTTCTCCTGCTTTTTTGCTTCTACCCTGTACTCTTTTAACATCTCAAGATGAGCTTCTCTCCACTCAAAACTGCTCTCATCGTAAAAATTCGGCGCCTTGCCTAGAGCTTTTTTGAGCGTCTCGTCAGGATTTACTGACGGGTTGATAAGCACCGCTTTTACATCATACATCTGCGCCAAATATATGGCGTAAAACCCGCCCAAAGAGGAGCCGATGAGATTTACACTTCCGCCGTAAGACTCTATCATCTCCTCTAGCGTTTTTATAGCCAGATGCGGGACGTATGAGAGAGACGGAGCGATAAAGGGCTGATTTATGCTCTTGAAGTATGTGCGAAAAAGCTCTGCCTTGACACCGCATCCGCTGCCGCCAAAACCGTGTATGTAGATTGTCATCTGTTCTGTTCCCGAGTTTATATTTTATTTTTAATTATAGCGAATCATCTATAACTTTAATCCACCTTGACAATCTGCCCGTTCTCGAATTATAATGGTTTCATACAAACCTAAGGAGCCAAATATGTGTAAAGATGCGATTGTATTTAACAACAAACCCAAAGGTGTTACGCTTGACGCGTGGATTCCCTACTATGTCTGCACTTGCGGCAGAAGCAAAGAGGGTGTTTTTTGCGATGGAAGCCATGAGGGAACTAGCTGTTTGCCAAAAAAAGTAATCGTTGAAAAAACCAAACAGTACCACATCTGTATGTGCAAAACAAGCAACAATTTTCCTTTTTGCGACGGAACCCACAGCATCTATGCAGATGAGGACATCGGCAAAGGCGTTAAATCATAACCGTAAAACCAGATAAACGCAATGAAAGAATAAGATTTTTCCTGCTAAAATGCGACTAAATGTTTAAACAGCCAAACGAGGTTAACTATGCTCATTTCACCGGATTTACTAAAAGGCAAAAAGATACTTTTAGGCGTTAGTGGTTCAATCGCGCTTTACAAGTCGCTAGAACTCGTAAGACTGCTTACGAAAGCCGGTGCGGAGGTAAAAGTGGTAATGAGCGAAGCTGCAAAAAAGTTTGTAACACCGCTTAGCTTTGAAGCCCTTGCTTCAAATCAAGTTTTAGACGACACTAACGAATCATGGGCGACAAACCATAACCACATAAAAGCTACGGAGTGGGCAGACCTGTTTGTAATAGCTCCCGCGACCGCAAACACAATAGCGAAATTGGCAAATGCCATAGCCGACAATATGTTGCTTGAGTGCGCTTTGGCATATCCTCATCTAAAATTAATCGCACCGTCTGCAAATACAAATATGATAAACAATCCCATAACAAAAGCAAACCTCAAAATGCTCTCAATCGCAAACTATGAGGTTATAGAGACGCAGACAAAAGAGCTTGCATGCAAAACTGTCGGTGATGGCGCGATGGCAGAGCCGATTGAGATTTTCTGGCACTGCGCAAAAGCGCTTTTAAGAGATGAGTTTTGGAGCGACAGAAGAGTTATAGTGACCGGCGGCTCAACTATAGAGAAGATAGATGACGTAAGATATCTGTCAAACTTCTCAAGCGGAAAAATGGCATCTGCTTTGGCTGCTGCGCTCTACTGCAGGGGTGCAGATGTAAACCTCATATCTTCGAAGTTTGACAAAGACCTTCCGCTTGATTTGTACACAATACATATAGAGAGTTCTGATGAGATGTTTGAGTATCTAAAAGACTCAATCCGCATCGCAAAAAAGGGAAAACTCTCAAAAGCGACACTTATGAGAGATGAGCAAATTCATCTTATCCAAAAGAAACCATACCTCTTTATGGCAGCGGCTGTTAGCGACTACGTTCCGGCGTATGCACAGGTTGGAAAACTCAAAAAAGAGTCTTTGGGCGATGAGTGGGATTTGAAGCTGAAACAAAACATTGATATTTTAAAAACAATCGATAAGAGCGACATAACAACGGTAGGTTTTAAAGCTGAGATGGATGAAGAGCATGCCGTTATAAACGCCCTAAAAATGATAGACTCCAAGGGGGTTGACGCAGTTTGTTTGAACATCTTAAAAGATTCCTCAAGCTTTGGAACTGACACAAACAAGATTGATTTTATACATAAAGACAAAAAAGAGAGCATCCCTTTGGGTGACAAACTGAATGTTGCCCTCAAGATTTTAGAGCACGCTAAAAACCTATGAACAGAGCAAGACACATAGCCATTATAATGGACGGAAACGGCCGTTGGGCGGAACAAAAGGGACTAAAGAGAGTCAAAGGGCATGAGGCCGGCGCAAAAGTTGTTAGAAACGTTACGGAGTTTTGTGCGGCGGATAGCGATATTGAGAGATTGACTCTTTACGCTTTTTCTACTGAAAACTGGAAAAGACCCAGACTTGAAGTTGAGTATCTAATGAAGCTGTTGCAGAAATATCTAGAGAGCGAAATTGACACATACATCAAAAATAACATCCGTTTTGAGCCCATAGGAGATATAAGAGCTTTTTCTCCGTCTCTGCAAAAAACAATAAAGGAAGTAAAGGAAAAAACCGTCCACTGTGACGGTCTAGTTCAATCACTTGCCCTTAACTACGGCGCTCACGATGAGATACTTCGCGCCATAAATAAAATAAAAAAGTCTGAAGAGGACATAACAGAGGCGATGCTTGCAAATGCGCTTGACTGCAAGCATAATGTGGATTTGCTCATACGAACAGGCGGAGACCACAGGCTCTCAAACTTTTTGCTCTGGCAGGCAGCATACGCGGAGCTTTTTTTCACTGACACGCTTTGGCCTGATTTTACAACGGCAGAGTTGGAGAATATTATAAAAGATTTTACAAAAATTGAGAGAAAATTTGGAGGGCTGAAGTAGTGGAATTTTTAATACCTTTCATATTTGGCGTACTTATCGGTTCATTTTTAAATGTGGTTATTTTAAGGCTTCCAAAGGATGAGAGCGTCATATTTGTCTCCTCGCACTGTCCGGTTTGCAAAAACAGCCTAAAGCCTTGGCACAATATTCCTATATTTTCATGGCTTTTTCTGAGAGGAAAATGCGCTTTTTGCAACACTAAAATATCGGCGCAATACCCGTTAGTAGAGCTGTTATCCGGTGTCATATTTTTAGCTTTGTCGATGAAATTCGGATTTAACGCTCCTATGATTTTGATAGCGTTTAGCTTTTTGACACTTCTTGCTCTCTCGATGATAGATTTTAGATATAAAATGGTTCCTGACTCTCTAAATCTTTTGGCTTTGGCATTTGCAATACTCGGAGCATGGAGCTTAGGCGGAATTGCTATAAACTTTCAAAACGCCCTGCTCTTTGGTGGAGGGTTTACTCTGCTTAGATTTGCAATCTCGTACATGCTGACATCATCGGCCCACAGACATGCAAAAAAAACTATCACTTCTTGGACGAAAAACTATCACACTTACCCTTTCATAGAAGCTATGGGCGAAGGCGATATAATGGTTGCGGCTACTATGGGAGCGCTTCTTGGGGTAAAACTCACACTTGTCGCAATATTTTTCTCGGCACTTCTAGCTCTTCCTGTGATGCTCTTTGTAATGCGCGGCTCAAAAGAGGAACAGCGAGTTCCTTTCGTACCGTTTTTGGCAATGGCTACATTTATAGTCTATATGTACGACTCTCCGATTTTGAGATATATTGAGGCTAATTATTGATGAAAATACTCCAGCATTACATAAAACACTCTCTCTCAATTATATTTTTATCGATATTTTTGCCGCTCTTTGCCATAGCTTCGATAGTTTTTTTGATAAAACTTGCAACATATACGGCGGTAATTCAGCTAACAATATTTGAGATGGCTAAACTATTTTTCTTCATGTTGCCTGAGCTTCTTTTTTATACACTGCCGTTATCATTTTTCGTAGCAGTTACACTAACACTCTTTAAACTATCAAACGACAACGAAATAGTTGTAATCTTCGCACTGGGAATTCGTCCTAAATTTATATTAAAAACACTGTTTATACCTGCTCTATTTTTATCACTCCTGCTTCTGTTTAATTTTTTTGTCCTTTTTCCGCATGCAAAGATATTGTCCAACAACTTTTTGTCTTACAAAAAAAGTGAAGCAAAGTTTAACCTCTCTGCATCTGAATTTGGACACAAATTCGGCGACTGGCTCCTTTATATCGGAAAAGACAATCTAAACGAGACTTACTCAGACGTAATTTTGTTCAATAAAAATCAGGATGAAGAGGTTTTGATTGGATCAAAAAAAGCAGAAATTATAAACGATTCCGGCATTTTGCGTTTAAAATTAAGTTCCGGAGAGGGTTATAGCTACTCTAAAGAGAAGTTTACGCAGATTAACTTTGAGACAATGTATATAAACGACACCATGAAAACCGACTTAAATAAGTATGAGACGCCGATGGAGTATTGGATGCCGAAAAATCCATCTCCAAAAAAGAGAAAGATGCTTATAGCAAACATTTTGTTTAGCCTTTTTCCGGTTCTTAGTCTATTTTTAGCCGCTGTCATAGGCATAGTTCACACTAGGCACCAAAAAGGAAAGATTTTCCTATTTCTATTTTTAGGAATTATAATCTACTATACTCTGGCAGTGGCCCTTCAGCTTGTAATCTCTTCATACGCCCTGCCTGCTTTGGTTTTTGGATGGTTGATAGGCACATATATACTATACAAAAAGATTATCGTAGCCAAGTTTTAGATGAGATGCGCTTTAACCATTGCCTATAACGGCGCGACATATCTTGGCTCGCAAACACAAAAGAGCTCTAAAAACACAGTGCTTGGACAGCTGGAACATGTACTGCAGCAGCTAAACATAGAGTTTAAAGTTGTTGCAAGCGGCCGCACAGACAGAGGTGTTCATGCCACAGGACAAGTTTGCCACATTGAGCTTCCTGAATTTTGGAGCGATTTGCCAAAGCTAAAGTCAGCCCTGAACAAGATGCTCCCACCATCAATACATGTTAAAAAAATCAAAGCGGTGGATGACGATTTTCATGCCAGATACAGCGCTAAAAAAAGGGTTTACAGATATATCATCAAAGAGGGAGAAAGCAACCCGTTTGAAGATAGTTTTGTAACATTTTTAGATGATGTTGATTTTACTGATATAGAAAAAAAGATAAAACTTTTTTGCGGCGAATTTGATTTTAGACAGTTTATGAAAAGCGGAAGCGACATAAAAAACACAGTCAGGGTTATATACAGAGCTTTTGCATACAGACACAAAGGATTTATAATCTTAAATTTTGAAGCAAACGGCTTTTTAAGAAGCCAAATCAGGCTGATGGTCGGAGCGCTTCTTGCTCTAAAATCCGGCGAAATAGCAGAACAGCTTGCATGTAAAAAAAAGTATAAAATAAAACCAGCGAGGAGCAATGGATTATATTTAGCAAAAATTAAATATATCATATAATAAAAATAATTTAACATTATACGCAACTCTTTTTGCTACCATTTGCAAATCTAAAAATATGGAATAAAAATGCATTACGAGATAACAAAAGCCACTCAGGGCGAAGATGTAAAGTTTAAAAATCCAAATCCGGCTTTCTATGAAGCACTCGGTTATGAGGGTATGGAGAGACTTATGTATAAATTTTACGACCATATTTACGAGAGTAACATTGCCCATTTTTTTCCTCAAGACCCAGCTGAGTTTGAAGAGGTTAAAAAAAAGAATACAAAATTTTTTATTCAAATCTGCGGCGGTCCGTCAATCTACGACGAAGAGATGAAGGGCAAAGATCTTGACCAATACATGATAGACATACATAAAAACTTCTCTATTTATGAAAAATCAAGAGATGAGTGGCTTGGTACTTTCAGGGATGTTTTAAAAGAGTTGGATATTGACGAAGAGATAAAAGATGATTTTTGGCAATATCTTGATAAATTTTCAAAACTTACCGTAAACAGATATCTTAAAGAATCTGCCTACGTTTAACATAGCTGATTTATAACACTTCGGCTCTGTTTCTACCACTCTCTTTGGCGATAGAAAGCGCCTCGTAAGCCCTTTTCATAATATCTTGCAACGTATCATCAGGATGACTCGAAGCAACGCCAAAACTAGCCGTAACGCTTCCTACAAAAAAGAACTTATTTTGTTCTACAAATTTTTGAAGATGCTGTGCGGCAACCAATGCGCTCTCTGCACCTGTTTGAGGACAAACAATCAGATACTCACTGTCGCTCCAGCGACCGACGGTGTCCAAATATCTTATGTGACGCATAAACAAATCAGCCATCTCTTTCATAAGAGAGTTTCCTACTTGAAAACCGTGTGCGTCGTTTATCTTTTTCAAACCGTCAATATTTATAACTATAACACTAAATTTATAATCATATCTTTTTGTTCTGTGAAGCTCGTTGGTCAATATATCTTCAAGCTTTGTTTTGTTATACAGACCCGTAACATCATCTTTTATCAAAAATCTCTCATGCTCTTTATTTTTTTCAAAAAGCTCATGCTCCTGTCTAGCAACTTTGCGTTGAAGCTTTTCATTTAACTCTCTTAACTCTTTTTTTGACATGTTGAGTCTATCTGCTATTTCATGCTCTTTTTTAACTTCAAATTCACACTGCATCTCAACATCTTTGATGCGAGAGACCAGCGCAAATGAAATCATAAGAATATTTATTACAACAACAAGAGCAAAAGAGTCATACAAGTTGTCGCTGTAGCTTATATAACCCAAAAACATCATAAAAGATATCAACTCGCCAATAGCCAAAAACAGCCATGCAAGTAGCAAATAGCTGCTTCCTGAGAGCTTGTTTTTCGTTGAGCAAGCAGATAAATACAATAAAAATAAAAAAGTCAATGCTCCCAAAGCCGCTAAAGCATACGTTATAATTGGCTTGCTATCCACCATTAAGCTAGAAAGACCAAGCACGGCAGACAAAATAATAAGCAGAATAAGATAGTTGTCACTTTTAGGAAGATTTTTATTTACATCTAAAAAACTTCTAGTAAACAGCAGAGCCGTAAAAAAACCAAAAGCGACACTCAGAGCAGAGATATTGTCATTAAATTCTGAACTCTCTTTCCAAAAAAGTTGAAAATTATAACCATAATAAGTACCGCTCAAAAAGAGCAAGCCTGCCAAGTAAAGCATATAGTAGAGATAATTTTTATCTCTTAGTGTTGCGTAATTGTTTAAATTATACAAAAACATAATCAGTATTATGCCAATTAGCGCACCGTTAAACATTGCGATGTAAGTCAAGCGCTCCGACGCTCCATTTTGGGAGTAGAGCTTAGGAATAAATGCAACGGTACCCCACCCTTTTATTTTCATGTAAACAGTAGCAGTTTCTGATGGCTTGATTGAGATTGGGAGGAAAAACGACCTTGCATTAATCTCTCTTTGCTCAAACGCCAACGCGGAGTTAAAGTTTTCTATTCTTAGCTCTTCTCCTGACTTTAGATACACATCAACCGCATCTATCCAAAGTATAGGTATCTCTATCTTGCCGCTAAAGCTCTCTTGTCCATCATTGGTTATGTTAAACCGCATCCATACTGTTTCGTTTGCGTGATTGGCAGAAATTGACTCTAAATTTGTCGGCTTAAAATTGTCATTAAAAAGAGTTGTAGATATTCCCTCGTATGAAAAATGATTTTGCGCATCAATAAACAGTTCAGAATGTAAAGATATGTCTATCTCCTGTGTTTTGTTGTTTACTTTAATGGTATCAACAGCACCAACTTCATCAATAAAAATAAAAAAAATAAAAAATAAAAAACTAAATTTAAAACTGCTGTGCATCAAAAAGGTTCCTTGCGTTGTGTGAGATAAACACACCAAATACTCTATGTATCTTATACAAATAAAGCAAAAAGTTTTCTTTTTTTGACTTTATTTTTTAAGCATACCCCACAAAATACCAATATATTCATGTATTGCCATATTTGAATATTCCAATGAGTCGATATCAGGCTTCTTAAGATAGCCGCTAAACTCTTTTTTATAAAAGGCCGTCGGCGCTGCGATTGGATTTAATCC
>DAIDMU010000084.1 GCA_027448805.1 Sulfurimonas sp. | reverse complement strand
TGATGAGAATGGAAGAGGTAGGGACTATCTCAAAAGAGATGGCGCTTTCATGGGGATGTACAGGTCCTATGCTTAGAGCTTCAGGCGTTGCTTGGGATATCCGCAAAGAGGAGCCGTATGAGCTTTATGATGAAGTAGAGTTTAAAGTGCCTTACTCTGACAAGGGTGACAACTTCGCAAGATACCGCATCTACATGGAAGAGATGAGAGAGTCTGCAAAGATTCTTTATCAGACAATCGACATGTACGAAAAATGTGTTAAAGATGGACAAACTGAGCTTATGGCACATGCGCCTAAGTATGTTTCTGCTCCAAAGCTTGACATCATGACACAAAACTACTCTTTGATGCAGCATTTTGTTCTTGTGACTCAAGGTATGAGACCTCCTGTCGGAGAGGTTTATGTAGCTACTGAGTCTCCAAAAGGCGAGCTTGGTTTTTACATCAACTCTCAAGGCGGACCGTACCCGTACAGACTAAAACTTCGTGCGCCGTCATTCTGGCATACAGGAATCTTGACAGACCTTTTACCGGGTCACTATATTCCGGATGTTGTATCGATTATCGGTACTACAAATATCGTATTTGGTGAGGTTGATAGATGAAGCGATATGATTTAAGACATTTAAAAGATGGTTTTGAGCCTAGAATGAAAGAGATTTTATCGTCTCACAAGGCCGGAGAAGTGGCAATATTTTTGTTTGAGATAGGAGATTTTTCTCCGATTCAAAAATCAGCGGATTTGGTAAAAGAGTGCGGATATGAGTTATTAAACTCTTTAAAGTTTAACGAAGTCGACTGGACTATCGTAGCAAAAAAATAAGCAGGATATGAATTTTGAGTAAAGTATATTTTTCTACTTGGAACGGCGAGTTTATCAACAATATCAACACGCCTGCAGAGGAGTGGAAAGAGTCAGCATATAACCTGCCGGCACAATATGACAGCCACCGCGAATCCAAAGCTTTTATAGGCTGGGACGGTGTTGCGCTGTTTGATAAAGATGTTGATGTAATCCGTTTGGCTATGGAGTATGCAGCGCAGTATCAAGAGTACTCTGAGGCGTGCGGAAGATGTGCACCGGGGAGATGGGGCGGCAGAATTCTATATGACCAGCTGGACAAGATTGCACGCGGAGAGGGAAGCAGAGCTGATTTGGACCATTTGAGGGAGATTGGCAAAAGTATGCAAATCACTTCAAAATGTGAGATTGGAAAGACCGTTCCAAATCCTATTATTGATCTGATGACACACTTTGAAGATGTATTTTTAGAGTGCATAAATGAGCAAAAGCCGTCTAAGCACTACAATGAGAGTGTTAGTTACATTGCTAAAATAACATCACCGTGTTCTGACGCATGCCCGTCACATGTTGATATTCCTGCCTACATCGAGGGTGTAAGAGATTTAAGAATGGACGACTCTCTTATGGCAACTCGTCAAACTATGCCGCTTGCGCATGTTTGCGGCCGTGTCTGTCCACACCCTTGTGAAGATGCATGTCGCCGTACAAACCTGGATGAGCCTATCTCTATTATGGCATTAAAGCGCCTTGGCGCTGATTGGGAGACTGATCACGGGTATGATTTCTTTCATCCGATGGAGAAAAAAGCAGATTGCGGTAAAAAGGTGGCGATTATCGGAGCAGGTCCTGCCGGACTTACAACAGCTTATTATTTGGCTGCGGAGGGTGTTGCAACTGATGTTTATGAGGAGCTCCCTGTTCTTGGCGGAGAGGTTGCCGTCGGCGTGCCTGAGTACAGAATGCCGATTGCCAAATATAACAAAGATATCGAGTGTGTCAGAGATATGGGTGTTAATTTTATAGTAAACAGAAAAGTTAATGCCGATGATATGAGAAAATTTGAGCAAGATTATGATGCGGTTATGGTTGCAACGGGTACTAGAATTTCTAAAAAAGTATACTGCGACAACGAAAGAGCTGATATTAAAGGTTATTGGTCGGCAATCGAGATGCTTGACCAGATTAACCTTTGGGATAAATACGGAATCGGCGAGAGAGTTGATTTAACCGGCAAGACCGTTGTCTGTGTCGGGGGCGGATTTACTTCTATGGACGTTGTTCGTTGTGCAATTAGAGCAAATGCTAAAAAAGTTTATATGATTTACCGCAGAGATGAAAAAACAATTATTAAAAATACAACTTATGAAGAGTACCACGAAGCGGTTGAAGAGGGTGTAGAGTTCCTGTTTCACTCGGCGGTTGCAAGAATGAATGATGAAGAGAATGTCTTGAAATCTCTCTTAGTCGATAAGTTTGAGCTGGTTCCAGACCCAAACGGCGGGCGTGCTGAGCTTGTTAAAATTGAGGGGGCGTCTTATACGATAGAGACAGATTTCTTGATTCCTGCTGTTTCGCAGTCGGCTGATTTGAAACTTCTTCCTGAAGAGTGGGAGATTGAGAAGACCTCATGGGCTACAATTAAGACAAACGGCAAGGACTATATGACATCCCGCAAGGGCATTTTTGCTTCGGGAGATTGTGAATACGGCCCTATGACGATTGTAAATGCGGTCGGACAGGCTAAACGCGCAGCTTCAGTTATGGCTAGATATGTTCTAACCGGTGAAGTTACTTTAACCGACGATGAGATTATGGAAGACCACCTTAGAAAACTTCGAGTTTATGACAAGAAGGAAAAAGTTACCGGATGGCTTCCTGGTGTTGCTAGAGCGCATAGTGAAGTTCTCGGTGTTGATGAGCGCAAGTACAACAACAGAGAAGTTAATCTAGGCTTTACCCAAGAAGAGGCTATGAGCGAGGCAGAGCGCTGTATGCGCTGTTACTATATAGCTATGGTACAGGCGTAGAGGATGAAAGAGATGAATAAATTGATTAATTTTAAAATTGACGGTATCTCCGTAGAGGCTCAAAAGGGTGAGACTATCTTGAGCGTTGCTCGCAAAGCAGGCATCTATATCCCTACCATGTGTTATATCTCTAAAACTTCACCGTGTGCATCTTGCCGTATGTGTGTTGTTGAAGCTGAGGGGGTTGAGGGTTTTGTTCTTAGCTGTAACACGCCTCCTACCGAAGGTATAGAGATAAGTACAAATACGCCTGCCCTGCAAAACGAGCGAACAAACATCATGAAGCTTTACGATGTAAACCACCCTTTAGAGTGCGGTGTTTGCGATAAATCTGGAGAGTGCGATCTGCAAAATAAAACTTTAGAGTTTAATGTAGAGCGCCAAAGCTTCTCGGCTCGCGACCAGCTCCGTCCTACGCAAAATTGGGGACTTATAAATTATGAGCCTTCGCTCTGCATTATGTGCGAAAAGTGTGTGCATGTGTGCAATGAAGTAATCGGCGATGACGCAATTGAGGTAAAATTCGGCGGATACAGTTCAACTATTATTCCAAAAAACAGCGAAACTCTTGATTGTACTTTTTGTGGAGAGTGTATAGCAGTTTGCCCTGTGGGCGCACTCATCAGCAGCGGTTTTAAATACAGAGCAAATGCCTGGGAGCTTTCACGTGTTCCTTCAACCTGTGCCCACTGCTCTGCGGGCTGTCCTTTAGAGTACGAGACAAGACACAGCTCTATTAACGGAGAGAATGAGATATACAGAGTTAAAAATAATTTTGAGTTTGCTTCACTTTGCGGTGCAGGGCGATTCGGTTTTGATTTTGACAACAAGGCGCAAGGAAACGAAAGTGCGTTTAACAGAGCTATTGAAGCTATAAAGGGTGCAAAAGCAATTAGATTCTCTTCAATGATTACAAATGAAGAAGCGCACATTTTACAACTTTTAAAAGAGAAGCTGGGTATAAAACTGTTTAACGAGGACGCAAGAGTTTTTGGAGAGTTTATGAAGTCATACAGCTCTGTGAGCGGAAAAGTTCACCACAGCGGCTCTCTTGATGCAATCAAGCAGTCAGATGCAGTGATAATCATAGGCGGCAGAATAGCAACGGACAATCCCGGTGTCAGATATGCGCTAACAACCGCTTCAAAACATAACGGTGCTAAAATCGTTTATGCGCATCCTATGGAAGATACTCTAATGCAGAGCGTAACTACTCAAATGATGAAGTATGAAGTGGGAACCGAAGAGGGCGTTTTGGCGCTTTTGGCTCACGTAATTTTAAGCGAAGCGGATTTAAGCGATAGTGAGAGAGCATTTTTTGACGAGTTGGATTTTGGCTACCTTTACGCTGAGACAAACATCGGCGAAGAAGAGTTGTCTCATATGATGAACTCATTCTCAAGAGCAAAAAAGCGAACCCTTATAATCGGCAACGACCTTATTGCTCACGAGAGAGCGAGCAACATAGCAAAACTTGCGGCATTAATAGAGAAATACAGTGATTTCTCTTTAGTAGTTGTTCCAAGAGAAGTAAATACGCTTGGAGTGTCGCTTATAAACACTCTTGAGCATGACGAAAATATTCCTGATGTTGTTGGATATAACGCAAAGGGCGACTTTGTTATCTCATCTCTTGAAGGCGCAGATTTGGCGGTTGCGGCACTCAACCAGCAGGAGGGAACTTTTGTAAGCATAGACAACAGAGTATTGCCTACTAATGTTGCGCTCTCATTTCACGGATATACACTAAACGATATTGCAAAAGCTTTCGGAATTGATAAAAAGAATACTATTGATTATACGCAAGAGCTAAACAAAAAAGCCGGATTTAAGACGGTAGCATTTGATGATTTAGAAAATTTCTTGTCACCTTTCGGTGATGACAACCGCGGCTATCTTCTTGATGAAGTTGCATGTAAAGCTGACGGCGAACTTGAAGAGCTCGAAGATATGCCTGAGTTTAACGGCACTATTGTTTACCACTGTGACCCTGTTCTTCAGTTTAACAACTATACATTTAAAGCTGAGCAGCTCCCTCGTGAGAACTTTTTGTTAGGTTCTGCGCAGTTTGGGGTTGCGGCTAGAATTTCTGACGGAGACAATGTTGAGATTAGCTTTGGAGCAACCAAAATTCAAAGGACGTTCAAACTAGACTCAGAGCTTAAGGGTACTATTGCACTAAACCCTACCTTTGATATAAGCGTGGATGCCAGCAGATATAGATTTGAAAAATCCAAAATAGTGAGAGTAGTGTAATGAGTAAGATTACTATAAACATTGATGGAAAAGAGATAGAGACGCAAGAGGGCGAGTATATACTCAATGCTGCCCGCGCGAACGATATCTTTATACCTGCAATCTGTTATTTGACAAGATGCAGTCCGACACTTGCATGTCGTTTATGTCTTGTTGAAGCTGACGGCAAGCAGGTTTATGCTTGTAACGCAAAATCAAAAGAGGGTATGAGCGTTACGACTTCGAGCGAAAATATTATAAAAGAGCGCCGCGCTATTATGGAAGTATATGATGTAAACCATCCTCTTCAGTGCGGCGTCTGCGACCAGTCAGGCGAATGCGAACTTCAAAACTATACACTGGAGATGGGTGTTGATGCGCAGCACTATGCAGTTAAAGATGTAAACAGAAAAGATATAGATTGGGGGCATATTCACTACAACCCAGGTCTTTGTATAGTTTGCGAGAGATGTGTGACTGCATGTAAAGATATGATTGGCGACAACTCTCTAAAAACAGTTGCGCGCGGGGCGGATGCGTTAGAGGCTGAGTATAAAGAGAGCATGCCAAAAGATGCCTATGCGATGTGGAACAAGCTAAATAAATCTCTTATCGGGCTTACAAGCGGAGAAGAGATGCTTGATTGTACAAGTTGCGGCGAGTGTGCTGCGGTTTGTCCGGTCGGTGCGCTTGTTGATACTCACTTTATTTATAGCGCAAATGCTTGGGAGCTGAAGCAGATTCCTGCAACATGCGGACACTGTTCTGCGGGTTGTCAAATAAGTTACGATGTTAAACATACAAGTATTGATAATACGGATGAGAAGATTTACCGCGTTATGAACGAGTGGAACTATGTTTCGCTTTGCGGTGCGGGAAGATACGGATTTGATTATCAAAACGAGGTTAAAGCTAAAGACACGGCTGCATTTGCCATGGCTCTAGAGGCATTCAAAAAAGCAGACACGATTAAATTTACTTCTACTATCACAAACGAAGAGGCTTTGGTTCTTCAAAAACTAAAAGAGAAGTTTGGGTATAAACTTGTAAACAGTGAAGCAAAGGCGTTCCAGACATTTTTAAATGATTACAGCGAAATAAGCGGGACTAAACTTTACGGCTACGACCTTGAAGCGACTCACAATGCAAACTTTGTTATCTCTGTCGGGACGGCTATTAAGAGCGACAATCCAAATGCACGCTATGCACTTAACAACTCTATGACGGTAAACAAGGGTGCAGGTTTATACTTTCATCCTGTAAAAGACCCTGTTATCGAGGGGCTTGGCAAAAGCATAATGACTGTGTACCATGCACCGCTTCAAGAAGAGGCTGTTCTTTATCTGATTCTTGATCTATTTGCAGACAAAGAGAGATTGCCGTCAGACGTAGTTAGCTATCTTGCATCTTTTCACTCACAAAAGAGTGTAACGGTTGAAGAGATTATCAAAGAAGAGATTACCGAAATAGTTAAAGTTATGAAGAAAAACGAAGAGAGTGGCGAAGAGGAAGAGGTAGAGGAAGAGAAGAAGAAGATGGTTCCTAAAAAAATAACTAAAGAGGTTATTGTAGATGATAACCGTCTTTTAGATATTTTGGGAGCCGATGAGAAGTTTATGGAAGAGCTGGAGAAGAACTTGGCTAAAAAAGATAGTTTTGCGCTGATAGCGGGACCTGACTTATACACTCATCCAAACTCTAGAAATCTTGCTCGTCTTTTAGCGTTGATTGAAAAATACAGCGCTTTTGAGTTAACAATGATACCGACGCTTACAAACTCGCTTGGTGTTGCGCTTATCTGTGAGCTTGATGAGAAGCAAGGCTCATACACAATCGGCTACAACACTAAGGGAGATTTTACTCTCTCAGCACTAGGTGACGGCGACTTGGATATGCCGGCCATCAATCAGCAAGAGGGAACTCTTACAAGCATAAACAAAAGAGTAAACCCTACAAATGCGGCAATCGGCTATAATGGATATGAACTTAACGATATCGCTAACGAGCTTGGTTTAAAAGCCGAGCTGGTGATTGACTATACTAAGATGCTGCCTATAAGCAAAGGTTTTAAAACGAAAGAGTTTGACAGCTTGCCAAACCGTTATGACAACGACGGCACGGAGCATCGCGGATATCTGCTTGAAAATCTTGCGGCTGCAACAAGCGGCGACGAGTCTGTTCTTAAATTTAGCGATGAAAAATTAGAAGGAACTCTGATTTATATGGCAAACCCTGTAAGACAATTTACTCCATTTACGAACAAAGCTACTAACCTTGATGAGGTGAGCGGTGTTTATATGAGTGAAGAGTTCTTAAGCAAATCAGATTTTAATGAAGGAGACACCGTGAGAGTTAAAAGCCCAAGCGGCGAGCTTGTAGCAAATATCGTAAGTGATAATAAAATCAGCGGTGACATCGTGCTGCTGCCGACATTTGATTCTAAAATAAATTCAGAGGCACTGTTTAGCTCATACCGCTTTGCAACAGCTTCGATTGAAAAGGTGTAATATATGGAAACAGCATATTTAATTGAGACGGTTATTAAAATCGTTGTAATTTTACTTATATTTTCTGCATTGGCGGGAATCGGAACCTATTTTGAGAGAAAAGTTCTTGCGTTTATGCAACGCCGTCTTGGACCTGTAAATGTTGGTCCTTTTGGACTGTTGCAAGTTGCGGCGGACGGTATTAAACTCTTTACGAAAGAGGATATTATTCCGACAAACGTAGTAGGGCGAATATTTAAAATCGCACCTGTAATTACGGCTGCAACGGCATTTATGGCTGCTGCTGCTATTCCGTTTTTGCCTTCATTTACACTTTTTGGATACGAAGTTCATCCGATAGTTGCGGATATAAACATAGGTATCTTGTATATACTAGGAATTATGGGAGTAGGTCTTTACGGTCCTCTTCTTGGTGGTATGGCTTCTGCAAATAAGTTCTCACTCCTCTCAGCTGCGCGCGGTGCTGCGGTCTTTATCTCGTATGAGGTTGTTACGGGTCTCTCAATCTTGGCTCCGATTATGATGGTCGGTTCACTATCGCTTATTGATTTTAACGACTATCAAGCCGGCGGATTTACTACTTGGATAGTGTGGTCTCAACCTGTTGCATTTATACTCTTTTGGATAGCGGCATTTGCTGAAACAGGTCGTACGCCTTTTCACCTCATAGCAAATGACCATGAGATTATTGATGGATTTGGAACTGAGTATTCCGGTATGAGATGGGGACTTTTCTTCATCGGCGAGTATGCGAATATGTTCTTTATCTCTTTTGTAATCTCTATTATTTTCTTAGGCGGATATGGAGACGGAAGTTTCTTAGGCGCACTTGGGCTACTCTTAAAAGTTGCATTCTTCTTCTTCTTTTTCTTGTGGACAAGAGCAGCTTGGCCGGATGTTAGACCTGACCAGTTAATGTGGCTGTGTTGGAAAGTTTTAATGCCAATAGCGGTGATAAATATAGTTATCACCGGTATAGTAATGATGTAAGGGGTGGGTATGCATAACGAACATGTAGAAGAACATTTTAACAATAGAAATGTTACGGAATTAGACAGCAACTACTATATGGTGGATATAGCTGATTATCCTGCTGATGGCTGGGGTAAATTTAAAAGAGCGCTTAAGAGAAGTTTTAGAGGCGAGCTATTCGTCGGTCTTTGGGTTGTTCTGCGTGAGATGATAAAGTTTGATGTCCACACGGTACAATATCCGGCTGAGAAGATGCCTATCGGCCCAAGATACAGAGCAGTCCATGAGATGAAGCGACTCTGGGAGTCTGACACTGAGCGCTGCATCGGGTGCGGTCTCTGTGAGAAAATATGTATCTCAAACTGTATAAGAATAGATACAAGAGTAGATGAGAACTCTCGCAAAGAGGTAACAGAGTACAGCATCAATCTTGGCCGCTGTATTTTTTGCGGCTACTGCGCAGAGGTTTGTCCGGAACTTGCAATTACACACGGCGGAGAGTATGAGAATGCGAGTGACCAGAGAGAGCACTTTATAATGTATCAAGATATGTTGACGCCTCTTGATAAGATGAAAGCCGGAACGCAGTTAGAGTTTGAAGGTTTTGGTGCGATTACACCACATGAAGATGAGCGTGTTAAAAAAACACCTCTAGCATATTAAGGAGTTTGGTTATGTTTGAAGCAATTGCATTTTATCTGTTCGCTTTTTTAACGATTTCAATGTTTTATATAGCGGTGACAACGTCTCAAGCGCTGTATGCCCTTTCGGCACTTGCAGCAGGAATGATTTTTATATCGGCATTTTTCTTTATTTTGGGTGCCGACTTTTTGGGTGCGGTTCAAATCGTAGTTTACTCGGGCGCAGTTATGGCTCTTTATGCTTTTGGTATGATGTTTTTTGACACGACTAGAGAGATTAAAGAGAAGCAGGGCAACAAAGCAATAGTTTTGGGACTTAGTATAATCTCTGCAATCTTGGTTGTTGCTATTGTTGCCGCTCCGATTGTCGGAAACAACATAGAGGCGCTATACCCTATGGTTGAGGGTGCAGGAAACACTCAAGAGGTCGGTATGGTTCTTTTCACAAAGTACCTAGTTCCTTTTGAAGTAGCGGCTGTTATGCTTCTTGTAGCAATGATAGCTGGCATCGTACTTGCGGGCAAGAAAATGGATCTCTCTCTTACTCTTATGAGCGAGGCGGAGATTATGATGATGAAAGAAGAAGATAAAAATAAAAAGGCTCTCTCATGATGGAAATTGGATTAAATCACTATCTTGTGCTCTCGACAATCCTTTTTGCTATTGGATTAGTCGGGGTCATGAGAAGAAAAAACCTGCTTATGCTGTTTTTCGCAACAGAGATACTTTTAAACTCTGTTAATATCTCTTTTGCCGCTATTTCACACTACTACGGTGACTTAACAGGACAGATGTTTGCATTCTTTGTTATAGCAATTGCCGCATCAGAGGTTGCCGTAGGTCTTGGTCTTTTGATTGTTTGGCACAAAAAACATAACAATATTGACCTTGACAGCATGTCAACGATGAGAGGATAAGAGATGGAACTGTTTTTATATACCGCGCTTTTTTCGCCATTAGTCGGTTCTCTGTTTGCTGCGCTATTTGCCACTTCAAAAAAGACAAAAATAGCAGGAATTGTTCCGAGTGCACTGCTTGGAATTTCGCTAATAAGCAGTTTTATACTTCTTATATCAGTATTGACTACCAAAGAGACAGTACATGTTGAGTTGATGACATGGATGGCAACCGGGAATCTTTATATTCCGTTTGGATTTGTTGTAGATCAGGTAAGTGTTACGATGATGATGGTTGTTACTTTGGTTTCAACTGTTGTGCATGTGTATGCTATCGGGTACATGGACCACGACAAAGGGTTTAACAGATTTTTCTCGTGGCTGTCAGCGTTCGTTTTCTCAATGATGGTTCTTGTTATGAGTGACAACTTCGCAGGTCTTTTCATCGGCTGGGAAGGTGTTGGTCTTTGTTCATGGGGGCTTATCGGTTTTTGGTATCACAAAGAGAGCGCAACTTGGGCAGCTAACGAAGCGTTTATAATGAACCGTATTGCCGACCTTGGTATGCTTATCGGTATCTTTTTGGTTTACTGGAATACAGGCACTCTTCAATACGAGCAAGCTTTTGCAGTAATGCCCTCTTTAGAGATTGATGTTTTAACATGGATAGGAATATTCCTTTTTATCGGTGCTATGGGTAAGTCGGCTCAGTTTCCGCTTCACACTTGGCTTGCAGATGCTATGGAGGGACCTACTCCGGTTTCGGCTCTTATCCACGCTGCTACGATGGTTACGGCAGGTGTTTACCTTGTGGTTCGTGCCAGCCCGCTTTATGATTTGATTCCCTCAGTTGGACTGTTCATAGCCTCTTTGGGAGCATTTGTTGCGCTTTTTGCCGCATCTATGGCTCTTGTAAACCGCGATATGAAGAGAATTATCGCCTACTCTACACTATCTCAGCTAGGATATATGTTCGTTGCTGCAGGTCTTGGCGCATACTGGGTTGCTCTGTTTCACTTGATGGCACACGCTTTCTTTAAAGCGCTTCTCTTCTTGGGCGCAGGAAATGTTATGCACGCTATGCATGATGAACTTGACCCGTTTAAAATGGGCGGTTTACGCAAAGTAATGAAGGGGACGTTTGTTATGATGACGATAGCTTCTGTTGCGCTTGCCGGAATCTTCCCTCTTGCCGGATTCTTCTCTAAAGATTTGATTCTAGAGGTTGCGTTTGTAGAGAATCACTATATTATCTACTGTGTACTCCTCTTTACCGCAGGTTTAACGGCGTTCTACTCGTTTAGACTTGTTGCGCTTATTTTCCACGGAGAAGAGAGATACAAACTATTTGGTATTCATCCGCACGAAGCGTACAAGTTTATGCTAATTGCCATGAGTCCGCTTCTTCTTTTGGCAATAATCGCAGGTTCATTCAAACTCTCGTATTTTGAGATGATAACTAATTTGCTTCCAGCTATAGAGTATCACATACACCATCCTGTAACTTACTGGATTATGACTATCGGTACTCAGCTTTTTGTCGGTTTGTCGATTCTTTACGCATATAAAAAATATACAAGCAGAGATATCAAAGTACCCGACGGAACATCTAAGATGGAGAACAGCTTTGGATATAAGCTGCTTATTAACCAATACTACATCCCGCGTTTTTATGAAGAGTATATAGTAAAGGCGTATAGAGAGCTTTCAGATATATTTTGGACAAAGATTGATCAAAAAGTTGTTGATGCTACGGTTGACGGCATCGCAAATGTCTTCTATCAGACAGGCGAGAGAACAAGAGTTATGCAGAGCGGTAATTTATCGACAATGTTAAAATGGATGGTAGCAGGAACTGTTGCCTTATTATCGCTAGCTGTGGTTTTTGGGCTAGCTGCTAGATATTCTGGAGAGATGAAAACATTTCTCTCAGGTTTAGGAGTTTAATAGATGTTGGATCATATCTTATCGATTTTAATTTTCTTTCCGGCACTCGCGGCAGTGCTCGGATTTGTAGTTAATAAAAACAGCATACGCTCTTACGGTGTGGCAGTTGCTACAATTGAGTTTGTACTGGCTTTATGGCTTTGGTTTGCATTTGACCCAAACGCGTCGGGGATGCAGTTTATGGAACATATCCCGCTTGTTAAAACATTTGGTATAAACTACATAGTCGGCGTTGATGGAATCTCGCTCTTTATTATTATACTTGCGGCATTCTTTACGATGATTGGTATAGCGTCACTCGGCGAGACAAAAGATATAAAAAACATGATAGTCACGCTTCTGTTTTTACAGATGACAATGGTTGGCGTATTTGCTGCACTTGACGCAATCGTATTTTATCTCTTTTGGGAGCTTTCACTCGTTCCGATGTTATACATAATCGGAGCATGGGGCGGACCGTTGAGAATCTACGCTTCCGTTAAGTTCTTCTTGTACACATTTACTGGTTCGCTTGTTATGCTTGTAGGTATGCTTTTTATGGCTTACTTCTACTATCAGGCAACTGGAGAGTGGAGTTTTGCGATTCTTGACTGGTACCGTCTGATTCTGCCGGAATCTTTCCAGCTTTGGCTGTTTGTGGCATTTTTCTTTGGTTTTGCCATCAAAGTTCCGATGTTTCCGTTTCATACATGGTTGCCATATGCTCACGGACAAGCACCTACTATCGGTTCTGTGATACTTGCAGCAATACTCTTAAAAATGGGTACATACGCATTTATCCGTTTTTCACTGCCGCTGTTTCCGGATGCGTCGGTTTACTTTATGTACCCGATAGCTGTTTTAGCAATTATTATGATTATATATACCGCAATGGTTGCTTATGCGCAAAAAGATATTAAACAGGTTGTTGCTTACTCATCGGTTTCTCACATGGGTGTAATCATTCTTGGAACTTTTGCACTAAACGTTGAGGGTATAACGGGCTCGATATTTCTTATGATAGCTCACGGTGTTGTTTCAGGCGCGCTCTTCTTTCTTGTAGGCGTAATTTATGACAGAAGACATACTAAATATATGAGCGAGTTTGGCGGATTGGCTTCTGTTATGCCTAGATATGCGGCTATTTTTGGAATCATGTTGATGGCTTCGGTCGGACTTCCTCTGACTATCAACTTTGTAGGCGAGTTTTTAAGTCTTCTTGGCTTTTACAAACAGTCTCATATCTTAACACTGCTTGCAGGAACGGCTATTATCGTCGGCGCAATCTATATGCTGGCAGCTTACAAGAAGATGTTCTTTGGAGTGGTTACAAAAGATGAGAACAGAAATCTTCCTGATGTAAACAAAAGAGAGCTTATGGCTCTTATTCCATTGACGATTATTACAATCTGGTTGGGTGTATATCCTAAAGTGCTTTTAGCGCCTATTAACACAAGCGTTGAGGCTGTTGTTGGATTGATGCATGAAAAATCTCTAACGCAAGAGGCAAAATCTAGAATTCCAAATCTTAGTAAAGATACGGAAGTTATTACAAATTCAGCAGAAAATTCAGCAGAGGAGGCACACTAATGTTATCACCGGTAAATGTTTCAATTGAGTCACTAAATTTAATGACTCTGGTACCAATGTTAATCCCAATTGTTGGTGCGCTCTTAATCATAGTTATTGATTTGTTTAAAAGCGAACAGGATAAATCCTTATATGTAATGTTAAGCCTTCTTATACTTGGGGTTGATTTTGTATCTTTGATGGAATCTGCCGGTATCTTTAAGCAAAACGGCACGATTATGGGTGTTTTTGATGTGATGCTTATAGACGGTTTGGCTATTTTGTCTCAGTTTATAATTGTCGGTGCGTCACTCCTGTTTATACCGCTGGCACTTACGCATAAAAGATTTCATGAGTTCTCATACCCTGAATTCTTCGCACTCTTTTTGTTTATGATTGCAGGCTTCCAGTTTATGGTGGCAACTGATAATCTTATACTGATATTTGTCGGTCTTGAGACTGCTTCTTTGGCTCTCTACACGCTTATTGCAATGCATAACCGTGACAAGTCGTTTGAAGCAGCCGTAAAGTACTTTACAATGGGCGCACTTGCAGCAGGTTTTTACAGCTTCGGTGCAATGGTATTTTATGCGCTTACAGGTTCGGTTGAGATTAACCAAATTGCTGAAGTGTTGGCGGCAAACAGCTATGCAGATATAGGCTTTGTGCTAGTAGGTGTTGTTTTCTTGCTTGCATCATTTGGCTTTAAGCTCTCTATGGTTCCGTTTCATACATGGACTCCTGACGTTTACGAGGGTTCATCGGCGGCACTTGCAGGGTATATGTCAATTGTTCCAAAGATAGCTGGATTCGTTGTAGCGATGAGACTCTTTGAGTTTTTAATCCACAGCGGCGTTGTCTGGCTAGAGGTTATTCTCTATATGGGTGTGGTTATGACTATGACTATGGCAAACGTCTGGGCATTGGTGCAGACTGATGTTAAGAGAATGCTTGCGTACAGTTCAATCTCGCATGCAGGTTTTGTAATGGCTGCAATTTTAATCGGTACGACACAGTCAAACAGCGCACTCTTTTTATACTGGATTTTATTTAGCTTTACAAACCTCGGCTCATTCTCTATGCTATGGATAAGCCGACAAAAAAACCTTCCTGCTCATCAGCAGTCAGACCACAGCTACGACAAGTTTTCGGGAATGGTTAAGACATCTCCTATTGCCGCATCTATTATGGGTCTGTTTATGCTGAGTTTGGCAGGAGTACCTCCTTTTGCTCTATTTTGGGGTAAAATGTATATGATTAGCTCGGCCGTTACAGGCGGATATACCGTTTTGGCACTTATAATGGCACTAAACTCTGCGATAGCTGGTTATTACTATTTAAAACTGATAGTATATATGTTTATGAAAGAGCCGATTGTTCAAAACAATGGTCATGTATATGTGGCAAATGCCACACTGCCGCTTAAAACAATTATCGGTATCGCCGCGATGGGAACTATATTTGCTTTTTTAGCGGTAAACCAACTTTTAGAGTTTGTCACGGCATTTGTTTACAGTAGCGGCTATTAAATATAAAATAAGGGGTATCTGATTTGTTAAAGGCAATACTTCTTATTTTTTTATCACTCAATCTTTTTGCCCTTGAGATCTCCATCCAAGGCGCAAAAGAGAATCACCAAGCATACTCGACACTTCACTTAAACGATAAAGATAAATTTTTATGCCAAGAGTTTAAGGATGATTTTGGAGTTGTCATAAAAATTGTTTGCGCATTTCCCAAATCCCCGTCTCAAAAACTGCAAAAATTGCAAAACAGCTTCTTTGAAATCAACACAGAGGTAAAAAAAGATACTTTTTTCTTGGTTATTAAACCATTTGAGAAAATGAAACTTTATCCAATAGTCTTTAATTTGACAAAAGATGAGACGCTCTTTAGTTCAAATATTGAGCTCTCAAACCACTGGATGATTGTTGGCTACAAAGATAAGATTCCCTTTATGGAAAAACATGAAAATTCGGAAGGTTCAATAAATTTTCCGGTTACACTCAGTGAAGACAAACTCCCTTATGTCGGGAGTTTAGATATTAAAGGAAATCCCGTTCATATCAAAAGAGTGGGTGACGTAACCGAATATATAAAAATAAAAAAACTCTATAAAGAGAAAAATTACGAACCTGCCCTGGAGCTAATCGAAGATGTTATGAAAGAGTATCCGAATTCGTTGTTTAGATCCGAGCTGCTTTTTTATAAAATCAGAGTTTACTCTAAACTGCAAGAGAGCGATAAAGTGATTGAGGTAGCAACGGATTATCTCAAAGATTACTCATCTGATGAAAATGTTGCAGAGGTTTTATCGCTTCTTGCCAAAGCATACAATAAAGTCGGTTTGAACAGTGATGCAGAATACTTTTTTGACAGGCTATTTAGTGAGCATCCAGACTCCGTATATGCGAAGTGGGGATACATCTATATGGCTGAAGTGCTAGAGTCAGCAGGAAGCATCTCTAAAGCCCAAGTTTTATATGAAAAGGCACTAAAAGAGACTGATGATGTTGATGTTGCGGTAGAAGCTGCCTTTAAATTAGCAAAAATACATGTAGGAAGTTCAAAAGTTAAAGAAGCGGCCGGATATATTCAAAAAGTGATAGCGGCAAAACCTGAATATTTTTCTCAAGAGATGTATCAACCCTCAATCGATATAATGTATGAATTTTTAGACAATAGCGACTATATCTCGGCAGCCGCTATTGCTAAAGTAATCTTTGAGCATATCGACAAAAGTTATGAGGAGTACGAAGAGCTCTCAAAAAACATCGGTATATGGTTGAGCAAATCAGAGAAGAAAAAAGAGGCTCTTGCCGCTTTAAACAAGTATATAGAACTGTTTCCAGACGGTACATATATTGAAGATGTGCAAGCTGCAAAAGACTCGCTATTTTTCGATGTTAATGACGAAAATGCAACAACCAGACTTACTTCGTATGATAAGTTGATGGGCGATTACAAAGGTGACAGCATCGGGAACAAAGCTATATATGAGAAGGCAAAACTTTTAATAGAACAAGGTATGTTTGGCGAAGCTCTAAGTATGGAGCCAAAACTCCTTAAATTGGACCCTGCTGAGTATAGTGATATACCTAAGTTGATTAAAGATGCCGCCATAGGTGTTATGAAACAGGCGCTGAAGGTTAAAGAGTGCAACAAGGTGCTTGTAACTTCGTCCAAATATAAGATAGAGCTCTCGGCTGAGTGGGATGACGGAATCTATGAGTGCGCCATGAAGGGTGCTGATTTTGGGCTTGCTAAAAAAATGGCAAACAGAAATCTAAAATCAAAAGATTTAGAGCAGAGAAAAAAGTGGCTAAACAGATATATAAAAGTCGATTTTGCTACCGGAAATTACAGCAATGTTATAGAAGCTTCCAAGGAGTTAATCACTTTAATAGAGGGTGATAAAAATTCAGCCTACACGGATGTTTACAGATACCTGTTTGACACATACCACAGACTGGAAGATTCAAGCAAGATGATAGAGGCCATTGCAAATGTCGTAAAAGTTTATAAAGATGATTATCTTGATATTGAGCGATATGTGGCTGTAATGGCTGTAGGAAGCAATAAAAAAGATAACAATCTGGTAATCGAGTACGGCGAAAAGATTATGAAAATACAGCAAACTTCTAAAACAAATGTGCAGAGCCCTTTTGTAGAGTTTACGCTCTATCAGGCATATACGGATAAAGAAAACTATAACGGGGCATATGAAGCCATAAAATCTCTGGATAAAGTAAAGCTGAACAAGAATGACAGAGCAAGACAAAAGTACCTTCTAGGAAGTGTTCTTGAGAAGCTTTGGAAAGATGATGAGGCAAAAAAAGCTTATCAAGAGGCAATTGACGCAGAACCTGCATCTGCCTGGGCAAAACTCGCAAAGAGCGCAAAAGAGATATAAGTGGCAAAAGTTTTGATTTTAAGCGGTGCGGGGATAAGTGCCGAGTCTGGCATAAGTACGTTTAGAGACAGCGGCGGGCTGTGGGAAGAGTACGATGTTGTTTTGGGCTTGTGGAAATACATGCTGGTAGTTGTAGGCGTCATACTCTTTCACGG
>DAIDMU010000083.1 GCA_027448805.1 Sulfurimonas sp. | reverse complement strand
CACGAAGCGGTTACCGCAGTTCGCGGTGTGATTGAGAGCAGATTTGGCAAAAAGTATCTGCCGGATGAGCCTAAGGTTTATACCAAAAAGGCAAAGGGCGCACAAGAAGCTCACGAAGCAATCCGTCCTACAATGCTGCAGTTTACCCCAGAGGTGGCGCAAAGCTTTTTAAAACCAGATGAAATTAAACTTTACCGTCTTATTTATGAGAGATTTATGGTTTGTCAAATGAACGATGCTATATTTGAACAGCAAAGTATTCTCTTTAGTGGAGCAAATAACGAGTATAGAGCAATCGGGCGCAAGCTTACGTTTGATGGTTTTTACGCGCTAACAGGAGCAGAGGATAAAGACAAACTTCTTCCCTCTCTTACAGAGGGCGAGACAGCCGAGATACAAAAAATAAACCAAGAGCAACACTTTACAGAACCGCCTGCTCGCTACTCGGAAGCAGCTCTAATCAAAAAGCTTGAGAGCGAGGGGATAGGAAGACCTTCAACTTATGCTCCGACTATTGCTACTCTAAGCAACAGAACCTATGTGACTATTGAGAAAAAGCAGATTATTCCGACAGAGATGGCATTTACTGTTACAGAAATTTTAGAGAAAAATTTTGCAAATATAGTTGATGTCTCTTTTACGGCAAATATGGAAGAGAAGCTCGATGAAGTTGCAGAGGGAGAGAATGATTGGCAAAAACTTTTAAGTGATTTTTATTTCCCGTTTTTAGAGCAGGTTGAAGAGGGTAAAACAAATATTCTATCTCTTAAAACAGCAAAACCTTTGGGCAGAGGCTGCCCCAAGTGTGGAGAGGAGCTTATTCTTCGCTCAGGCAGATTCGGAGAGTTTATAGCTTGCAGCGGTTTCCCAAAATGTAAATATACTGAACAGGTAGAGGGCGATAAAGAAGCAAAAGAGCAGACAGCCTCTGAATCAAGTGATGAGATATGCGATAAATGCGGAAAAGAGATGGTAGTTAAAAACGGCAGAAACGGTCAATTTTTAGCATGCAGCGGCTATCCTGAGTGTAAAAATACAAAAAGTATGAACATTGAGGAGAAAATAAGTCTTACTCCGTGCCCTGATTGCGGCGGCAAAATAAGCCTTAAAAACTCAAGGCGAGGTCCATTTTGGGGATGTGCCGCCTATCCAAAATGTAAATTTATCTCTAAGTTTGAACCATCAACCATAAAATGCAAAGAAAAAGGCTGTGACGGTGCTTTGGCAAAAAGGGTTTACAGAGGCAAAGAAGTCTATGAGTGCATAAAGTGTAAAACAAGAACACCAGCAGAAGAGATAAAATAGGCAGCAGTTATGAAAATAGGCATTATTTCAGACACGCACACTAAGGTTAAAAAGGCAGCACGCGCGATAGAGACTTTAGTAAGAGACGGTGCTGAATTTATAGTTCATGCCGGCGATATAGTCGAACTTGAAACTCTTGAAATTCTCCATAACGGCTCTCTTAAATATGTAGCCGTTTATGGAAACAACGATTCTCATCTGGCTTCTCATCACGGCAGCTTCAACTTAGTTCAAGAGCCCCACTACTTTAAAATAGCAGATACTAAATTTAAACTTATGCATCTTCCTTTTTACATGTCGCCAGATGCAGATGTTATAATATCCGGCCATACACATGAATTTTCATCAGAATTTATAAATAACACTCTGTTCATAAACTCCGGTGAGGTATGTGCCAGAAACAAACCTGTCTCAGAGTGGGCAATGCTGGAGATAATTGAAGAGATGTTTATAGTAACCAAGTACACAAGGGTCAGAAAAAGCGAAGTTATAGAAAAAGAAGAGATTAGATACGCAAGAGATAAAAAGTGAATAAAGAGATTTTTTTATGTTCAATATGCAATATAAACAGCGGTACATGCAATGAGGATTGCAAATTTTGTTCTCAAAGCGTAAGATATAAAGCAGATATTGAGCGTTACAAACAAAAAGATATGGAAGTTATCCTAAAAGAAGCAAAGGCAGCCTATGAGAGCGGTGCTTTGGGCTTTTGTCTGGTTAGCGCCGATAAAGGGCTGAATGATAAAACTCTCTCTTTTGTCTGCTCTGTTGCAGAAGTTTTAACAAAAGAGGTGCCCAGTCTTCGTCTTATCGCCTGCAACGGAACGGCAACTCTCGAGCAGCTTTTAACTCTAAAGAAAGCTGGCATAAAAGCTTATAACCATAATCTTGAAACTTCTAAAGAGTTTTATGACCAAATCTGCACAACCCACTCTTGGAGTGAGAGATATGCTACATGTCAAAATGTAAACGAGGCGGGGCTGGTTCTTATAAGCGGCGGCATTTTCGGTCTTGGAGAGAGCCAAGGGGATAGAATCTCAATGCTTGAATCACTAAAATCCCTAAATCCGACATCAGTCCCCATAAATTTTTACCATCACAATATAGCATTGGAGCTAAAACCAAATTCGCTGACTATTGAAGAGGCGTTTGAACTAATAAAGCTGACAAGGGAGATGATTCCTAATGCAGAGAGGATTATGGTTGCAGGAGGCAGAGAAGTTATGTTTGGAGAGAGACAAAATGAAATTTTTTCTCACGGTGCCAACTCCATCGTCATAGGAAATTACCTTACAACGGCCGGACGGGCTATGAGCAAGGATTTGGAGATGCTAAAAAACCTAAACCTAAATGTGGCAAAAGCTGTAAAATAAAAACTCCAAGACAAAAGAGTATAATATATCAAATCTAATATTTTAGGAGTTTTGAATGTCTCGTTCTGTTTTACTGCAACTTGCCAGAGACTCTATACAAGAGGTGTTAGAGGCAAGCAGAACAATCGATAAAGATGGACTTTTAGCCCAATATCCTCTGCTTGGCGAGAAAGTAGCCACCACGCTAAATATCTATCTAAACTCCAAATTAAGAGGCTCATCATCTACTAAAACTCCAGCGGTTTCCCTGCTTGATGACATCGTAAAAAATGCAAAAGTGGCGGCATTTGAAGATAAAAATTCTACACCGCTTTCAACTTCTGAATATCTGCATTGCGAAATAGAGCTGATTTTGGCAACTGAGGATGGAGAGATGAGCGAAAGGGACAAGGCAATTATAAAATGAAAACAGTTAAAATATTTTTGCTTCTATCCATCTTGGCGGTATCTATTTATGCCCAGACACCGTTTGTTTTAAGCGGTGTAAAGAGCTACTATCCTGTTGTTGAGATTAACACAGACAAAATAGATACAAAATATAAACAGATTATACTGGATATGATGGCCAAAAAGTCTGCAAAGCTTGGTGTTGAGACAAAAAACTTCTCCTCAAGATCACTTGCATTTCTCATAAGCTTTATCGGCGTAGGCGACACAATTGCTCTAAAAATGGACCTTATGCTTGGTGAAAATGCCATCAGACTTGACACTAAAGAGGAGATTTTTGTAGTATCATACATGAGCAGCCGTATCTTCGTTGTCGAAGAACTAGAGGATGATTTGCTAGGCAACGCAGAAGAGCTGCTTGAAGTTTTTGCTGCACAATATATTGAGGATAATTTATGAAAAAAACAGTAATACTTCTGCTCATGTGCACTCTTGTTTTTGCGGAGGGGTACAAAGAGTTTGCAAAAAAGATGTCATATGAGACAGAGTATGAAACAGCGCTAAACAAAGCAAAAAAAGAAAAAAAGAACCTTATGGTTTTAATGATAACCAACTACTGTCCTTGGTGCACCAAGTTTGAAAACAAAACACTTGTTGATAAAAACGTAGACAGTGCCATTAAATCTAAATATATCCCTCTGATTATCAATAAAGAAGAGGGAAACTTTCCAAAATATCTGGACACACCCATAGTTCCCACAACCTATTTTATAATTCCGCAAAAAGAGGAGATTCTTCACCAAAGCGTGGGCTTCTCCAACAAGATAGAGTTCCTAAATCTTTTGCAAAAGCTAAAATAGTCACCTAGTTGTGATTTTTCTGAATATAACAAGCGATGGCGTATCCGTGGTTTAAACCAAGAGCGATGCTCCCGCCGGACTCTTGCGTTATATCTCCGGCTACAAAAAGCCCTTTAATATTCGTCTCGTAATTCTCATCATGGACAGGCTTGCCGTCCTCCTCTTTTATGCCAGAACTTGCCAAAAACGCACTTGGCGTAGTACCGCCGATTGCATAAATTACCCTGTCGAATGTGCGAGGCTCTATATCGTTAAATATAACTTTGACCCTGCCCTCGTCACTCTCAAGCGATACTATATCTATACCTAAAATCGGCTCTACCTCTTTATGTATTATCGCGTTTGCAATGTCGCGCTGGTTTGTGGGATTTGCACGCCTGAAAGTCTCTCTTCTGTAACAGATGCAAACCTCGTTTTTGGCACTTAAATCGACCGCATACTCAATCGCACTGTCGCCGCCGCCAACAACCAGAACTTTCTCACCGCCAACGCAGCCATCAAGCGTAAACCCTACCCTGCTTTTAATCTCAGTTGCTATCTTGTACTCCGGTTTGTTAGGCTTGCCCATTCTGCCTATCGTTACGACGACATTTTTTGCCATTATGCTGCTGCCTGCGACAAAAACCTCGAAATATGGCTCTTTGCCACTCTCTTCTCTTTTCTCTATCTTTTGAACCTCGGTGTGGGTTTTAAGCTCAACCGAGTGGTTTGCCAAAATCTCATCAAAAAAGTCCAGTGTTGTCTCTTTGGTTCCGTCAACAAAGTAGATTCTGCCGTCAAGCTCGACTTTTTGACCCTTCCAATCCTTATCTACTCTTTTGTTGTCCTTGTAATATTTGCGTATCGTAGAGTTGTGGTTTTGGTCTTTTTCAAGCAATATGATATCTCTGATGCCTTGCAAATAACTCTCTACCGCCGTTGCAATCCCCGCAGGACCGGCGCCTATTATCGCAAGATTGTAGATATGGCTCATAATAAATCCTTATAATTAGTTGGATATATTCTAACACAATAAAATAAATATCTTTTGTACTATAATTTGCAAACTAAATCTTTGTATCTGGAAAAGCCATGCCTCGTGTTGATAGCCAAAAATTCTACTCATCAGCCATAGACAAATACGGCATAACCGCAAAAGGGGTGAACTGGCACTCAAAAGAGTCTCAAAAGATGAGATTTGACATTATCCTAGAGATGCTACCAGATGATATTAGCCAATATAGTATTGCTGATGCCGGATGCGGATTTGGCGATTTGTACCTCTACATGTTAAAAAAGAAAAGAGCGCCAAAAGAGTATATCGGCATAGACTCTCTTAGCGATATGTACTCCATCGCAAGTGATAGAACGGGCTGTGAGATAGTTATAGCCGATATTTGTAAAGACAAGCTTCCGATGGCTGATTACTATGTCTGCAGCGGAGCTATGAATGTGCTCGAAGAGTTTGAAACGCACCTCTTTGTACGCAACTGTTTTAGCGCCTGCAGAGTCGGTTTTATATTTAACGTGCTTCACGGAGAGAAGAAAAGCGAAACATACAACTACATCACAACTTCTAAGATAGAGCAGATGGCAAAAGAGCTTGGCGTTAAAAAAATAATTTTACGAGATGACTACATGCAAGACGACATAACTGTTCTTTTTCTAAAAGAGGCTCTCTGATGTGTGCTGTTTTTGGGATTTTAGGCGAATATGACGCCAAAATTGCAAGAATTGCTCTTGGCAAACTTGCCCACAGAGGACCCGACTTTTGCGGAGTTGTTGAGAGAGAAAATCTCTTTTTTGCGCATCAGCGCCTCGGCATAACAGACACGCACTCCCGCTCAAACCAGCCGCTCTCCCATGAGAAGATTCTGCTCTCTTTTAACGGAGAGATTTACAACTTCAAAGAGCTTCGAGATGAGCTAAAAAATATGTTTGATTTTAAAACCAAGAGTGATAGCGAGGTTATCATCGCAGCGTATCTGAAGTGGGGGGTTGATTTTGTCTCTCACCTGCGCGGTATGTTTGCTATTGCGCTTCTTGATGATGAGACGCTCTACCTTTTTCGTGACAGGCTAGGCAAAAAGCCGCTCTTTTACCTCCATGGCAAATCTTTTATCTTCGCTTCCGAGATAAAAGCGCTTACGCCCTTTTTACAGAAAATTGAGATGGATGAAGATGCGCTTCTTAGCTACCTCTCATTTTTAGCTCCAACACCTCCTTTTACTTTTTTCAAAAATATTAAAAAGTTAGCGGCGGGAGAGTATCTTAGATTCAAAGATGGGCACGCAGAGGTCAAGCGATATTTTGACCTGCTTGATGCCAAACCAAACCTCATCACAAACAAAGACGAAGCAATAGAGATATTGGAAAATCTTCTGCAAGAGTCTATGAACATCAGACTAAGCGCAGATGTCCCGATGGCATCGCTACTCTCTGGCGGCATAGACAGCGCGCTTATAAATGCACTTGCCATAAAAAACGGCACAAAACTGCAGACATATACTTTGGGATACAAAAATTTTGCAAAGTATGACGAGAGACAAAACGCCAAAGAGAGCGCGGAGTTTTTAGGGATACCAAACAAAGAGATAGAGATTTCGCAAAACGAGTTTATCGACGCCAGCGACAGAATTTTAGATGCACTTGACGAACCTCTAAACGACCCAGCGGCAGTCCCGCTCTACCTGCTTTTTGAACAAATAAAAAAAGACGGTTACAAAGTGGTCTTAAGCGGTGAGGGGAGCGATGAGCTATTTCTTGGATATAGGCAATATTTTGAATTTCTGGATGTGCAGTCACTTACAAAGCTTAAAAACAAAAACTGGCTAAGCAACTATTTTCACTCCAATTTCTCGATGAACAGGGAGTGGGAGCGCTACAAGAGGGTCTTTGATGACACACTTTTGTTTCGAACAACAGGAGAGAGCTTTAGTGATTTGCAAAAAAACGTGGCTATGAGAAGAAATGTCAGGGACAATGAATCACTCAAATATATAAAAAAGTATCGCGATAAATTTGACTCTTCGCAGCACAGCGATGAGAGTATCTGGTACAGCTATATAGATTTGAATATTTTTCAAGCGGAGCACTTTTTAACAAAACTCGACCGTGTCAGCATGGCACACTCCATAGAATCGCGCACCCCATTTTTAGACCATAAGTTGGCATCTGCCGTCTTTAGCATTGACCCAAAGTTAAGATATGAAGATGGCATTACAAAGTCGCTTCTAAAGTCCATCGCAAAGCCGTATCTTGGCGAAAAAACAATCTCACGCAAGAAGAAGGGATTCTCTAACCCATATATGGAATATCTGATAGAGAGCAAAAAAATTGCTCTCATAAAAGAGGTAAACGAAAAAAGCGGGATATTTAAAAAAGAGGTTCTTGAAGAGTATATACAAAAAGCCTCAAGCGGAGGCTTTAAGCAGCATGTATGGGGGCTATACGTTCTTAGCGTTTGGATAAAGAAGTGGCTGCTTTAAGCTTCAACTTTAAGTGAGCTAAGCGGAAGAAACTGTGAGATTTCAGGGTCATAATACTCTATCTCGCCGCTCTCTATATCATAAACCCAACCGTGAATAGCTATCTCACCGCTATCAACTCTTTTGCTGACTGATGGATATGTCAAAAGATTCTCAAGTTGAGAGATAACAGAGAGCTTCTCTGTAAGACGATACAAAACCTCTTTATCCGCGTTTAAACCAAGAGCCAAGATTGCCTGCGATTTCGCGCTGTCTCCAAGAGTAAGCCATGTCTTAGTGTGGACAAGTTCAGGGTCGGTTGCACAGCTTTTAGTATGGATTGCCTCTATTGCTCCACATTTTGTGTGCCCGCACACAATAATATTTTTTACATTTAAAACAGATACGGCGTACTCAATTGCTGACGCTGTTGAGTGAAAATCTTCATCCGGTTTATATGGTGCAACAAAGTTACCGATATTTCTAACAACAAACAAATCCCCAGGAGCGCTGCTTGTCATTAAATCCGGCACAACTCTGGAATCAGAACAGCCTATATATAAAGCTTTTGGTGTTTGGCCTTTCTTGGCCAACTCTAAAAATTCTTTCTCATAAGCCTTAAAATAACTCTTTTGAAAGAGCTCATTTCCTAAAATCATATTATTGTAAATCATATATGGGCCTTCAAAGATTTTTAATTAAAAAATTATATCCAAAACAAATAACATACAAGATTTTTAACCAATTTTTCTCGCACTCAAAAAGAGATAATCCTTTCCAGTCACTATCGCTCTGTACTTTTTTTGTTGGAGATATTTTTTGCAAAAATGTATGTCTTTTAAAACAAGACTTAGCTCGCTAAAGCTATAATTTGGAGCTTTTGCACCGTAAATCATCTCGCCGTCTATCCATCTGCAATTTGGAAAACCGAGTATCATCGCACCGCCGCTTGCTAAATAGTTTTGATATATGGACATAAAAGCGGCGTTAAAATCTATGTTTGAACTCTGCAGCGTGCCGATGGAGATAATTAAGTCAAATCTTCCTAACTCAAGCTCCTCAAGAGAGTTTATATCGTGGCAAAAGAACTCAACATTTTCGTATTGTGAAAACTCTTTTTTTGCGTACTCTATTGCCGAAGCAGAGTAGTCAATTCCAACAAATTTAGTTGTGCAAAACTCCTCGCGCGTGAGCATATTTTTTATTACATCAAACTCATCACCGCGGTTAACGCCTAGGTTTAAAACCCTCTTTTTGCTTTTAATATTCACAAACTCAAGCGCCCTTTTGTAGTGGTATAAAAAGCTAAACTGTGCAGTTTTATCAATCGCAAAAAAGTCGCTACCCTCTCCATACTTTTCACTGCTTTTATCATCGTCTTTGTGAAAAGAGCTCTCAAGATAAAGTTTTTGAAATCTCAATATTGTTGTTGTTTCATCTTTTTTTATCGGGGTAAGAAGTTTCATAAAATAGAGCTGTGCCAAATCTGCAAAAGCCTTGTAGCCGATAGTCGCTATATCGGCCTCCAAAACCTCAGCCTCAACTATTTCACCGCCCTCTGGATGCAGAGCTTCAAAAATGCAGAGTATCTCGTTTGAGGTTTTACCACGCAGGTTTAGAGTCATCTACTGTTTTACGGTGTTGTAAGAGCGGTCACCCGCGTCCCCAAGCCCAGGAATGATGAACTTGTCACTGTTTAAGCGCTCATCTATCTGCGCAATGTATATATCTACTTCAGGATACGCCTTGCTAACTTTTTCCAAGCCCTCAGGTGAGCCTATAATATTTAGCGTGATTATTTTCAGCGGCTCTCTGCCTTTTATAAGCTCCAGCGCATCCATCATCGAACCTCCGGTGGCTACCATCGGGTCAACCAAGATAACGGTCTTTCCCTTGCAGTTTGGAAGTCTGTCGTAGTATAAAACGCTCTTGTGCGTCGTCTCATCCCTCTTCATAGCCAAAAATCCCGCAGATACTCCTGGAAGAAGGTCAACAGCACTGTCTAGCATCGGCATGCCGGCTCTTAGAACCGTTGCAACGACTATACTATCCTCGTCAATAACTTCATAACTCTCTTTGCCGCGCCATGTAGTTATGCTCTTTTGCGTTAAAACAGGCTCTTTAAGTGCCTCATACATAAGTTGCTTCGTAAGTTCGCCAACAGTATGTCTAAAACGAAGCGCGTCGCTGCTTTGATCCCTTAGATGTGCAATCAATGTTTTTGTAACCGGATTTGACAATTCATAAACCATTCTACGCCCTTGAAATAAGCTTTTGTTAAATTGTACAGTTGTAAATATTCATCGGCTCTTAATTTTTGCAAAACTTTCTCTACCTGTAAATTACTCCGAAGGCATAATCATAAAAATTTTTATAGTGGCTGCCTTGATAGCTCTCGATTATGCTCTCTACAACCCTAATGGCATCGTCTGCGACAAACTTAATGCCTGTTTTTTTGCCAAAACTGCTCTTCTCTCCCTCCAAGTTGCCACCTAAAATAAGCTCAAAACCTGAAACAAGTTCGCTCTTATGTTTTACTTTACATCCCAATAATCCTATATCAACGATATGGGGATGTGCGCATGAGTTTGGACATCCGTTGACGCTGAAAGAGAGACGCTCCTCAAAATGCGGAAATTTTCTCTCCAGATGTTCCACCAGCTTTGTCGCCAAATCTTTTGTCTCTGAGACACCGTATTTGCAAAAATTAAGACCGGTACAAGAGAGCGTTCTTGCCTTAAAAGGAGATGGATTAACATCAATACTTATGGTTTCGAGCTCTTTTGCCGCTAAGAGTGCATTTTCGCTCGGCAAATCGGTAATGACAAAATTCTGCGTTGTCGTCGCCCTTATGGCCGTAATATCATATTTTTTAGCTATTTTTAGAAGCACCTCCAACCCATCGGCTCCTATTTTCCCGCCGTTAATTGCACAGCCGATATAGCTTCTGCCCACATTTGTGCTCTCGTGAATACCGAAATGCTCCCTTTTTGCATAAGGCGTGTAGAATTGTACATCGCCCTGTTGAAGTAAAAACCCTGTTTTTGAGTGTAATATTTCCATAAACTTCTCTATCCCCATTAAGTCCAGCAGATGCCCGAGTCTCGCCCTGCTTCTGTTCTCCCTGTTGCCGTAATCTCTGTAAATCTCCGTAACCGCCCGCGTGAGGGCTAAAACCTGATAAGGCTCTACATAACCGAGATGAGAAGCTATGCGCTTGTTTGATGCCAAACCTCCGCCCACGCTGACATCAAAGAGTATTTTGTCGTCGGCGCTTTTTTTTGCGTTAAAACTCAAATCCTGTATCTCATGGGATGTGCAATGTTTGGAACAGCCGCTGATACCCACCTTGTATTTTCGCGGAAGGTTCGATATCTCTCTGTTTGCGTCAAAATAGCCGTTAACCTCTTTTGTTATCTCCTCCACATCATAAATGCGCTCTCTATCGACATCGCTAACCGGGCATGTAACCACATTTCTGGCAACATCACCCGCCGCAAAAGCGGTAGTTAAACCCACCTCATCTAACTTTGCAAAAATTGCCGGTAAATCCTCTGCTTTTATATAGTGAAACTGCAAATCCTGTCTTGTCGTAAAGTCCGCCGTGCCTCTTGCATACCTCTTTGAAATCTCTAGAGCCGCTTCAAGCTGTTTTAAATCGAGCCTGCCGCCCTCTAGCTTAACCCTTAGCATAAAGTAGAGCGTGTCGTCATCTTTGCCTTGAAGATTTCTATTTGGGTATATAATCCGTACCACTTAAATCTGTCTATATCTTCGGGGTCAATCTCCCCGCCGCTCTTTGCATAACGGTAGATATCCTCTAAGACATCCAAGCCGTCTTTTTCTCTCTTTATCCGCTCAACCCTCTGTGCTTTTGTCTCTTTTGACATCTTCTTTTCCTAAAAAATCTCTTTTGCTTCCCAATGAGGAAAATGTTTTCTGATCAGTGCATTTAACTCCGCCTCAAACTCTCCATACTCGGAAGCTTTTACTTTTGACACCTCATCTGATTTTTGAACAATCATTCCGGCTCCGACCGTGTTGTTTGTAACCCTGTCTATGATTATAAAACTTCCCATCGCCTTGTTTTTAATGTACGGGTCATACGCCAAAGAGCTCTCTAAATCCAATTTCGCATACCCTATCTCATTTATATTAAGCAGATTTGCACTCTGTTTCTCCAGCGTATTTACATCCGTTTTATAATAAAATTTATCTATGCTTCCAACACTCAGCGATGAAGCGCGTTTTATAAAGTATTGCTTGTGTTTAAGCAGCGGCTCTTCACTCATCCAGACTATATTTACATCAAAAATATCAGCGCTGTCTGGTTGTTCATCACTCTTTACGATAATATCTCCGCGGCTTATATCTATCTCGTCTTCAAGTGTCAGCGTGATAGCCTGCTGCGCATATGCATACTCTAAATTGCCGTCATAAGTCACAATCTCTTTTACTTTAGAACTTTTTTTAGAGGGCAAAACTGTAACACCGTCTCCCACACTTATAACACCCGAAGAGATTGTCCCGCAGTATCCTCTAAAGTCAAGATTGGGTCTGTTTACATACTGTATCGGAAGTCTGAAATGAACCAAATCTCTGTCGTTCTCTATCTCAATATTTTCTAAAAGATGCAAAAGCGTCTCGCCTTTATACCACGGTGTTTTTTGGCTTGCTTCTACCACATTGTCCCCGTTTAAAGCAGAGAGCGGAATCAAGGTAATATCCTCGCTAAGCCCTACCTCTTTTGCAAACGAGAGATAATGCCTTGATATATCCTCATAAACCTCTTGGCTAAAACCGACCAAATCCATCTTGTTTATCGCAACTACTATATGCTTAATCCCAAGCAGTTTTGCTATAAAAGAGTGCCTTCGTGTCTGTGTCTGAATCCCGTACCTTGCATCTATTAAGATTATTGCCAAATCCGCTGTGCTAGCTCCGGTCGCCATATTTCTCGTGTATTGCTCATGCCCTGGAGTGTCCGCAATGATGAACTTTCGCTTATCGGTTGTAAAGTACCTGTAGGCAACATCGATTGTAATCCCCTGCTCCCTCTCGCTTTGCAAACCGTCAACTAAAAGTGCCAAATCAAACTCGCCATCCGTCGTTCCGCTCTTTTTACTATCTTTTTTAATACTTGCCAGCTGATCCTCAAAAATCATCTTTGAGTCATGCAAAAGCCTCCCAATCAGAGTGCTTTTGCCATCATCTACGCTTCCGCACGTAATAAATCTAAGCAGTTGCTTATTCTCATGCTCCCTTAAATAACTCTCTATATCAGTTGCTATTTTTCTCTCTAAAATTGACATCTTAAAAATACCCCTCTATTTTTTTCTTCTCCATTGAACCGGATGAGTCGTTGTCGATTACCCGCCCCTGTCTCTCGCTTGTTTTGGTTAAAAGCATCTCTTGGATAACCTCGCTCAGCGTTGTTGCATGTGATTCAACCGCACCCGTCAGAGGGTAACAGCCCAAAGTTCTAAAGCGCACCATCTCCTCTTTTATCTCCTCTCCCTCGGCTATCGGCATTCTCTCATCATCAACCATTATCTTAACCCCGTCTCTCTCAACTACCGGTCTTTTTTTGGCAAAATAGAGCGGAACTATCGGGATATGCTCTAAGTAGATATATTGCCAGATGTCAAGCTCCGTCCAGTTTGAGAGCGGAAAAACCCTTATGCTCTCACCCTTATGGACTCTTGCATTGTAGATATTCCACAGCTCAGGTCTCTGGTTTTTTGGGTCCCATCTATGGTTTTTATCTCTAAAAGAGTAGATTCTCTCTTTTGCGCGACTCTTCTCCTCATCGCGTCTTGCTCCGCCAAACACCGCATCAAACTTGTACTTGTTTAGTGCCTGTTTCAAACCCTCTGTTTTCATGATGTCAGTGTGGACCGCCGAACCGTGAACAAACGGGTTGATATCTCTCTCTATCCCCTCAGGGTTAGTATGAACTAAAAGCTCAAAGCCCTCCTCTTTTGCCCTTTTATCCCGAAACTCAATCATCTCTTTAAATTTCCATCTGGTATCTACATGCAGAAGCGCAAACGGCAGTTTTGCGGGAAAAAAAGCCTTGAGTGCGAGATGAAGCATAACGGCAGAGTCTTTGCCGACAGAGTACATCATCACGGGATTGTCAAACTCCGCAACCACTTCTCGCAGTATATGAATCGATTCGGCCTCTAGCTGTTTTAAATGCGTTAATCTCTTTGTATCTATCACTTTTTCTCCTTTATGTGCAACCCGCACTCTTTATGTTCGGGGCTCTCCCACCACCACCTGCCGCTTCGTATATCCGCACCGCTCTCCACGGCTCTTGTACACGGCGCGCATCCTATGCTCGGGTATCCTTTATCATGCAGAGCGTTATACGGGACGCCGTTTTCTCTGATGTAGTCCCAGACATCGCTCTCGCTCCACAAAATAAGCGGGTTTAGTTTTATAACTCTGTTTCCCTCATCCCACTCAAAAAGCTGCATCAGCTCTCTTGTAGAACTCTGCTCGGCTCTAAGACCTGTTATCCAGACATCTACACCGTTTAGAGCTCTCTTGAGAGGCACGATTTTCCTAGCGTAACAGCACTCTTTTCTATTCTCTATGGATTCATAAAATCCGTTGATTCCCTGCTCTTGATAGAGTTTTTCAACATCTTTGCTGCGAGGAAAATAGACTCTTATTTTTGTTTGATATTTTAAATTTGTTCTATCCATCACATCGTATGTTTCGTATGGAAGCCTTCCCGTATCGAGCGTAAATATCTTTGCATTTGCGTCTATTTTTAAAATCAAGTCGGTCAGAACCTGATCTTCAGCTCCAAAGCTTGAAGAAAATGCAATTTTACCTCTGTACTTTTTTAAAAAATATTCCAGCAGCTCTTTTGTATCCTTATCTTTAAACTTTTCGTTTAACTCTTTTATCTTCTCTCTCATAATATCCTCTTCCTATATATGAAAATCATTGGCAACTGCTTTATGCCTGCCAATATCTATCTTGTTCCACGCTCTCTCATGGTAGTAGTACAAAACCATTTTTGTAACAACCTCTATGGAGCCGATTGAAGCCGCCATAACCAAGTTGCCGGTTACAATGTATGAGATAACCATCGTATCGATTGTCCCGAGCGTTCTCCACGAGATGGTCTTAATAACCGACCTATATGCCTTTTCCTGCATCTATGCTCCCTGTTACAGAGCCCAAAACTATACTTATTACATAATTCATAGTGATTCCAGCTCAATATTTCTGCTCTTTAGCAGCTCGTAAAATTTACACGCGAAACAGAACTCTTTTGTAGCTTCTGCTATCTTCCAAACACTCAAAAATCCAACCAGCAAAAAGGCGGCCGTTGTCTCATTTAATAGCTCTGCGCCAAGTGATGCAAAAAGAAGCGTCAATCCCACATGAGAAGCAAACTCTTTTGCATTCTCATCCGTAAGTTTCTCTTTTGCCCCTATAATCTTGACTAAAAAAGTAGAGATTAAATATATAGGACTCATATGCGGTGCCATATATATTCTCATTAAAAAGTCATAAACCAAAATATATAAAACAGCTACATTTGCGCTAAGTAGATAGGCACCCATCAATACAACCAAAAGCCCTGCGTGTACGCGACTCTGATTCTTGCAAACAAGTTTTTTTGTTTCATTTTTAGTTTGTGACATGTTAATTTTTCTCCGATTTTTATTTATTTGGCGAAAGTATAATCAGTTTCAAAAATAATGTCAAGCAATTTTGTTGTGTTATACAATACTGTATTAATCAAGATTATATATTTATCCCGATAAACAGGGCTTTTGTCTAAATAAAAAATTTATATTTAAATACAAGTAAATCACTTTACATTATTTTAAAAAAAAAGTATAATTCTTTTTGATATATCTTTAAACGGAGCTGCTATGCCACTTATATCTACCAAGGGAAGTTACGGTCTTGCCGCGATTTGCGAGCTTAGCAAACACAAAGACAACTCTGTGATGCAGATAAAAGAGATAGCACAAAATGCCAAAATCCCTCAAAATTATCTTGAACAGTTGCTTGGAAAACTGAGACGCGCTGGGATTGTAAAAAGCGTAAGGGGCGCAAAAGGCGGTTATGTTTTGGCACGCCCCGCTGAAGATATCAAAGTGTTAGAGATATTAGTCGCACTCGAAGATGATCTTAAAATTGTTGATGCAAATATTGAGCATCCGATTATAAATCTATTTTTTGAAGATGCGAGAGAGAGCGTAAAAAATATTTTTGACATAAATATTACAAAACTCGCCAAGTATCAAAATCAATTTTTAAACTACTCAATATAAAGGGAAAAAAACATATGGGGTCTTGTCCGGTAATATTTAAAAAAGTTGATCAAAACGTAGTCAGAGTTATGGCTGGCTTGGTCTCTGCGATAGGGGTTATGTTTATAATATCTCAACAACTCTCGCTTTTAACGCTTCTGTTCTATGATTTCTTGGTACGCGCTTTGGGCTACAAAAATGCAAGCCCTCTCTTTCATCTGGCAAGATTTATCGCAAAAACTCTAAATCTAAAAAAAGAGGAGATTGATGCTGGACCAAAAGAGTTTGCTCTTAAGATGGGTTTTGTGTTTGTTCTTATCTCTTTTATGATGTTTCTACTGGGAGAAGCGCTTGCTGCCGTTTTAGTCGTTGCCGTGCTTGCAATCTGCGCGTTTTTAGAGGTCGCTTTTAACTACTGCATAGGGTGCCAAATATATAAACTTTTAAAAAAATTTACAAAACTTTTCTAATAACTCCTCTCTAGGAGAGGATGTGTCTTAACTGCATCGCATACCAAAGCACAATAAGATTTAAAATAAATATCATCATAGAGCTGGCGCGCGATACAATCTTTTGAACGGTTGTGCGTTCGCCCTTGTGCGTCTTTAGCGCAATTCTCATATGAATAATTGTTAAGAGTGTTATCGTAGCAACAAAAAAGAGTTTATTGCTCATCATATACCCGAGTGTTGATTCGTTTATATCCAGCGTTAGTACTGAGATAAGATTAAAATTGAAAAAGAGGAATGTTCCCGTACTTAGCAAAACTACCAACCAAAAAGTCTCAAAATATCCATAAAGCGGTCCCAGATACTCATACGTCTGCGCCTGCGCCTCTTTGCCTTTTAGCAGTATGCCAAGAGCAAACAAAAGCAACGACCCTCCAATCCAAGCAGTCGCCCCCAATATATGAACATAAAGCACTACATCTACCATAAACTCACCTCGTAAAAATTTTTTATTTTTGGATTATAGTGTAAAATACCGACAAAAAAGAGGTCAAAATGCAAGAAGTAAAAATATGGCACAACCCAAAATGCTCAAAATCACGAGAAGCTATGGAGATACTTCAGGAGAATAAATGCGAAGCTAAAATAATAAAATATTTGGAAGAAAAACCTGATGTAAAAAAAATAAAAGCTATCTTAAAAATGCTCGACATTGCGCCAAGAGAGCTTATGAGAACAAAAGAGGATATCTATAAAGAGCTGAATTTACAAAATGAGCTTGATGACGACGCTCTCATTCGAGCGATGGCAAAACACCCGAAACTAATAGAGCGCCCAATCATAATCAAGGGGGACAGAGCAATTATCGGCAGACCTGTCGAAAAAATTGCAGAATTTTTAAAGAGCTAAGAGTTTTTTTTCTCTTTTGTGACAAAATGGCACTCTGTTGTAGAGTATGGACAAGTTTTAACTATACTCATCTCAAACTGCTCCTCTTCTATACCGCTCTGTTTGCGGTCGTAGTGACGCATTGCTGCTCGAAATGCGGTAAGCACCATATTTGCACTGTCTTGATGTTCTGTTGATACGCGCTCAACCTGCTCACCCTCCGGCTTTGTAGCATCAACCTTTGGAGCAGGTATGGCTGCATAACTTGCCTGCAAATCTTTCTCCAGCGCAGAGGTCGTCTCTATCGCGTCCTCTATTTTGTCGCCTTTTATCATCTCTGTAAAAAGTGAGCCTAACGTAGTCGTATCCTGCGTGCCATTTGTGCCGAACATTACATCTTTTATGGAGTTATCATCTCTTTTGATATACATAATAACATAACTCTTCGTAGCGTGGTCTATCCCGACTCCGATACAATCGGCATCTTCAAGCTTTCCGTAATTTTCAGGCTGCATAAGATGTCTGCCTATTTCTGCTTCTAACTCTTTTTGTTCGTTCATTTTCTACTCTTTTTTGCTAAGCATTTCGATGCTTACGCCATTATCTATAATAAATTTTGAGATTGTAGCGGAGTGGTTATGCTCGTACGGTTTTAGATAAACTATACGCTTAATCCCGCTTGCTATGATGTTTTTACTGCACTCGCTGCAAGGCTCAAGTGTTACATATATCGTAGCACCCTCTACGCTGATTCCTTTTCTTGCCGCCCAGATAATCGCATTCATCTCTGAGTGTATCTCGTAAGTTTTTGACCACTCATGATGTTCTGAAGTATATTCGCCGCTCCAATGTTCGCGGCAGTTTATATATCCGGCCGGTGTGCCGTTATAGCCGGTACTTAAAATTCTTCCGTCTTTTACGATTACAGCGCCGACCTGTTTAGAGACACACTTTGAAGCGGTCGCTATCTCTTGCGCTATGTTTATAAAATTTTCATCGCTTAACATCTACTCGGCTTTTCTAATAATTTGAATATCTGCGTTACCTCTTAATCTTGCAAAATAATCGCTTAGAACCTGCTCTCTTTTTTGCCCCATTATCAGATTTACTATCTGCTCTTTTACCGCATCATAACCGCTCTTGCTTGGCTTTTGAACCTCTTTTAGATAGAAGCTGACAAAAGAGCCTTTGTTATCTAAAATAATTGGGGTGAAACTATTTATCTCTGTTTTTTCTAAAAGCTGCGCAAGTTCAGGAGAGATTCTATCGTATGGAAATATCTGCTCCTCTATTTTTATCTCATTAGAGTTAAAAACAGGGGTGCTTATTTTTTTCTGGAGAATCTCTTTGGCTTTTGAAGTGTACACGGTAGCCTTAAAAGCAGTTGGGCGTGAAAAATCCTCTTTATGAAGTTCATAATACTCTTTAATCTCATCTTCAACCGGAGCCTCCACCGATGAGTATGCTATCGCCGAGTAGAGCTTTTGAGATAGAATCTTCTCTTTTGTCTTCTCTTTAAACTCGGCAGAGCTAAGCCCGTTTGACTCTCTTACAGCCTCATAAAACTCATCTACACTCATCTTGTTTGCAGCTGCAACTTTTTTAATATCATCATAAACTTCACTGCTTGTGACGCTTATTTTTCTCTCTTTAATCTCTAAGGCTTCAAGCTTTTTTCGTATCAAAACATCAGTTGCGGCAGCCGCATCAACATTGGATATCCGCATCTCTTCTTTAATGTCATAAAGAGTTATTGCCTCCCCTTTTACTACAACGCTAACCCCGCTAACAAGCTCTGCGCTTAAGAGCGCACCAAAAAAAAGAGATGAAAAAAGAGATAAAAATATTTTATACATTTTGTTTTCCTATAAATTAAAAATGGTATTTTACCCGCTTTTAACAAATGATAGCCTAAAATTCGGTAACTATTTTATAAAGGCTTTTTATGGTTGTCACTCGCTTTGCTCCAAGTCCAACAGGCTATCTACACATCGGCGGTTTAAGAACAGCTCTTTTTTCATATCTGTGGGCTAGAAAAAACGGCGGTAAATTTCTTCTTCGCATTGAGGATACGGACAAAGCAAGAAACTCACAGGAGGCGGCAGAGGCAATTGTAAAAGCGTTTAACTGGCTGGGGCTGGAGCATGACGGGGAGATAATTTATCAGTCACAAAGAGATGATATCTACGCAGTCTATATCAAGCAGCTTTTAGAAGAGGGCAAAGCCTACAAATGTTACATGTCAAAAGAGGAGCTGAGTGAGCTTCGTGAAACTCAAATGGCAAACAAAGAGCGAACAAAATACGACGGCAAATATCGTGATTTTAACGGTACTCCGCCGGAGGGCATAGAGCCGGTTATCCGCATAAAAGCACCTATTAGCGGTGAAATTCTAGTTCGTGACGGCGTAAAAGGAGATATCTCTTTTCAAGCTGAAGATATTTTGGATGATTTTGTCATTGCGAGAGGCGACGGCTCTCCTACTTACAACTTTGTTGTAGCGATTGATGACCATCTGATGGGCGTTACCGAGGTTATCCGCGGCGATGACCACCTCTCAAACACTCCAAAGCAGATAGTGGTTTATGAAGCGCTGGGGTTTGATGTGCCGAAGTTTTTCCATGTTCCTATGATTCATAACCATGAGGGCAAAAAACTCTCCAAACGTGACGGCGCGACGGATGTTATGGCATACAAAGAGATGGGCTACACTCCGCAGGCACTTCTAAACTTTCTAGTTCGTCTGGGATGGAGCTACGGTGATCAGGAGATTTTCTCGATGGATGAGATGATGGAATTTTTCAATCCTAAAAATATAAATAAATCGGCATCAATCTACAATACCGAAAAACTTGACTGGCTAAACTCTCACTACATCAAAAACACTCCAAACAACGAGCTATCAAGGCTGCTTGAGCCTTACGGTCTTCTGCTCACTTCACACGACAAAAAAGAGATTTTACTCGATGCTCTAAAAGAGCGCGCGAAAACTCTCAAAGAGATGGCCGCTCTTGTTTATGAGATAATCTCGCATCCGACCTCTTATGATGAAAAAGCTGTTGAAAAATCGTTTAAAGCAGATGCCATAGATGTTTTAAGAGCTTTTGCAACAAAAGTAGCCGCAAACAGCGAACTTCATCTTCCGAGCGACTACCACCACCTGATGCAAGAGGTAGTGGATGAGATGAAAATAGGCTTTGGAAAAATCGGACAACCTCTTCGCCTTGCGCTTTTAGGAAAAATGAGCGGTCCGGGACTTGACAGCGTAATGGCGATAATCGGAAAAGATGAGACTATCTCAAGAATCAACAGCGCAATAACAGCCAACTCATAAAGATGAAAAGAGTTCTGATTCTTCACGGCTGGGGCGGAAGTGATTTTCCGCACTGGCAGAGCTGGCTATCGGGAGAGATTGCCAAAGATTACGGATGTGTGAGTTTTTTAAAACTTAGCAATCCCGACTTTCCAAACAAAGATAAGTGGATGGAAGAGTTATCCAAAGAGCTAGATGATTTCAGACCCGATATCGTGGTTTGTCACTCTCTTGCAAACATTCTCTGGTTTCATCTCTGCAACGAGTTAAAAATCACTAAAGTGGAGAAGCTTTTTCTTGTTGCTCCTGCGAGTTTAGAGTGCAGAATTGAAGAGCTGAAGAGTTTTTTTCCATGCAAGATACCGACAAATCTCTATGCGAAAGAAGCTCTGTTGGTGGCATCAACAAACGACCCGTATATGGACCTTGATGAAGCCTCTTTGCTTGCGGATAATCTCGGGATTGAGATGCTGATTTTACAAAACGCAGGGCATATAAACATGGATAGCGGGTACGGCGAGTGGCCATGGATTTTAGAAGAGATAAAAAATATCTCGTATTAAAGGAATTGCTTCCTTTGGCGTTATAAACATTCTGCCTCGTATGAGGCTAGCTTTAGTACCATAGCGGTTATAAATTAAATAAAAAGAGTCTTATGATACAACTAATAAACATTTCAAAAAGTTTCGGCAAACAGGAGCTTTTTAGCAATCTTAACTTTAAACTAAACTCCGGCAACAAGGTCGGTTTAGTAGGCCGCAACGGAAGCGGAAAGTCAACCCTTTTTAAACTTATTTTAGGTGAAGATACCCCCGATAGCGGTGAAGTAGTCATCCCAAGAGGGTACAAAATAGGAGCGCTTAAGCAGTATCTCGAATTCAGTGAAAGCACACTTAGAGAAGAGGCTGCGCTGGCGCTTGAAGAGGATATGAAGTATGATGTTTACAGAGTTGAGAAGATTCTCTTTGGTCTTGGATTTACCCAAGATGACTTAGAGAAAAATCCGCTCTCATTTTCAGGCGGCTACCAAATCCGAATCAATCTTGCAAAACTTTTGGTAACCGAACCAAACCTGCTGCTTTTGGACGAGCCTACAAACTACTTGGATATTCTCTCGCTTAGATGGCTGAAAACATTTTTAAAAGCATTTGAGGGCGAAGTGATTATAATAACCCACGACAGAGATTTTATGGATGCCGTCACCACCCACACAATGGGAATTGTTCGCAGAAATCTAAGAGTTATTGCCGGAGATACTCACAAATACTATGAGCAGCTCCAAGCCAATGATGAACTCTATGAAAAACAAAAAATAGCACAGGACAAGAAGGTAAAGGAGCTTGAAGATTTTATAGCCCGTAACAAAGCCCGTGCTTCAACCGCTGCACTTGCGCAGTCAAAAGTAAAACAGCTTGAGAAGATGGACCTGCTTGAAGATTTAGGTTATGACTCAACCCTGAAGTTTGAGTTTAACTACAAAGATACGCCGGCAAAGGTTCTGCTTGACGTTAAGGATTTAAGCTTCGGCTACACACCCGATAATGTTCTGTTTAAAAACATCTCTTTTGTGCTTGAAAAGGGCGAGTGTCTTGGAATTATCGGAAAGAACGGCAAGGGTAAATCAACTCTTTTAAATACAATCGCGGGTGAGCTGAAACCGCTCAGCGGAACGGTCAACTTTCATACAACTACGTCATTTGCGCACTTTGGCCAAACAAATATTGCAAGGCTGCATCCAAACAGCACGGTTATTGATGAGATTCACTCTGCCAACGTTAAGCTCTCAACCCAAGTCATCAGAGGCATCTGCGGCTCGATGATGTTTAGCGGAGACAGCGCAGATAAAAAAGTATCTCTTCTCTCGGGCGGGGAAAAAAGCCGTGTAATGTTAGGACAGATTTTAGCCCGTGATGTAAACCTGCTCTTTCTTGATGAGCCTACAAACCACTTGGACATGGACTCTATTGAGGCATTAACGGTAGCCATTCAAAACTTCCAAGGCTCTGCCATTATCGTAACGCACTCCGAAGAGCTGCTTCGACGTGTTTGTGACAGACTTATTATCTTTGCAAAAAACGGTGCAGAGTACTTTGACGGCGGATATGACCTCTTTTTAGAAAAAATGGGCTGGGAAGAGGAAGAGAATGAAGAAAAGGGCAAACAAAAACCAAAAACTGCCTTTAAAGATAACAAAAAACTAAAAGCCGACCTGATCAGAGATAAAAACAAACTCACTTCGCCGATGAAGAAAAAGATTGAAAAGCTTGAAGCCTCTATTATAAAATCGGAAGAGACTTTGGCTTCTCATCAAAAGAAACTGCTGGAAGCTTCAAGCAGCGGGGACAGCTTTAAAATCATAGAGTTTTCAAAACTCGTCTCTTTGGAACAAAAAGAGGTTGAGAAGATGTTTGAGCTTTTAGAGATTTTGCAGAGTGAATTTGATGAAATTTCGAATGATTATGAGAAGAAAATTGCAGAATTTGAGTAAGCTCAGTAAACTGATTTTTGATTTATGCTAACATGTAAAATATATTTAACTAAATGACAGGGTTTGGCGCGTGACAAAAAGCAATCACTTTTCGGTGCTACTACGAAACGGTTTCTTATACAACAAAGCAACTATCTCCCTAGCGATTCTGCTCTCGCTTCTTGTCGGAACTGTTATTTGGAGTGTAGCTCATAATTATTACAATTCAATTGCTACAAAAAAGTTTGAAACTGCCGTAGATGAAAATATAGATAGAATCAATAAGCGAATGCAGAAGTACGAAACGCTTCTCCAAGGCGGAGTAGGCTTCTTTCAAGGAAGCGAACATGTAAGCCGTAAAGAGTGGCATGATTTTGCAGAAGCTCTAAATCTTAAAAATAATTATCCCAGTATTCGGGGCATCGGCTTTTCAAAAATGATTACCCCATCGGAAGTGGCACAAATAGAAGAAGAGATGAAAAACGAGGGATTTGAATCATTCTCTATAAAGCCATCCGGCAAACGTGAAATTTATAGTTCTATTCTATACCTTGAACCCATGGATGAGCGAAACATGGCGGCAATCGGGTACGACATGTTTTCAGAGCCTGTTCGAAGAGCTGCTATGGAGAGAGCAAGGGACACCGCGGAAGCGTCATTATCTAAAAAAGTAACCCTTGTTCAAGAGATTGACAAGGATGTGCAGGCTGGAATGCTAATGTATCTGCCACTGTACAAAAAAGGGGCAAAATTAGAGAGCGTAAATGAGAGACGCGAGGCACTTGTCGGCTTTATATACAGCCCTTTTCGCATGAACGACCTTATGGATAAAATCGTTTTAAAATCATCTGTTTTGAACTTTGAAATATATGATGATACTGATACCTCTGAAGAACATCTGCTTTATAAGTCATTCAAACCAAACTCATACAAATCAAAATTCAAGGTCGAAAAAACTATTGAACTAAACAATATAACGTGGCACATACGCTTCTCAAGCACAAGAGAGTTTGACAAATCCACAGACACCCTCTATCCCCTTTTAATGACTGCCATCGGATTGGTTATTCAGTTCATACTTCTTTTTATTATCTTGATGCTCTTTAACAGCAGATATATGTTAAAAAACCAAGCCCAAGAGCTGACAAAGCTCTCCCAAGCTGTTGAGCAGAGCCCAAACACTATTATAATTACGGACCTTGATGGAAATATAGAGTATGTCAACGAAGCTTTTAGCGAAACTACCGGTTATGCAAAAATGAAGCCATTGGCAAAAATCCGCGCTTTTTACAGTCCGGCAAAACAGATTCAAAATCGTATGATGATATGTGGGATGCATTAAAACTCGGAAAAACGTGGCACGGGGAGTTTATAAACAGAACAAAAAGCGGGAATGAGTACGTTGAGGGTGTTAAGGCGGCACCGATTTTTAAAACAGATGGAACAATCTCTCATTATATGGCCATAAAAGAGGATATTACCGATAGAAAACGCTCAGAAGAGCGCATCCACTTTCTTGCAAACTTTGACTCTCTTACCGGTCTTCCAAACAGATTTCAGCTTGAAGAGCGTCTTAAATACGTCATCAGCGATGCAAAGCGAAACAGTGAACAATTCAGCATTATATTTTTAGATCTTGACCATTTCAAAGAGATAAACGACACACTCGGACATGATGCCGGCGATGCCCTGCTTATTGAACTCTCAAACAGATTTAAAGCTATTTTGCGCGAGGTCGATACAGTATCACGCCTTGGCGGCGACGAGTTTATATTTCTGTTGCCAAATACGTCCTCTTCAGGCGCTTCGCACATAGCGGAAAAACTTCTTAAAATAATCGAGACCCCATGCAAGTTTAATGGAAATGATATGCTTGTTACAGCCTCGATAGGTATTGCCATCTATCCCGAGGACGGACTTGACCAGCAGACTCTATTTAAAAATGCGGACACGGCGATGTATGAGGCAAAACAGAGCGGAAGGAACAGATACTGTCTCTTTGCCAAAGAAGAGGATTGATTTAGCCATCAATCCTTCTCAAAAATGCTTTAATTTTCTCATTTTTCTCTTGAATTGTTAGAGTAAAAAAATAATCAATCCCTTTTATCTCATCTTCCTTGGAGATAACATAGAGCTTATCGAGCATCATCTGTGCGCTTTTTGCATTGTCTACAAGATATATAAGCAAAAAGGCATTATCACTCCAGCGAATCAGCATATCATCTTGGCGTATAACACTCTTAAAATGGCTAACCAACGCCCTTAAGATATTGCCGTCACTGCTAACGCAGCTTCCGTCTTTTTTATTTGCCTTGATTAAAATAGCACTCACTATCTTCTCATTAAAAACAACCGCATCCTGATAACTTTGCGCAACCTGTAAAAAATAGTTTTTGGCGTAAGCACCGCTCTCTTTGTCGATATTTGCATTGTTTTCAATCATAATACGTTTTATCAGAGTTTGTGTAATGTCTTCAAATACCCCAATCACATACTCCTCTATTTTATCTACATGTACTGCAAAAGCATGCGGCTCATAGCTTGGCGTCATCATACTTACGACGCGCTCCATCTCGGGCAGTTTTAAGATTGCGTCAAACCAGCTGCTGCCGTCTTTAATCTTATCTTTGTGAAAATAGTGCGGGTGAGGAACAAAATTGTCAATAAACAGACCAAACTCTGTTTTGTACTCCTCAAGTGACGAGACTGAAAAAAAATTATCAAAGGCTCTGTTTACCAAAATAGGCTCACTGTTATGAAAAATAATTATCAAATCTTTTTGGGAATCAACCACTCTTCTAATTAGAGCCAAACAAATATCGTCTCTCAAAAACTGCTCCTTCAGAGCTATATATTTAAAAGACAAAGCAAATCTAATTCCACTCCTCTATCTTGCCAAAAATATCCAGCTGCGTAAGATAGAGCCTCACATCAAACTCTAATTGATGGTAAGAGGGCTGCATGTACTCACATAGATTGTAAAACGCTTTGTTATGCTCTTTGACCTTAAAATGTGAGAGCTCATGCACCACTATCATCTCTAAAAACTCCTCAGGCACACTCTTAAACATCGAGGCTATTCGAATCTCGTTTTTGCTCTTTAGTTTCGAGCCCTGAACTCTTGAGATAATATGATGGGTACCCAAAGCATTGTGAATAACATTTATCTTTGCGTCATAAAGAGCTTTACTGAGGGTGGCTACATTTTTCATATGGGCATTTTTAAGCTCATTTATATAAGCAAAGAGTGCCTTGTCTGTTTTTATGCCGTGCGACGAGGGATACTTCTTTTTAAGGTGCTGGGCCAACTTATCTTCTTTTATCAGCTCCAAAACCTGATTTTTAGTGGCTTCTGAGTAGTGGTTTATATATTTTAGAGAATCCAAACTGAGAACTTTTTACCTTTGATTTTTCCGTTTTTGAGCTTCTCAAAGGCTTCATCTATTTTACATGCTTCGATGGCTACATAACTCTGTTTGTCGTAGATATCTATCTTTCCGATAGAACCTCCGCCTAGTCCTGCTTCACCGGTAAGCGCTCCTAAAATATCTCCTGCACGGACTTTGTCTTTTTTACCGCCCTCAATAACCAGCGTTATATTTTGCGGTTTCATCTCAAAGCCGTTAAGAGTTTTTAGAGCAGTTGCATCTTCAAAAAGACGGCTCTCGTTTTTGTACTCATCGGCTTTGTCCGCTTCATACGGACTTATGAGAGTAAAAGCCAAACCTTCCATTCCGGCTCTTGCCGTTCTGCCTATGCGGTGAGTGTAAGTCTCTTCGCCGTGAGGCAGGTCGTAGTTTATAACCATAGAGAGCTCTTTGATGTCAAGTCCGCGTGCCGCAACATCCGTTGCAACTAACACAGGGCAGCTTTTGTTAGCAAACTGAACTAACACATCATTTCTCTCATACTGCTCCAAATCACCGTGAATAGCGAGTGCGTCAATCCTGTTTTTTTGCAAAGTGTCCGCTATTTCTTGAACCTCTGCTTTCGTGTTAGCAAAAACTATAACATTTTCTGGTTTGAAATTGCTCAAAATATTTATAAGCGTATTTAACTTCTGAGAGTTTTGCACCTCATAAAATCGCTCTGTTATCTTGTTGGCAACTTCGGTTGATGTTGTTTTTATATTTATTGCATCTCTCTGGATTGATGCGCTGATGCCCATTATCTCATCAGTATAGGTAGCGGAGAAGAGAAGCGTCTGTCTTGTCTTTGGAACAAAGCCCAAAACTTCATTTATCTCTTCGCTAAAACCCATATCCAACATTCTGTCCGCTTCATCCAAAACCAACATGTCAACATCTTCAAGCGAGAGTGTCTCTTTTTTGAGATGTTTTAAAATCCGTCCCGGTGTTCCGACGACTATGTGCGCACCGTGGCGAAGCGAACCTAGTTGCGGTCCAAAAGCAGTTCCGCCGCATAGAGTTAAAATCTTTATATTATGTGAAAATCTGGCAAGCATGCGGAGCTCTTTTGCCACTTGGTCTGCAAGTTCACGAGTCGGGCAGAGTATAAGAGACTGAACTCTGAACTTTTTAACTTGGAGCTTATGAAGCAGACCTATGCCAAATGCCGCTGTTTTGCCGCTTCCGGTCTTTGCCTGAGCGATTACGTCTCTGCCATCAAGTATAGAGGGCAAACTCTCCTCTTGAATCGGCGTCATCTCCTTATAACCTATCTCATTTAGGTTATGAAGCATCTCTTTGGTAAGAGGAAGGTTTGAAAAATCTCTGCTCTTCATCAATATATCTCTTTGACCCGTCCGACTTCACGGCTCATAAGACGAACTTTAATGCCGTGAGGGTGGGTTGCAGAGGAGGTTAAAATATCACGGACTACTCCGCTTGTCAGCCGTCCGCTTGATTGATCCTCTTTAAGAACGATTGCCACGCTCATACCGCTTCTAATATTTGCTCTTTTTGTGCCGTCCATCTTTTCTTATCCTTCAATTGAGGCTATTGCCGTCTCAAAAGCCGTAACTTCCTGCATGCTCTCTATTATAATTTTGCCGATTGCACCGCTTGACAACTCATATTTCTCTTCAAAATCTGTCACAGCTTCAGGCTTAAACGCCTCGATATCTCTAATCAGAGCATATATTTCACCCAAAATATCCCCATCTTTAAGAAGAGCATTTCTGACAACATCATATACGTTCATCTCATCTAATATTTTTTCCAGACTCTCTTCAAATACCGCATCTATAAGCGAGAGCACACCGACAAAATAGGCCTGATCTAACATACTTTTGCCGGCGTCTGGCATAACCTCTTTTAAGATTCTCTCCATTAGCTCCGTACGGTTTTTTATCATCAACATCAGCGGTGAAATTTTTGCACTTGATGATTTAGAGAGTGAATAAATTACCAGCATTAGCCATTTTACGAGAGGCTCTCTTCCCACAAGAGTTAAAATATGGTGTATAGACGAGATTCTGTTCTTAAAGTGAAATGCACCGGAATTTATATATTTAAGCAGCATAAGAGCGATTTCATTGTTTTTTTTGAACTCTGCCGTTATATCCTCTAGCTCCGCATTTTCAACAAGCAGGGAGTAAAGCTTTAAAAGATCCAAACGAGGCGCTTTATACTCTTTATCTTCAAACACTTTTGCTTTTGAAAAATAGTAACCTTGAAAAAGTTCACACCCTAATTTTTTTGAAACTTCATAATTAAATTTGTCCAAAATATTTGTGCCGACAACTGTTATATTTTTCTCTTTTATCCTGTCGACACTTCTCTTATTCTCTTCATTAACTACAAAACTATCCCCAATGTTGATTTTTACAAAAGAGATTTTATCTAAGAGCTTTTCATACTTTTGTATGCCATCGCCCTCCGGAGAAAAGCCGTCCAAGGCTAAGAGATAACCACTGCTTTTTAGCTGCTCCAGCCTTTTTATTATATTTTCGCTTACCTCTGCCTCATCAATCAAAGAGAGAATGAAAAATTCATTCGGTATTGTAAAAATCTTATCACTAAAGAGCAGTTTTTCATCTACCTTTACAAATGCCTTATGCCCGCCCAAAACCGCTTTTGTTCCGACTTTACCTAAAACATCGTTGAGCATGGTTGCAAATATAAAATAATTCTCTTGATTTGAGTGCTCTTTTTGTGTGTAGAGAAATTCGTAAAATTCAAGAACTCCATCCATATTAATAACCGGCTGACATCCAAAATATAGGCTTTGCATACAAAATCCTTAAAAACTATCTTTTTGCTGGTGAATTTTACTCAAAAAGAGCTTAGTTTCATGAGTAAACTTTAATTTAATTTAAAAAAACAGAGCCCTATTTAATTGAATCCTCAAAAATCGTAACTTCTCTCATGCTCTCAAGCATCAAATCGCGAAAAGAGGCTTCCGGCAGCTGATGTTTTTTCTCAAAAGCCGATACCTTTTTTGTGTTAAACTGCTCTATATCTCTGACAAGAGCATATATCTCGCCAAGAACTCCCTTGTCATAAAGCAGCGCATCACGCACTGCGTCATCAACGTTCATTTCATCCAAAATAGTCTCCATTCTTCTTCCGAATATGGTATCTATTAGCGATAAAACACCGACAAAATAGGCTTGTCCAAGCATATTGCTTCTTGCCTCCGGTTTTATCTTTTTAAAAATCGACTCCATTAACCCTGTACGGTTTTTTACCATAAGCATAAGAGGAGATATTTCGTTATTTTTTGAAACCGCTTTTGCATAAATCATAAACATCAGCCACTGTGCAAGAGGCGTTCTTCCCACAAGTACCAAAACATGATGGATTGAAGATATCTTCTTTTTAAAATGAAAAATACCGGAGTTGATATACCTAAGAAGCTGAACGGTAAGAGCATGATTTTTTTCAAATTCGGCCGCAATCTCATCTATGTTAGTATCCTCCATAAGCAGAGTGTAGAGTCTTAAAATATTTGCCTGTGACGGATCATATTTTTCGTTTTCAAAAATTTTTGGTTTTGAGAAAAAGTAGCCTTGAAAAAGCTCACACCCTAAATCTTTGGCTCTCTCAAGCTTCTTTTCATCCTCTATTTTAGTGCCTACAACCTTGACGCCTTTAGATTTTATCTCTTTTATAATCTTTTTTGTCTCTTCGTAGTTTATAAAATCTGCATGTAGATTTATTTTGAGAAATGAGAGCTCGCTCCACACATCTCTATACTTATCTAGAGCAGCCTCATCAAGAACTACCTCGTCAATCGCCAAAACAAATCCTTTTGATTTTAGCTGTTGCAGACGCTCGATAACTCTCTCGCTCATTGGCACCTCATCAAGCACAGAGAAGATGAAAAATTCATTCGGAATTGTAAAAATGATATCGCTTAGAAGAAACTTTTCGCCTATCTTGACAAACGCTCTGCGTCCGCCCAAAATCTCGTACGTCCCAAATTTATTTAATATAGTGCTGATAACCATAGCGGATCTGTAGTCATTTTGCGCGTAGCTGTCGGCTTTATCCTCTTGAGAGTAGAGAACCTCGTAGTAGTTCAGACTTTCATCTATGTCAAGAATTGGCTGACGTCCCAAATAGATGTTTTTCATGTAAAATCCTTACTTGTAAAAAGTAAATTATATTATGTTTTTGCTAGAATATCACAATAAGTTAAGTTGTTATTATATAATTGGCTTCAAAAATCAAGTATTAAAAATGGATAGGTAAAATGGAAGATTTTTTAGAAGAGACCGTTGAAGATTTAGACGAAGAGCTGCAAAAAGCACTCTCGGAGATAGAAAACATTGCGGCAAAAGTGTATGAAAAAAAGATGGATGCCTATGAAGGGTTTTTACAGACCGAAAAATATAACAAAATAGTCCTTGAGATAGGATACAAGCTCAAAGAAAGAGGCGTGGACATAACGACTATTTCGGAGTACAACTAGCCTATATCCTTTTTCGTCATTTTATAGATAAAACTAAATACCTCCGCAACGGCTCTATAAAGCGCCTGCGGAACCTCTTTGTCAAGTTCTACTTTTGAGAGAAGCTCTATAAGGTCCTCGTCTTTTCTTATGGGTAGATTGTGAAGTTCGGCAATCTTTATGATATTTTCTGCCGTATTTCCCTGCCCCTTTGCAACTACTCTGGGAGCACTCTCTTTATCTTTGTCATATCTCAGCGCGGCAGCTTTTTTCATACTTTTATCTCAAATCCCATATCAATTTGACGCTCTTGAACCCCATAAGGCGAAACTACACCTTTTTTTGGAGTATCAAAAATCCGTATCTCTCTTGGCGTTATTTGCGACTCTATAAGTGCAGAGCGCAGAGAAGCGATATTCTCTTTTACAATCTCTTTAAATTCGGCACTGTCCGAGTAGATGTGTATGTTTATCTGATTCTCCTCATAAAGTGCGAGTTTAAGTTTTATCTCCCCATACTCTTTTAGTTTTAAATCGATATCGCAGTAAAATTTATCCTCTTTATCTTTTTTAATATTGATATTTCCCTCTTCTAAGCTATCCCAAGAAAAAGGGAGATAGAGCGACGATGAGTTTGAGAGGTGAGATAGCAGTTGAAAATAATCTATCTGAAGAAGCAGTTTATCTACATTTTTTAAAATCTCTGTCTGATTTGGATGCGATGATTTACTTATCTCCTCACCCGCTTTTAGTAAAACCGCTTTTAAATCCTGAGATAAAATCTCTTTGACGCCCTCCTCCACCGAGAGCTTTTGAGGAGCGCTAAAGTGGGAAAGTTTAGGAATGATGGCAGCGGTCTCTTTTGAAAAAACAGGGTCGGCTTTTTCAACAACCGTTTTTAAAACATCAACAGCGGTCCGAATCTCTTGAGGTATTTTTTTCCCTAACAAAGCTTCTAACGCAGTCTTTGGCGTCGGACTCTCCTGCTCAATTACTTTAAGCGACTCTATAATCTTTACAAATGCGTCAAACAACCCTTTTACCTCGGGTTTTGTATTTTGCAAGAGCTGCTGGCTCTGCTCCATCTGCGCATTCAGGCGTTGCAGTGCATCTCCAAGCGGTGCCGGTTTGAAATTCTCATCGCTTAACATTTTTGGAGCTATAAGATGCTCAACTTTTGCGAGCTGTTTCTCAAAGCCCTTGGTAGTTATAACGTCTGCGCTGCGCAACTGTTCGTTTAGCTTTGAAACAATATTTTCAACGCCTTTTGCAAGCTGTACCAAAGAGCTCTTTGTCTCTTTTTGGCCCTGTGCCAACGGAGCTTTTTCATCTTTTAAAGGCTCTAAAATAGCGCTGTTTGTCGCCTCTTTTAGTGTCGGCGAGGCAAGCAGCTCTTTTATGTTTTGAGCGAGCAGCTTTACACTGGGAATCTCGCTTTTTGCGATATTGGTCTCGAGCGAGATTAGAAGATTTTTAAGCTCAACCTGAGGATTTTGCACATTTTTCAGTTTGGACTCTAAAAAAATACCGGAATTTTGAATTTTATCTTTTAAAACTGGTTCGCTAAGCTCTTTAATGTCAACAAGAAACTTTTTAAGAGCGGTCTCAATGGGCAGTGGATTTTTCTCGCTCTTAAGCGTGTTTAGAAGCTCTTTTACGGTGCTTGAAACATTTCCCAAATCTTTTAGCGTAGGGTTGTTTTTTACAAGCTCCAAAAGGGTTTTGTCGGATAGGGAGTTTTGGCTGCTCTCCTTCAACAGAGAGCCGATAATGGACTTTAAATCTTTATCTTTTGAAATCGTCTCAAGCTCTTTTGGAGATGCCTCTTTCAAAACCGTTGCCAACGCCCTGTTTGTGTTTGGAACAATGATATCGAGCTGCTTGTTCAGAGATAAATTAATCATGCTAAAGTATATCATTTATCAAGTAAAAACAAAAATAAGGGAATGGCTTTTGCTAAATATATTTGTCTGTTAAAAAGTAAAAAACTATGTTGACTATTCTCGCCGAAGGCGAAGCTTTAGTGAGTAAATATAGTATGGATAAACTCCATATTGCATGAGCTTTATATAGGAGAATGTTATGAAAATAGAAAACTTCGCACTGGGTTTACGCTCCGAATCATCAAAAAGCAGCAGCACCTCAATTACGACTTTTGTGACCGAACTCCAGAGTGAGAATGCCAAGCGCCTAAAAGAGGTTGAGGCGATAAATCAACAGGTCGAGTTTTGCAAACGGCTTGAGTTTGAGTTGATTGGGCAGCTTATATCTGCGCTCAACTCAAAACCTTGCAAGTTTAAAGAGGTGGACGCAAGCGAGTTTGCAAGCCGCGAATTTACAAGCCGCGAGGTCTCGGTTCACAAAGAGTACAGAGAATCCCAAAAACTTGATGTCAGTATGAGCGGCTTTGTCTATACTGCGACTAAAAAAATAGAGTTAAATATCGATATCTCTATGTCGCACTCTTTTGTCTCAAACAATGAGATTATAAGACAGCAGTTTTATGACCCGCTAATCCTTAGCTTTGATGGCGAAATGCCAGATTTAGAGAGTAAAAACTTCTCTTTTGACATAGATGCAAACGGCGAATGTGACCAGATTTCAATGCTTAAAAAAGGGAGCGGGTTTTTAGCGCTTGACAAAAACTCTAACAATAAAATAGATGACGGTTTAGAGCTGTTTGGTATGCAAAACGGCGACGGATTTGCCGATTTGAGGCGGTATGATAGTGACAACAACAGCTGGATAGATGAAAACGACCCTATTTTTAACGGCCTGCGTATCTGGCAAAAAACCGAGGACAAGGACCGTCTTGTAACGCTTGGAGAAGTCGGCATCGGTGCTATCTATCTTGGCAACACAAACGGGCAGTTTGATATTAAAAATGAGAAAAACGAAACACTCGGGCGCATAAGAGCAACAGGGCTTTTTCTAAATGAAGACGGCACAAGCGGAATAATGTCGCAGATTGACTTTGCTCGCCAAAACAGAGAAGTAAATAAAAAATTGGACTCTTCGCCTCTAAATGAGTTTTTAAAAATTGTGTAAGTGGTCTCCCCACGAGGAATCGAACCTCGAGCTATCCCTTAGGAGGGGACTGCTTTATCCTGTTAAGCGATGAGGAGAAATTAAATAAAGTGGAATTTTAGCATTAAAAACTTTCAATAGTCCAATATATTCAAGTATAATTTCAAAAACAAACCAAAGGCTTTCTCAATGGCAAAATACCCTTCACTTTTGGAGCAGTTTCGCTCTTTCTGCTTTCAAAACAAGCCGCAAGATTTGGAGCAGGCAATAGAGTATTTCTCAGTTTTTGGCGGTATGAGTTGGGGCGTTGACATGACAAAAAGCCTTGAAGAGTTGATTGAGAGTAAAATTTTAAAAAATTACACATACATTCACGGAGATATTACAAAGATTACGCAGAGTGACAAGGTAAGCCACTCGCTTCTTAGTGCCGTTGCGGTTGGAGACGGAAGAGTTCATTCAGCACTCAAGAGAGCCAGAATCTCAAGAAATGAGGGCGAAGTTGCCATTGATACGCTTTGCAGTAAAAATATCATAAAAACTGAATTTCCGCTGGAATCTCCGCCTGATTCGAATGAGAAGATTGATGAGAAACTAAATTTCAGCACCCCTTTTATGCGTTTTTGGTTTGCTTTTATATCACCATACTTCAAAAGCATCAAAGATGGCGATTTTAAAGAGGCAAAAGAGTCGTTTGCTAACCGCAAGAGCGAGTTTTACGAGCTTACATTTAAAAAACTCTCGATGGAAGTTATGAAAAAAAGCTTCAAAGATGACGCCATAGTAGAAATAGGAAGCTATTGGGACAGAAATACGCAAATAGACATTCTGGCAAAAACAAAATCTGGCAAAATCGTTGCGGGAATATGCAAATACTCCAGCCAAAAAGCAAAAAAGAGCGAGCTTACAAAATTAAAAGAGCAGTGTGAAGCGGCAGAGCTTACACCTGACATCTCGGTAATTATCTCAAAAGGCGGTTTCTCAAATGAGCTAAAAGCCCTAAAGGGCGAAGATATAAAACTATTTGCATTTAAAAATTTTAAAATTCTTATAGAAGATTTGAGCGAAAAAGATTTTATAGAGTGCGTAGGAAAAAAATATTAATAATTTAATAAATTTACTAACCAAAAAAACTGCTTTAAAAAAAGAGCATGTAGAAAACATTTTAAAACTTCTTGATGAGGGTTCGACTATCCCTTTTATTGCCCGCTACCGCAAAGAGATGACGGGCGGAGCGGATGATGAAGTACTTCGTGAGTTTGAAACTATCTATATCGGTGCAAAAAAACTCTTGGAACGAAAAGAAGAGATCTCAAGGCTGATAGCCGAGAGAGCGACTTTGAGCGAAGCTATCAAAAAAAGCATAGATGAAGCAGAGAGTCTGCGTGTTTTGGAAGACATCTACCGTCCATACAAAGAGAAGAAAAACTCCCGTGCCACAACTGCCATAGAAAATGGACTGACACCCCTTGCTAACATTTTAGAAAAAGCACAGCTAAGTCTTGAAGAGTTTAAATCAAAGGCAAAAGAGTTTGTAAAAGGCAATGTTGCATCGGTAGATGAAGCCGTGCGAGGCGCGCAGGATATTTTAGCTGAACGTTATGCAGATATGCCTCGTGAGCGTGAAGCCATCCGAAACAATATGCTCCGACATGGTGTTTTAGAGGTCAAAAAAACAAAGAATTTTGATGAGAACGGAGTGTTTAAAAACTTTGTCGGCAAAAGCGAAAAAGTCGCTTACATTCCGTCTCACCGCTATCTTGCCATAATGCGCGGAGTTAATGAAAAAGAGCTCTCAGTAAAGATAACCATAGATGTAGAACGCTTAGAGCAAAACATCAAAGAGTACAAAATACCTCGCAATGCTTTGAATTCAAAGGAACTGCTTCTTGAAGCATACAGAGATGGGCTGAAAAGGCTTTTGCTTCCATCGCTTGAGAGAGAAGTTCACTCTGAGTTAAAAGAAAAAGCAGATATAGCCGCGATATCCGTCTTTGGAAAAAATCTCAACCAGCTTCTTATGACTCCGCCTGTTACAAAAAGAGTTATCTTAGGAGTTGACCCCGCTTTTAGAACTGGGTGTAAACTGGCCGTTATAGATGAGAACGGCAACTACCTTGAGTCGTGCGTCATCTACCCGACAGAGCCTCAAAGGGATTACGAAAACTCCAAAAACAAAGTTATAACACTAACAAACAAGTATAACATCACGGGTGTAGCCATCGGAAACGGAACAGGCTCACGCGAAACGCAAGAGTTTTTTGCCCGACTAAACAGAGATGAGAATACAAAACTAAACTATACGGTCGTCTCAGAAGCGGGTGCATCCGTCTACTCCGCTTCAAAGATAGCTTCGCAGGAGTACCCAAACCTTGATGTAACCATAAGAGGCGCTATCTCAATAGCGCAGAGGCTTCAAGACCCGATGGCCGCACTTGTTAAGATAGACCCGAAAAGTTTGGGTATCGGGCAGTATCAACACGATGTTGACCAAAAACTTTTAGAGAAAAAACTGACTGATGTTACACAGGATTTGGTTAACCGCGTGGGTGTAGATATAAACTCCGCATCGGCTTCGCTTCTGGCTTATATCGCAGGCGTTGGAGCAAAAGTGGCGCAAAACATCATCGCTTTTAGAGAAGAGAATGGGGCATTTAAAACAAAAGAGCAGCTCTTAAAAGTAAAAGGTTTGGGCAAAAAAGCTTATGAGCAGGCTGTCGGATTTATTCGCATCAAAAATGGCAAAAACATTTTTGACAACAGCGGAATTCACCCTGAGAGTTATGAAGTTGCTAAAAAACTTCTCGCTCTTGACTTGGCAACTGTTGATGTTAAACAAAAAGCTGCGGAGCTTGGTGTCGGAGAAGAGACGCTAAAAGATATCATAAAAGAGCTGCAAAAGCCCGGTTTTGACCCAAGAGAAGAGTTGCCGCCTATTCCGTTTAAGGACGGCATAACGGATATTAAAATGCTAAGTGTGGGTAGTTTTGTCTCAGGCGTTGTCAGAAATATTGCGGATTTTGGCGCTTTTGTGGACATTGGGCTGAAAAATGACGGGATGATTCATATATCAAAAATGAGTGCAACAAAAATCTCTCATCCGCTTGAAGTTCTCTCGCTAAACCAATATCTGCCTCAAATCGAGGTTGTCTCAATAGATGAAGAAAAAGGAAAAGTCGGACTAAGTCTGATATAAAACAGAATGAAACCAACACTCTATTTTTTAAGATCTTCGGAGCAAAAAATTGTAGCCGATATGCTTCACTATGCCTACCGCCTTGATGAGACGGATAAAAAAGTTCAAGATTTTGCTGAGCTTGACATCTACTGCAGATTTTATGGACTCTCTTCAAAAGATCTTGGGCTTTACGCGCTTTGTGAGCATAAAATTGCAGGCGCTGCTTGGATACGACTTCTAAAAGAGGATGAGCCTCCTATTCTGACTATCGGTGTAAAACCTGAATTTAGAGGAGTTGGCATCGGCTCTGCTATGCTGGAGCAGCTATTTTTAGAAGCAGGAGCGCTTTTTGAACGCATTAGCGTTAGTGCTTTAAATAACGAAAAGAGCGTCGGTTTTTTTAAAAAGCATGGATTTGCAGAGGTTGAAAACTCTTTGAGCAAAAGCCCTGTTGATGGCTTGGAAGTTGTAACTATGACAAAAGAGTTGCCAAAAGAGAGAGTCGTGCGACCGACCGACGGCTACGACCCTCGAAAATGGATGGACTGATACTTAAAAACGAAGCATCAAGCCTGCGTAAACTCCTGAGAAATCGATGTCTAGTTTTGCATCTGCACCGCTCTCGTCTATATCTATCTTTTGAACTCTGTAACCCACCTCTAAAGCAGGTTTAACAACAGGGACAAAATCAAGCGTATAGTCAACTTTTGCCCTAACATCATAGACGGTAGAGTCACCCGTTGTAATGTACTTTATATCTGCCTCAAGACCGATATCCGTTGCAGGAATCTCAACCCTTGTTCTTGCGTAAAGAAGCGGAACGGCAAAAGTCACGCTGTCGCTGTATCCTGCAAATGGAGCCGATGCGGCAGCCGTATAGGAAGCATCAACGATTTTTATATCAAGCCCCAAATCAAGAGTAATCCAGGCAGTGTTGTCAAGAATGTTGTAATATGGGATAATGTCATACTGTTTCATATCATAAGATAATGCAGTAGAAGCCGAAGTTATATCAAAATCCTTAAATGTTCCGCTTGCAACACCGCTGTCTTCAAGAGTTACATACTCCAGTCTTAAATTTGGCAATACAGGAACAGGATGTTTTATAAGAGCCCAAACATAACTCTCGGTACTATCTTTTTCGCTTGAAACATAACGGCCGTCCGCTCCGCCATCTGTGTAAGACGCATCTCCTTTTGGAGTCTGCATCCAAGCCCCGGCGCCCATCTCAACTCTCGCTATATCAGCCATAGCATTAGAAGCCAAAAGAGCTCCACAGGCAAGTGTGCATAAAACTTTTTTCATAAATAAAATCCTTATTTAAAGATAGAATTATTGTACCGAATTTTTACTTGATTTTTAAAGGGCGCGAAGCCCTTTAGTATAGAGAAGTTGTGGAGTGTAGAAAAGATTAATTACTTAACCGCAGCGATAGCAGCGTCGTAGTTTGGCTCTTCTGTGATTTCTGGAACGATTTCTTTGTAAGTAACAATACCTTTAGCATCTACTACGAAGATTGCTCTACATGTAACACCTGCAAGAACTGAACCGCCAAGTAATACACCGTAAGCGTTTGCAAAATCTTTGTTTCTAAAGTCAGATGCAACAGTCAGTTTGTCAATTCCCTCTGCAGCACAAAATCTTCCTGAAGCAAATGGTAAGTCAAGAGAAACGATAGTAGCTTTTACGCCCTCTAACGAAGCAACTTTTGCATTGAAGTTACGAGTCTCAGTAGCACATACACCAGTATCTAGTGATGGAACAACTATGATTAGTTGCTTAACGCCTTGAGCACCACCAACAACTACGTCACCTAAACCAGCTGAATTTACAACTGTAACCTCAGGTGCTTTGTCACCTACATTTACTTGATTTCCTAAAAGCTTTACTTCTGT
>DAIDMU010000082.1 GCA_027448805.1 Sulfurimonas sp. | reverse complement strand
CATATCCCTTCTTTTGGCAGGCGTAGAGAGAGATGATGAGGTTATAACCCAGCCGCTGACATTTATAGCTACTTGCAATGCCATAAGCTACACGGGGGCGACTTCAGTTTTTGTGGATGTAGATTTGGATACCATGGGTTTATCTCCAAAATCGCTCAAAGAGTTTTTAAGTGCAAATTGTGAAATAGTAAATAGTACATGTAGAAATAAAACGAGCGGTAACACAATAAAAGCTTGTGTTCCTATGCACACTTTCGGACATCCGTGCAGAATCGATGAGATAAAAGAGATTTGTGACGCTTGGCATATAGCACTGGTTGAAGATGCCGCCGAGAGTTTAGGAAGCTACTATAAAGAGAGACACACAGGAACTTTTGGACTCCTTGGAGCAATCAGCTTTAACGGAAATAAAATCATCACTTCGGGCGGCGGCGGATGTATAATCACAAACGATGAAACTTTGGCAAAAAAAGCAAAACACATCACAACAACCGCCAAAATTCCTCACAGATGGGAATACTCTCACGATATGACAGGCTACAACTACAGACTTCCAAATATCAATGCGGCACTTTTGGTAGCACAACTAGAACAGCTTGAGAGTTTTTTGCAAAACAAAAGAGTTTTAGCAGACGAATATAAAGAATTTTTCAAAAATCAACATGTAGAGTTTATAACAGAACCAAAGAACAGCGAATCAAACTATTGGCTAAATGCGATTATTTTAAAAGACAAAAAACAAAGAGACGAATTTTTGGAGTTTTCAAACAACAACGGCGTTATGACAAGACCTATCTGGACGCTAATGAACAGACTTGAGATGTTTAAAGAGTGCCAATGCGGTGATTTGACAAATGCAACTTATCTTGAAGATAGGGTCGTAAATATTCCAAGCAGTGTGAGAATATAATGGAGAGGATTATTCTAATCGGCGGCGGTGGGCACTCTAGAGCGGTTATAGATGTAATTGAGATGCAAAACAGATATGAGATAGTCGGCATCGTAGATAAAAGAGAGTTGATTGGGCAAGATGTTTTGGGATATAAAATCATCGGCTGCGATGATGATTTGGAAGCTATATTTAATACATGTAAAAATGCTCTAATAACGTTTGGACAAATAAAATCAAATGAGGCTAGAGTTAGAGTGTTTGATAAATTAAAGTCGATAGGTTTTAATCTGCCTGCTATTATCTCTCCTCTTGCTTATGTATCTAAGCACTCTTTTGTAGATGAAGGCAGTGTTGTTATGCACCATGCTTTGGTAAATTCAAATGCAAAAGTTGGTAAAAATTGTATCATTAACACAAAAGCTTTGATTGAACATGACGCCGTTGTAGAGGATAACTGTCACATCTCGACCGGTGCGGTTGTAAACGGCGGTGTTGTTGTCAAAAAAGATACCTTCTACGGAAGCAATGCAACTTCAAAAGAGTATGTTGAAGTAAGCGGATTTATAAAAGCCGGGAGTGTAGCAAAATGAACAAAGTATTTATAATTGCAGAAGCCGGAGTGAACCATAACGGAAGTGTTGAGCTTGCAAAAAGGCTCATAGACGCCGCAGTTGAGGCTGGAGCTGACGCCGTTAAATTTCAAACATTCAAAGCTGAAAAATTGGTAAGCAAAAATGCCGCTAAGGCTGAGTACCAAAAGCAGACAACAGATAAGGCCGAGTCGCAGTTTGATATGATAAAAAAGCTTGAGCTCGATGAGGCAACCCATCACGGGCTGATGAGCTACTGCAAAAGTAAAAATATAATGTTTCTCTCCACACCGTTTGACCATGAAAGCATAGAGCTTTTAAACACTTTAGGACTTGAAATATTTAAAATTCCAAGCGGCGAGATAACAAACCTGCCTTACCTTAGACACATAGGAAAACTCAGCAAAAAAGTAATCCTCTCAACAGGCATGACGGACATCGGCGAGATAGAAGATGCTGTTGATATTCTCATGGAAGCCGGAACAAAAAAGGAGAACATTACAGTTCTGCATGCAAATACTATGTATCCTACACCGATGGAGGATGTGAACTTAAGGGCTATGGTAACTATAGGGAAAACTTTTGATGTGTCCTATGGCTACAGTGACCACACTTTGGGCATAGAAGTGCCTATCGCCGCTGTTGCACTTGGAGCCAGCTGCATAGAAAAGCACTTTACTCTCGATTGTAGCATGGAGGGACCGGACCACAAAGCCTCTCTTGAACCGGATGAGTTAAAAGAGATGGTAAAAGCTATAAGAAATATTGAACTATCCCTTGGAAGCAGTATTAAAAAACCAAGCAAGAGCGAGATGCCAAATATGCATGTCGCTAGAAAATCGATAGTAGCAGCTTGTAAAATTAAAAAAGGCGAACTGCTCAGCGAAGAGAAGCTGGCCATTAAAAGGCCCGGAAATGGAACAAGTCCGATGCGATGGGATGAAATAGTAGGCACTAAAGCATCCAAAGATTATCAAGAAGATGAGCTGATATGAAAAAGATATGTGTGGTAACCGGAACTCGTGCTGAATATGGCTTGCTCTATTGGTTAATGAAAGAAGTAGAAGCCGACAAAGATTTGGAACTTCAAATCATAGTTACTGGTATGCATTTAAGCCCTGAGTTTGGCCTAACCTATAAAGAGATAGAAAAAGATTTTAGTGTGAATAAAAAAATAGAGATGCTCTTATCTTCCGATACTTCGGTCGGCATCTCAAAATCTATGGGGCTTGCTCAGATAGGTTTTGCCGAGGCTTACGAAGAGTTAAATCCTGATATAGTCATAGTTCTTGGCGATAGATATGAGATATTCTCTGCTGCAAGTGCCGCTATGATAGCTCGTATTCCTATAGCTCATCTTCACGGCGGGGAGACCACTGAGGGCGCATTTGATGAAGCTATCCGCCACAGCATTACAAAAATGAGCCATCTCCACTTTACAGCGACACAAGAGTATAAAAACAGAGTTATTCAGCTTGGAGAAGAGCCAAACAGGGTATTTAATGTAGGCGGGATGGGAATAGAAAATATCAAAAGATTAAAACTTTTAAGTAAGAAAGAGTTTGAAGAATCTATCGTTTTTCAGCTAAACAAAAAAAATATTTTGGTTACTTTTCATCCCGTAACTTTAGAAAACTCAACGGCCAAAGAGCAGTTTCAAGAATTACTTGATGCAATTGATGGACTTCAAGATACAAACATAATCTTTACAAAAGCAAACAGCGATACAGATGGTAGAATTATAAATCAAATGATAGATGAGTATGTAACTAAAAACTCCCATAAATCTATAGCTTTTATTTCTTTAGGACAGCTAAGATACTTAAGCGCTTTGCAGTTTGTAGATGCCGTGCTCGGAAACAGCTCAAGCGGTTTGGCAGAAGCTCCTAGCTTTAAAATAGGAACTATAAACATCGGCGACAGACAAAAAGGGCGTATAAAAGCCGATAGTGTGATAGATTGCGAGCCGAACAAAGAAGCAATAAAAAAGGCATTTGAAAAACTCTACTCAAAAGAGTTTCAGCAGACGCTAAAAAATGTTCAAAACCTTTACGGAGACGGATGTGCCAGTTTGAAAATAATAGAAGAGATTAAAAAAGCCGATTTGAATAATATTTTAAAAAAATCATTTTATGATTTACAAGGTAAAAAATGAAAAATATCCAAAACATAAAATTAAATAAAAACTCCACGATAAAAGAAGCATTAAAAATCATAGAGAGTGGTGCTATGCAAATAGCTTTAGTAGTGGAAGATAACGATAAGCTTATAGGAACTCTAACTGATGGAGATATAAGAAGAGGATTGTTAAAAGGGCTTGATTTAGATAGCTCTGTTGAGAGTATCATCTTTATGACCCCTACTATTGCTACAGTCAGTGATACTAAAGAAGAGATTCTAAAAATTGCACTTGCTAAGAAACTGCATCAGATTCCGATAATAGATAAAAATGGAAAAATTGTAGGTATTCAAGAGATAGAAGAGCTTATAAAGCCAAAAGAAAAAACAAACAAAGTAGTTCTTATGGTGGGAGGACTTGGTACAAGACTTCGACCACTTACCGACAATACTCCAAAACCGATGCTAAAAGTAGGAAACAAACCGATACTTCAAACCATCGTGGAGAAGTTTGCAGAGTATGGATATATCAATATAGTGATGTGTGTCAATTATAAGTCACATGTCATTAAAGACTATTTTGGTGACGGCAGTGAATTTGGAGTAAATATAGAGTACATATTTGAAGACCAAAGAATGGGAACAGCAGGAGCATTGAGTTTGCTTAAAGAAAAGCCAACAGAAGCATTTTTTGTGATGAATGGAGACTTGCTTACCAATGTAAACTTTGAACATTTACATGACTATCACATGTCAAATAGTGCTATGGGAACGATGTGTGTGAGAGAATATGACTTTCAAGTACCTTATGGCGTGGTAAATATCGAAGATAGTAGAATTATTTCCATCGAAGAAAAGCCTATGCAAAAGTTTTTTGTAAGTGCCGGTATCTATATGTTGTCGCCTGAAATTTTAAAATTTATTCCACAAGATGAGTTTTATGACATGCCGACACTTTTTGAAAAGCTGATAAGTGAAAATAAAAATGCTATATCTTTTCCTCTTAGAGAATATTGGTTAGACATAGGAAGAATGGAAGAATACAAAAAAGCAAATGAAGAATATGATGAGGTGTTTTAGTGTATAAAGATAAAACTTTTTTAGCGATTATTCCCGCAAGAGGTGGAAGCAAAAGGTTGCCTAGAAAGAATATACTTGAGTTGGATGGAAAGCCTCTTATCGCTTGGAGTATAGAAGCCGGAGTGAAAAGTAAATATATGGATAAAATAATTGTTTCAAGTGATGATGATGAGATATTGAGTATTTCTAAAAGTTTGGGAGTAGAGACTATTAAAAGACCTTATGAATTGGCTAGTGATACAGCTACGACGTTTGATGCCATAAAGCATACTATTGATAATATTGAAAGATATGATTATATAGTACTACTCCAGCCAACAAGTCCACTTAGAAATTATAAACATATAGACGAGGCGATAGAACTTTTAGAAACAAAAAATGCAGATGCGGTAGTGAGTGTATGTAAAATGGAGCATAGTTCTCTTTGGAGCAATACTTTACCACAAGACTTAAGCATGAATAATTTTCTAAAAGATGAGATACTGAATAAGCGAAGTCAGGATTTAGAAAAGTATTATAGAATAAATGGAGCTATCTATGTCTGCAAAACAGATAAACTTTTAGAAGAGAAAAGTTTTTTTATAGGAGATAATATTTTTGCCTATAAAATGGACAGAAATAGTTCTGTGGATATTGACGAAGAGATGGATTTTTATATAGCAAAGGCAATACTTGATGGAGGATAATTTGAAAAATTTATTTATAGTAGGTACCCCGTTACAACTGTTGAATGCAATTGAGGCGGCGCGGCAGTTTAAACTAGAGAACAATATATTGGTTTTAGTACATAGATCATTAGAAGCAAATAGAGTTCAAATGGAAACTTTAAAAAATTTATATGATTGGGAAGAGATAATTGATATAGAGTATAGCCGTCATTCAAGCATATTTAAATACATTAATTTGGTAAAATATTTAAAAAAGTATGTTTATAAATATATATTTATTTCAAAATTGGAAGTAGTCCCAAAAATAGTTATACCGAATGTGATTAAAGAGAAAGTTTTTCTTCTGGATGATGGTGCATTAACTATTGAGATTTATGAAAATCAGATTAAGCCTAATAAAATAAATAAGTATGATTTTAAAGAGTTAAGATTTTTATTTTTTGGATTAAAGATTAAAATTAAAGACAAAATCAATCTTTTTACATATTTTGATTTGGAGCCAGTAAATGGTATTTCAGTAATCAAAAATAATTTGACCTTTCTAAAAGACAGCTATTTGAAAAATGCAGAAAAAAACAGTGATGTTATCTATTTCGTAGGGCAACCCATATATCATATTATTGGTATTGATAATTATATTGGAAATTTAGAAAAATTGATAAAAAGTAGCAACAAAAAAATAGTTTATATTCCTCACCGTGGAGAAAAAAAAGATTTTTTGCTGCTACTCTCTTCTCTTAAAAATCCGTTGCTGACAATACTGGAGATAGGAATGCCTATTGAGTTATATTTTTTACAAAATGGCATATACCCATCTCGTGTAATATCCTACTATTCTACGGCATTAACAACCTTAGACATTATTTATGATGATTGTGAGATTAATCCTATTCGCATTCCCGAGAGTTTGCTCAAGAATAATAAAATTCTCAGTGAAGCATTAGACATATTTTATAAACACTTCGACGAGAGTAAAATTATATTATATGAAAATATATGAATCTTTTAATAACTTAGGTAATTATAATGAATAAAAATGAAAAAAAAAGATATCTGTTTTTTATATCTCAGAATTATAGCTTTCCCATATTAAGGCCCATCCAGCAGAAAATATTGATGCGAGGTGATGAGGTAAAATGGTTTATGTATGGGGATGAAATAAACACTGAATATTTAAATAAAAATGAAAAACGATTGTTTGATATTAAAGATGTTGTTGAGTATGCGCCACACGCAGTTTTTGTTCCTGGAAATGTAGTTCCATCATTTATTTCAGGAGTTAAAGTTCAAGTTTTTCATGGATTGCCAGGAGCCAAAGTAAAAAAGAATGGGCAGATATATCATTTTATAATTAGAGGGATGTTTGACCTGTACTGCACACAAGGTCCGAGTTCGACAGAAAAGTTTCAAGAGCTTGCAAAACAGTATGGTTTTTTTAAAGTAGAAGAGACCGGCTGGTGCAAACTTGATCCTCTGTTTCCGCTAGAAAAAAAAGATGAGAGTTCAAAACAAAAATCAATCTTTTTTGCTTCAACATTCGGTCATAAATATTCTAAAGCGAAAGTTTTATATCCTATTCTTTTTGGTATGATGAAAAAATATGATTTTAATTGGTATGTTACTTTACATCCGAAAATGGACTTAAGCATTGTAGAACTTTACAAATCTATAGATTTGCCAAATGTAAAATTTGTTAAATCAACAGAGTTGATTGAAAATTTTAAAAAATCAGATTTGATGCTGTGTGACTCATCTTCTATAATATATGAGTTTTTAACCCAGTTAAAGCCTGTTATAACATTTCAAACACAAACGGATGGGCCAGAGTTAATTAATGTAGAAGATATTGATAAGCTCGAAGAGACGATTTTGTCAGTTTTGGATAATTTAGAGATAAACAGGGAAAATATAGAAAAAAGCGTAAAGCAGTTTCACCCATACATAGACGGCAAATCAAGCGACAGAGTTCTTGATGCCGTTGAGAAGATGTTAGAGGGCGAAAATATGCCTAAGAAAAAGAAACCTCTAAATTTGATTAGAAACTTCAAGCTAAGAAAAGAGCTCGGCTATTGGAAATGGAAGATTTAGAAGTTTAATAATATAAATTTATCATTATTTCAACACTTTTTAGAGATAATCGCTTTAATTATAAAACAATGGATTATTAACATGTTAGATTTTGCAAAATTCACAAAGTACTCAAAACCGGGACCTCGTTATACAAGTTATCCGACAGCGCTGGAGTTTAGCGACTCGTTCGGATATGACGAGTATGTACAAAAGTTAAAATCGCAAGACCAGGCTCGTCCGCTGAGCCTATATTTTCATTTGCCTTTTTGTAAAAATGCATGTTATTTTTGCGGATGCAACGTTGTTTTTACCTCAAAAGAGGACAAGATGCTGCGTTATCTGGAGTATTTAAAGAGAGAGCTAAAGATACTCTCTGGGTACGTAAATTGCAACCGTCAAGTAATCCAGATGCACTTTGGCGGCGGTACACCGACATTTTTTAACGCTGCCCAACTAGAGGAAGTTATAAAAGAGATAAAATCTTTTTTCCCGAATTTTGTAAAAGATGCAGAGATAAGCTGTGAGATAGACCCTCGTCACATCGATGAAGATCAGATGAAGGTTTTGAGTGCTAACGGATTTAACCGCGTAAGTTTCGGACTTCAGGATTTCAACGAAAAGGTTCAGCAAGCCGTTCACAGAATCCAGCCGTACGCTATAACTAAAGATGCGATGGATTTGGCTAGAAAATACAACATGCACTCCGTGAATGTCGACCTCATTTACGGACTGCCTTACCAGACACTAGAAACGTTTAAAGAGACTCTTGATCTGGCGCTTACATTAAATCCTGACAGATTTGCGGTATTTAACTACGCACATGTTCCTTGGATGAAAAAAACAATGCGCAAGATTGACGAGACAACCCTTCCGCTGCCGGATGAGAAGCTCCAGATTATGCAATATACAATAAATTTCTTAACTTCTCACGGCTATAAAATGATTGGAATGGATCACTTTGCAAAACCAGAAGATGAGCTATTTAAGGCGATAGAAAAGGGCGAGCTTCATAGAAACTTCCAAGGCTACACCACAAAAGGCGGAGCAGATTTGATAGGAGTGGGGCTTACTTCCATCGGTGAGGGAGTGGCTCATTATGCTCAAAACTTTAAAGAGATGAGAGATTATGAAGAGGCTATTGATGCAGGAAAACTCCCGTTTGAACGCGGTATAGCTCTCAATGAGGATGATATTATCCGCCAATACGTGATTATGGAGCTTATGAGCAACTTTAAGCTTGATATAAAGAGATTTGAGAAGCTCTTTAACATAGAATTTAAAAAATATTTTGCAGATGCAATAGAGGCGCTTAAGCCTTTTGTGGCGGATGAGCTCTTAAGCATGAGTGATGATTTCATCGAGTGCAGCGAAACAGGAACTCTGCTTATTAGAAATATTGCGATGCCTTTTGATGCCTATATGAAAAAACATGCGGCAAGCTCTAAAACATTCTCTAAAACGGTTTGATAATGAGCCAAACCGCACGAGAAATCTTTAACTTTGGTGCAACGACGGATGAGTGCATAAAGTGTGGAAAGTGTATTCCCGTCTGCACCATTCACAACGTAAATTCTGACGAAGTTACCTCTCCACGCGGATTTTTAGACCTTTTGGGCGCTTACCAAAGAGGCAATTTAGAGTTAGATGAAAATGCAAAAGCAATATTTGAGAGCTGTTTTTTATGTACGGCATGTGTTGAGGTGTGTCCAAAATCGCTTCCGACAGATATGGTAATAGAGCAAGTAAGATCAGATATTGCGCAGAAATTTGGAATTGCTTGGTACAAAAGAGCGTTTTTCCTTCTTCTTCGCCACCGTTGGCTAAACGATATAGCCTTTAAACTCGGCTGGGTTTTTCAGACATGCGGATTTAAGATAAAAGCAGATGTTGACTCTATGAATTCTCGTTTTAACCTGCCTATGCTAAAAGCGGACAGAGTTCTTCCAAGCCTCAGAAAAACATCGTTTTTAAACTCACATGCAGAAAATATAAACAACGGCGGCAAAAGAAAAGTAGCTGTTTTCATCGGCTGTTTGGGGAATTACAACTATGTGGATGTGGGTAACTCGCTTTTGGAGATTCTAGAGCATTTGGAAATTGACGCTTTTTTGGCAAAAGACCAGAAGTGTTGCTCCGCTCCTGCTTATTTTACCGGCGATTTTTATACGGTTGATTATAATGCGAAGTTTAACATAGAGTATTTTGAGAGTTTTTCAAAGGATGTTGAAGCTATCATAGTCCCAGAGGCTACATGCTCCGCAATGCTGAAAATCGATTATGAGCACTATTTTCACGACCAGCCCGAGTGGATGGCAAGAGCGGCTGCAATAAAAGATAAAATATTTATGGCGACAGAGTGGCTGCAGCACCACACGCAGTTAGAGCAGCTTTTGGCTTCGAAGAAAAAAGATACAAAAATAGTGACCTATCACGACCCGTGCCATGCAAAAAAAATGCAGGGAATCCATATGGAGCCTAGAAATCTTATAAGCAAAAACTACAATATTGTTGAGATGAGCGACCCGAACAGCTGTTGCGGATTTGGCGGTGTGACAATGCAGAGCGAGAAGTACCACTTTGCAAAGGCTGCTGGTATTCCAAAGGCGGATATGATAAATAAAACAAAAGCGGATGTGGTTAGTGCGGAGTGCAGCGCTTGCAGGATGCAGATAAACTCATCTTTGGGTTATACGGAGAGTAAAACAGTGTTTAAAAACCCTATTGAGCTTATTGCTGAGGCGTTGAGAAATTAATGTCAGCATGGAATAATATATACGAGACATTCGATCCAGTAGCTTTTACGATATTTTCAATACCTATTCATTGGTATGGGATTATGTATGTTTTAGCTCTTTTGAGTGCTTTGTACATCGGAAAATATTTTATTGAAAAAGATAAACTGGATTTTAAAAGCAAAGAGCTGGACAATTACTTTTTGTATGTAGAAATCGGCGTTATCCTTGGCGCAAGACTTGGCTATATCCTATTTTATGATACGCAGACGCTCTATTATCTCTCCCACCCTTGGCAGATATTTAACCCTTTTGTTAACGGTGAATTTGTAGGAATCAGGGGTATGAGCTATCACGGCGCGGTTTTAGGCTTTTTGATTGCAACTTACATGTACTCTAAAAAACATAAAATTGAGTTTGGCAAAATTATGGATCTGGTGGCAATAAGCGTGCCTTTGGCTTTTGTTTTTGGACGAATAGGAAACTTTTTAAACAAAGAGCTTATAGGACGCGAAACCGATGTGCCTTGGGGAATTTTGGTCGACGGAGTTTTAAGGCATCCATCACAGCTTTATGAAGCTTTATTGGAGGGTTTCGGTGTTTTTATAGTTGTTTATATTTACAAAAAATATCAGAAATTCAGCGGAGAGCTTATTTTAGTATATGGGATGAGCTATGGACTCTTGCGTGCGATAGCGGAGATTTGGCGTGCACCTGATGTTCAGATTGGCTATATCTGCTGTAATTTTATAACTTTTGGACAAACTCTAAGTCTTGGAATGAGTCTAATCGGCGCAGTTGCGTGGTTTTATTTTAAAAACAGAAGCACTAATCTTTAAGCGTTACTCTATTTTGTATCTGTTGTTTTTGTTCTGCCGTTTTTCCGTAAATTTTTATCTTTTTTAACAGAACTTCTCCATAGATGATTTACAAGATAGTATGCTATGGATGCGCCGAAGATGGAGTAAAAAGCAGTTCCTACATAAAGCGGAATAAAAATATTTCCAATATTTTGGCTAAACCACTCCAAAGTCATCTCTGCTGGAGTTGTCTCCATCCCAAGTATAAAGCTTCCTGTTAAATACTCTATATAGGATATCGGCGGCATTGTAAAGGGATTGTTAAGCCAGCACATAGCAAGCGCCACCGGCACGTTAAACCTTGTAAATGGCATTACGCAAATAACCGCAAGCATCTGCATAGGCATGGGAATAAATGCAATAAACAGACCTACAAAAACGCCCTTTGAAATCATTCTTCTGTTTGCTGATAGATATTCAAAAGGTATATTGTATTTTTGAATTAAAGCTTTTAGTTTCTCATTTGCGTTGATATTTTTGAAAGTTTTTCTAATCATAAACTATTATTGCCTTTTAATTTTATGAATTATATCAAAATAAATTTCTGTGAGATTTGAGAGTAATTAACTTGTATATTGATTTTGCATAACCTGAAATTAACATTTTTTTACTATAATGGCTCTCTAAAATAATAATAATTTTTGTTTTTAGAAGATTGGTTGACAAAAGGCTTTCGTGGAAGATTTATTTATTGGTTGGCTTAGAGAGTATGGCTATATTGTCCTTTTTGCCTGGAGTATTTTAGAGGGCGAGCTCGGACTTGTAATGGCGGGTATTATGTCTCATACGGGAGATATGTTTTTGCCTTTTGCCATTGTCGTAGGAGCGCTTGGCGGTTTTGTCGGAGACCAAATCTACTTTTATATCGGGCGATTCAATAAAAGTTATATTCATAATAAAATTCGTACACAACGAACAAAATTTGCATTTGCACATATACTTCTTAAAAAATATGGTTGGCCTATCATTTTTGTCCAGCGTTACATGTACGGTTTGCGTACCGTTATTCCGATGGCAATAGGGCTTACAAAATATTCAGCTCGCCAATTTGCGATAATCAACTTTATTAGTGCTATTTTTTGGGCCTGCATTACAATCATTCCTGCATATTTTTATGGAGACGAACTTTTAAATCTTATCAGATGGATTAAATCACACTGGTATTTTGCGATACCGCTAATTAGTTTCATCGTTATTACTGTAATATACAATTTAAATAAGTTTGAGAAAAAACTTGTAGAAAAACGACGAAATCGTCGAAATTCGTTATAAAAATAGAAAAAGTAGGTAAAAAATGTCATTCGAAAAATTAGGAGTTATTAAACAACTTCTTAGCGCCATAAAAGATTTGGGCTATGAAAAACCTACAACTATACAAACAAGAGCGATACCTTTGGTTTTGGCAAAAAGTGATATTTTTGCGACAGCTCAAACAGGAACCGGAAAAACTGCCGCATTTGGACTTCCTATGTTGCAGAGACTTAGAAATGTGCCTGTGGGCAAGGGCAGAGCAGTAAGAGGGCTTATCATCTCTCCAACCAGAGAACTCTCTATCCAGATATATGAAGATTTACAAAATTATGCAAAAAATATGAGCTTGAATATCGCTGTTTTAGTCGGCGGGAAAGATTTAGAGACTCAGCAGAAAATCATAAAAGAGGGTGTTGACATAGTAATAGCAACGCCAGGCAGAATTATGGAGCATATGGAGAAAGGTTTAAATCTCTCAAATGTGGAAATTTTTGTGCTGGATGAAGCAGACAGAATGCTTGACATGGGTTTTATGAAAGAGATTAGAAAGATTCATCCTATTTTGCCTAAAAGACATCAAACGCTTCTTTTTTCCGCAACATACAGCGACAAGGTCAGAAAACTCTCAAAACTGATTCTTACAAAACCGGCGTTTATAGAAACATCAAAAAAGAACTCGACGGTTGATACTATTAATCAAGTGGCTTATTTGGTGGATGCCGAAAAGAAAGCCGCACTTTTGGCTTATATCATAGGTTCGAGAAATTTTAGACAGGTTTTGGTGTTCACTAGAACAAAAGCGAGTGCCGATGAGTTAGTCGTAGAGCTTAAGAAAGACGGGCTGAAATGCGGAATTATTCACGGCGACAAAACTCAGGCAAACCGACTTAAAACGCTCAATGATTTTAAAGAGGGAAAAACCAAAGTTCTTGTAGCAACAGACATCGCTTCAAGAGGTTTGGATATTGAGGAGCTGCCGTTTGTCATTAACTATGAGCTCCCATCAATTCCGGAAGATTACGTTCACAGAGTTGGGCGAACCGGACGAGCAGGGCGAGACGGCATGGCAATAAGCTTGATTGATATTTATGAGAAGTATGACATTAGAGATATCGAGAGACTCATAGGTATGAAAATACCTCAAGAAACCGTAGAAGGATTTGAGCCAGACCCTACAATACGCAGACGTGATCAAGATGAGATAAAGCTAAAGAGCGAGCATAAAAAAGCAGAGGTAAAACGAGTAAGAAAAGCATATGTCAAGCCTGACAAAAATAAAAAAGATGCTACATATAAAAAACCTGTAACCACAAAAAAAAGAAAAACAACAAAGCGTGACTAGTAAATATTGTTAGAAATTTTATATAGAGACGAATTTTTGGTAGCCATAAATAAGCCATCTGGGCTTTTGGTCCACCGCTCACCCATTGACAGGCATGAGACAGAGTTTGCTCTTCAGATTCTTCGCGATCAGATAGGGCAGTTCGTATATCCGGTTCATCGTCTTGACAAGCCTACCTCAGGAGTTTTGCTTTTTGCGCTTGACAAAGAGAGTGCCAGAGTCATGGGCGAGCAGTTTATGTCAAGAGATACCAAAAAGAGTTATATTGCGGTTGTTCGCGGCTATACAGATGAGAGCGGCATGATTGAGCATGCTCTAACTCTAAAGCTTGATAAAATCGCGGATAAAGACAGCGCTAAAGACAAGGAAGCTCAAGAAGCAGCAACAGTCTATGAGAGGCTCGCAACGATTGAGCTTCCGTTTGCCGTTGGAAAGTACGATAAAACTCGCTACTCGCTTGTAAAACTAACCCCGCTAACGGGACGAAAACATCGGCTCCGCCGCCATATGAAGCACATCTCACATCATATTTTAGGCGATACAAAACATGGAAGAGGCGAGCATAATAAATTAATCCGCCAAGAGTTTGGCTGCAACAGGATGCTTTTGCATGCAAATGAGCTTCAAATAAAACATCCAAGAACAGATGAGATGTTAATCATCCAAGCATCTTTGGATGAGACATTTAAAGCACTCTTTAACGCTTTTAAATGGGACGATAAGATAGTATAATCACACTTATTTTAAACAGGAGTTACAATGGAAGCAATCTATCCATACGCGCACATTATTCACTTGATTTTGGCAATAATGTTTTTAGGCTATGTTTTTACAGACGTATTTATGATATCGGCACTTAAAAACAGATTTACAAAAGAGACGGACAAAGAGATTAACCAAACCTTGGGGGCAAAAAGTTTTAAAATTTTTCCTCTTGCTCTTCTTGTGATTGTTTTAACGGGCGGTATGATGATGTCAAGATACATCAACTCAAGTGCAGGTTTTTTTGAAACCGATTTACAAAAACTTCTTGTTATTAAAATTATGCTGGCGTTAATTATCGCTTCGGGAGTACTGTTTAATCTTTTCGTAAAATTTACAGGCCGTACTAAGCCACTTTTTATGCAGGAACATTTTCATAAAGTAGTTTTGGTTTTGGGTTTTTTTATAGTAGTTCTTGCAAAAATGATGTTTAGCGCATAATTTTTTTAAACGCTTAGATGAATAAAATCAAACTTATAACCGCCATGGCGGTTATTGCCCTAATATTTTTGGTAGCTACAAGAGAGAGTAAAGATAATTTGTCATATATTGAGCTTAAAAGAGACGCAACAATACTCGCTTTTGGCGATAGCATAACTTACGGCTACGGTGTGGCGCAAAAAGATAGCTATCCTTATCAGCTTCAGAAAAAAACCGGTTTACATGTAATTAATGCAGGCATCTCCGGCGAAGAGTCCTCAGAGGGGCTGCAGCGTCTTCCAAAACTGTTAAAAGAGAAGCCTGATTTGGTCATCCTTTGCCACGGCGGCAACGACATCCTGCGCAAACGTTCTGAGGATGAACTAAAGAGCAATCTAATAGCGATGATAAATCTTATAAAAGAGAGCGGTGCGGAGGTTCTGCTTGTCGGGGTTCCGAATTTTGGTATGCTGGGAGTTAAAACGCACTCGCTATACGGCGAAGTGGCAAATGAGACGGGAGTCTTTTTTGAAGAGGATGTTTTATCTTTAGTTGAAGCGGACAACAGGCTTAAAATAGACTATATCCATCCAAATAAACAAGGGTATGGGATTATGACAGATGCGTTTATAAAGCATCTGAAACTTATTTAACAGCTTTTAAATTCAATCCATAAATATGTTATCAGTCTGATTGTAGAGTCTAAAATCAGGGCTGGTTGTTGCATTTCCGTCTCTGCAGTGTACCTCGTAAATTTTTCCAAATGTATAACTTACAAAAATACCGTCACCGCTTGCATTGCAGTTGATAAGTGCAGGAGCCAAAGTATAGTTTGGAATCATTTCTATATATTTGCCCAAATCAGCATCATAATCGGCAAAAGCAACGCTCCCTTCGCGGCCGTCTTCTGTTGATTTAAACCAAATTGCAGGACCTACAGACCTGTTAAGCGTTCCGACAAAAGCTTTTAGCTGAACTTCTTTTGCATGTTTTGTCATATTGCCCATTTTTATGATTACTACGCTGGATAAAATGCCTAAAATTATGATTACGAATATTAATTCAATAATGTTAAAAGCGGCTCTTTTCATAATGCACATCCTAGTTTGATAGCAGAAAAGCTCTCCATGTTTTTTCTAGCTTCTTCTAGGAGCGAAAGCGAACCGCTCCCCTCATAAGTTGCTACTCCAATAGAGATATTTAGTCTGTTTTTACTTTCTGAGAGTTTTGATTGCAACTCCTGCTCTAGTCTGAGTGACAATTTTTTTATATTTGTCAAAGAGGCGTCCGGCGCTATAGAAGCAAAACAGTTCTCTTCAATCCTGCAGAGCGTGTCGCTGTGTCTGAAAAAGTGGCTAAATACAGTGCCAAACTCCTTTAAATACTTCTCAAAATCTGCTCTATTTAACGACTTTTTTAGTTCATCATAATTGTTGATTGAGAGGATAAGAAGCGACAACGGTCTGTTGTGGCGTATTGCCAGCTCTTTGGAGTTTTGCAAAACAGTTTCAAAATACTTTTTGTTATAGAGCCCTGTTATATGGTCGTATATGGTATGTTTGAAAAACTGCAATCTTATATATGTCCGCACAAAAAATATGAGTATAATAACTAAAAGCATAGTAAGAGCAAGAGAGATATAGAGCTTGTTTAAAGCTGTCTCAATTTTGTACGACGACATCTCTTCTGCAAGTTTGGAAAAGGCATTAATTTCGATAGAAACTTTATCTGCAGCAATCCCTGTTTCAGTACCGTTTTGGGTAGATTTTTCTAACTTTTCATAGGCATTTTTTAGTAAAGAAAACATCTCATTTGCACGAAAGAGCTCTGCGTACTCTCTGTTTGGCAAAAAATTTATAAAATTTTCTTCAACCGTATTTATAGATGAGCGAATACTCTCTAGAAGAGTCTCTTTTTTATCTAAGTTATCCTCAATGGATAGAGCTTGGATGGTTCCGCTAAGTAAAACAAGATTGTTCATAGTCGAAGCATCGCTTTTTATGCTCTTAAGCGACTCTTTAGCGAGGTAGTAGTTTATTGGAATAAGCAAGACGATGAGGTACAGTAAGAGCGTTATTCTAATAGCAGACCAATCTTTTTTCATAAAGAAGCCTTTGTGTTGTATGTGACTAATCGTACAGCTATAGAGATTAAAAACTATTTAATGATTGAACAGAATAGAGGATATTTTGGGCACACTTTGGGCACACCGAGTAAATTTATTGTTTGGGAAGAGCGTATTTATTGGGTTATAGAAGAAATGGCTCCGAATACTGGATTCGAACCAGTGGCCAAGTGATTAACAGTCACCTACTCTACCGCTGAGCTAATTCGGAATCTTAAAAAATGGTGTCAGAGGGGGGACTCGAACCCCCGACCCCCGGCTTATGAGACCAGTGCTC
>DAIDMU010000081.1 GCA_027448805.1 Sulfurimonas sp. | reverse complement strand
TTCAAAAAAGAATCATTTATTTAGAAGATAATAAACTTTTAGTGGTTGATACAATAAAAAATATCTTTATAAAAACAAATATCAAGCAGATATGGAACACAAAAGGTGAAATAGAAATTATTGATAAAACTACAGTAAAATTAAAAAATTGTATAATAAAATCCAATATTAACTACAGAATAGAAGATAGTTATATATCAAACTATTACAATTCGTATGAAGCTGGTAAAAGAGTAATATTTGAAGTGGATAGCGTTAAAGATATAGAGATAAAAACTAGTATAGAATTTAAGGATAATTAATAGATGCGAATAGTACTTTTTCATCAATACTTTTTAGGTCAAAATGACTCTGGCGGGTCAAGATGGAATGAGTTTGCAAGTTTTTTTAGTAAAAAAGCCAAATTTGTTATAGATGTTATTGCGGGAAATATACACTATGCAACAGGTAAAAAAATACTTCCAAATACTTGGCTAAACAAAGAACCTGTCGATAAAGATATTACACTTTACAGAACTTGGACTTATTCAGGATACAACACTAATTTTATAGGCAGAGTAATTGGTTATTTGTCATATACTTTTTCATCACTTATTAAAGCACTGTTTTTAAAAAAACCCGATATTTACATTGTGACTTCACCTTCTATATTTGTTGGAATTACGGCAATCATCGTTTCAAAAATTAAAAGAACACCGTTTATATTTGAAGTAAGGGATTTATGGCCGGAATCGGCTGTGGCGACGGGAGTGCTTAATAATAAGTTTTTATTAAATATTTTGTATTGGTTGGAGTATAGACTATATAAATACAGTAAAAAAATAGTGGTACTGACTCCTGCATTTAAAGAAAATATTGAAAAAAGATTTCCTGAATTTATAGGAAAGATAGAAATTATTACAAACGGCGCTGACTTTAGTATCATGGGAAAAGAGCATAGAGGGATTGAACTAAGAGAAAAATTAGGATGGAATAATAAAAAAGTATTTACATATCTTGGAGCTCACGGCGTTGCCAACGATCTGATGCAGGTTGTTGAAGCTGCTAAAGCTTTTAAAGACAATGATGAGGTTCGTTTTGTGCTTATAGGTGATGGTATGCAGAAAAAGCTTTTAAAAGAAAAAACCAAAGAACATGAACTGACAAATATTGAGTTTATTGACTCAGTTCCAAAACATGAAGTAGTTGATTATGTAAATGCGAGTGATGTTTGTATGGCAATACTTAAAAAAACCGATACTTTTAAAACGGTTTATTCGAACAAAGTTTTTGATTATATGAGTTGTAAAAAACCGGTGTTTGTAACTATTGATGGAATAACAAGAGATTTGATAAAAACTTCTAATTGTGGATTGTATGCTGAACCTGAAAACTTAGAAGAGTTTCAGGCAGTAGTTGAAAAATTTATAAATATGAGTGATGATGAGTTAAAAACTCTTGGTGAAAATGGCTACAGTTATGTAAAAGAGCATTTTGACAGAGAAAAGTTAGCAGAACGGTATATTGATGTAATCAAAGAGGTAGTAAATGCTTAAATCACTATTTGACAAAATCTTAGCACTTTTTTTAATCATACTGTTTTCACCTATTTATATTGTAGTAGGTTTGCTTATATGGTGGAAGATGGGGGAACCGATACTTTTCAGGCAAAAAAGACCTGGATATAAAGAGAAGATATTTGGCATATATAAATTTCGTACAATGACAAATGAAAAAGACATCAACGGTGATTTGCTTCCAGATGAACAAAGGCTTGTTGGGATTGGAAAGTTTATAAGAAGTGTCAGCTTAGATGAACTTCCGCAGCTTTTTAATGTACTAAAAGGGGAGATGAGCTTTGTTGGTCCCAGGCCGCTTCTTATAGAGTATCTTCCGTTGTATAATGACGAACAAAAAAGAAGACATGATGTAAAGCCTGGTATTACCGGCTGGGCGCAGGTAAATGGACGAAATGCTATAAGCTGGGAGCAAAAGTTTGAGCTAGACGCGTGGTATGTGGATAATCAATCTTTTTGGCTTGATATGAAGATACTTTGGATGACTTTTTTAAAGGTTGTAAAAAGAAGTGATATAAGCTCAAGTTCAAGTGCAACTATGGAAAAATTTACAGGAAATACTAAATGACAAATCAAAAGCGTTTTGAGAATTGGCAATACCCAGAAATAGAAGAGGGCAAACTTACAAAATACAATTGGGTTGTACAAAATAAAGATGGATTAGAACTAGGCTTTGCAACGGATATAGGTGCTTTTAGTTATATTAATGCAAAATACGGCGTAGTAATAGAAGATGAGGTGCAAATCGGGTCTCATTGTTCAATTTATTCAGTATCAACTATTGATAACAAGCATGGGAAAGTAATTTTGACAAAAAATTCTAAAATCGGTAGTCATTCAACAGTTTTACCGGGAGTTACCATAGGGGAAAACTCTATAATCGGAGCTCATAGTTTAGTTATAGAGGATATCCCTGATGATGTTGTCGCGTTTGGTGTACCGGCTAAAGTTGTAAGGAGAATTAATGAATAAACGAATTTTTTTAAGTGCCCCGCATATGAGCGGAAATGAGCTAAAGTATATAGAAAAAGTTTTTGAAAGCAACTATATAGCACCGCTTGGCGAGTATGTAAACAAGTTTGAGGATAGCATAAAAAACTATACCCGCGCAAAAAATGCTTTAGCGGTAACAAGCGGTACGGCTGCTATTCATTTGGCTCTTAGAGTTTTAGGAATTGGGCAGGGTGATGATGTTCTTGCTTCAACTTTTACTTTTATAGGATCAATCAATGCTATTTTATATCAAAACGCAAATCCAGTTTTTATAGACAGCGACAAAGAATCATGGAATCTATCACCTAAGTTGTTAAATAAATATCTCTTAGAGTGCGAGAAAAAACCAAAAGCGCTCATTGTTACGCACCTTTACGGGCAGTGTGCAGATATAGAAAAAATTGCGGAAATCTGCACTCTACATGGAGTTTATCTTATAGAAGATGCAGCCGAGTCTTTGGGTGCTATTTATAATGGCAAGCATACAGGAACTTTTGGGGATTTTGGAATCTACTCATTTAACGGAAATAAAATACTCACAACCTCAGGCGGCGGTATGTTGGTCTCAAACAACAAAGAGTGGATAGACAAAGCCAAGTTTTATAGCACCCAGGCAAAAGAGCCGTTTGTGCATTATGAACATCTTGAATATGGATATAACTACCGTATGAGCAATGTGTTGGCTGCCATCGGTGTAGGGCAGATGGAAGTGATAGAAGATAGGGTTATAAAAAAAAGAGAGATTTTCGAGTGGTACAGAGAGTTTTTAGGTGATGTACAAGAGATAACTCTTATGCCGGAACTTAAAAATAGCCGCGGAAACAGGTGGTTAACCGCTTTGACATTTGAAAAAAGCGACTTTAACGAAGTGATGAAAGCTTTGGAAGATGTAAATGTCGAGAGCAGACCGCTTTGGAAGCCGATGCATATGCAGCCTCTTTTTAGAGATGCAAAAAGTTTTGTGGACGGTACAAGCGAAGAGCTGTTTAACAAGGGACTTTGCGTTGCAAGCAGCACAACTATGACCAGAGATGATGTGAAAATGATATGTGATGTTATAAAAAGCTGTTTAGAGAAGTAATAAAACTCTCTGCAGCCTCATTTGTAACCACTATTTTGCTATTATATATCATCATAAAGTTTGTAGATTATAAAAAAGCTTTTGAGTGATACGGACCAAGGTAAATGGCAAAGAAAAACAAGAAAAACTCCAAGATAAACCAAAAAATAAGAAAATATTTTGACGACGACCCGTTTGACGTTGGGGTTGCAAGAGTAAGCACGCAAACGCTCAGCGAGCTCTTTAGTTTTCTTGGCATCTACGACATTGACCAGAGCAGGGATATGCTTATAAAGATGGCAAGAATGCTGTGGAGCGAGGCGGACAGCGATTTTCGCTCTGACATTTTAAGCTTCTTTGCGCATGAGGGAAAAATCTACAAGTCGCCTGTTTCAAAAGAGCCAAATCTTGAGAGAGAAGATAAGATTGATACGCTAATTGATGAGTTAAAAGTGAACCATGAAGAGGCTAAGCTGCTTCGCGAAGCGTTCGTGGATGTTAGAAGCAAAAAGATTACCATAGAGAAGATGGAGTCAAAGCTTCGTCACATCAGATACAATCTAAAAAAAGAGCGAATCCAGAAAAAAGTTGACGGAGTTTTTGACATCGATGACTCTTTGGAGTTCAATGCTTCTCTCCATTATCTCCTATACGGACAGAGTTTTCACAAGATTTTGACGCTTAACACCAAAGTTTACGACTACGACTACCTCCAAAACAGCGAAGAAGAGCTGCTTATTAAAGAGATAAGCGAAGAGAAAGAGCGGGTAGTTGCATTAAAACAAAAAGAGATAAAGAGTTTTATAGCAAATCTTAAAGACACACATCCTTATCTGACCCAAAAAGAGATAGTAAACGCACTCCGTGCAACACCTCCTAAAACAAAGGTCTCATATCCGCTTATTAAAGAGGATATTCTACATAGAATTATCAGTAGTGTGCTCGGCGGCGTAGAGATAGAGCTTCATGACGAGGAGCTTTTGGTGCGTCTTGAGCAGAGTCTAAAGCTGCCATATTCTGAGAAAAGCCAGCCTTACATTTTGGAATTACATGTAGAACTCAATTCGCTTCTAGAAGATATATGGAAGGGCAACGGACTAGACTTTAGCGATGTGATAAACGACTCCAAAAAAGAGCATGAGGAGCAGTTTTTAAGCGACTTGAACTCTTTGGTTGAGGAGTGCAACTCCTATGCAGCACTGCTTCATTTGACTCCTGCGGTGCTCCACTCAAAAGTTTATGAGGGGCTTTTTGATCTGATGCCGTCATCGCTAAACATCTCGCCTAAAATTGCACGAAAAACTCTCAAAAGGTTTGTGCACTCCATCCATGAAGAGATAGCAAAAAAGCAGAGATATGAACTCTTAGCACGCACCATAAGGGATTTTAAAAACCTTTTTCCTCTGGCAAGAGATATGAGAAGAAAGCTTACTCTTCACATAGGCCCTACAAACAGCGGAAAGACGTATCAGGCAATGCAGAAGCTAAAGAGTGCCGATACTGGCTACTATCTCGCACCTCTTAGACTTTTGGCGTTAGAGGGTTTTGAGGATTTAAAAGAGAGCGGCATTGAGTCCTCTTTGATAACCGGAGAAGAGCAGATAGTGAGTGAAGATGCATCGCACATAAGCTCAACCATCGAGATGGTAAATTTTGATGTCGATGTGGATGTCTGCGTTATTGATGAGGTTCAGATGCTCGATGACCGCGATCGCGGCTGGGCGTGGGCAAATGCAATCATAGGCGCACCCGCAAAAGAGGTCATAATGACAGGCTCGCCAAATGCAAAAGAGGCGATAGTCGAACTTGCGAAGTATTTGGGCGAAGAGCTTGAGATAATAGAGTTTGAGAGAAAAAATCCACTAACACTTCTAGCCTCGCCTGTTAGTGAAAAAGATGTGGAGGAGAGCACGGCAATCATCGCATTTACGAGAAAAGACGTGCTGAGGTTAAAACAAACATTCTCAAAATATTTCAGTGTTAGTGTTGTTTACGGAAACCTCTCTCCTGAGGTTAGGCGCGAAGAGGCACGAAGGTTTCGTGCGGGCGAGACGCAGATATTGGTTGCTACCGATGCCATTGCCATGGGTATGAATCTGCCCATAAAAACCATACTCTTCTCAAAGGCCGAGAAGTTTGACGGAGTAAATGACAGGAGCCTGCTGCCAAGCGAAATTCATCAGATTTCGGGTCGTGCGGGAAGGTACGGTCTGCATGAAGAGGGTTATGTCGGAGCCTTAAGCGGCGATGTTCTGAGTATGATAAAAAAGAACTTCCATAAAGAGGCAAAAAAGATAACACTGCCTTTTAAGGTTATGGCAAATCTTGACCACATAAAGCTTGTCGGAAGCATACTCGAAGAGAAGTCGCTGCATGAGATTTTGATGTTTTTTGTCAAAAATATGGAGTTCGACGGCCCGTTTGTGGCAACAAATCTTGACGATATGTTAGAGGCTTCCATCTTGGTTGACAGTTATGATCTCGATATTGCCACAAAGTATCATCTTGCCTGTGCACCGCTCTCTTTAAAATCTCCCTACATAGTTGCGGCTTATGAGAGCTATTTGGCTGCGCTCGAGAAGAGGATGCCGATACATTACAATATTGTGCCTCTGGTCGGAAGTTATGCGCAGACAACGGATGAGTTGCTGCGTGCCGAGGACATGGTAAAGGAGATTTCGCTCTATCTTTGGCTTAGTTACAGGTTTGGCGACTATTTCATTGATGCAAACAGAGCCAGAGCATCAAGAGGGGTTTTGAACAAGTTTATAGAAAACTCGCTTCAGCAGAGCCAGCTTGCAACAAAATGCAGAATGTGCAGCGCACCGCTTCCGCCAAACTCTCCGTATGGAATATGTCAGGCATGTTTTAAGAAAAATTACGCTGGACGCGGGATAAAGAGCAGCGGGTATAGAAAAACAAGAGACAGATAGCCAAATAATATAAATCGGAAAAAGAGTGAAAGAAACAGAGAGCAGAAAATATTTTATATGGATGATTATAGCCATGCTTTTTTGGGGCGTTGCGTGGACGGCGGGCAAAGTTGCGGCTGAACACTCAAACGCAGAAGTGGCGGCTTTTTGGCGTTATGCAATCTCCTTTATAAGCATAATTCCCGTCGTGTGGTTTTTAAAAACTCCGCTAAAGAGCGACAAAACCGGTTATTTTTATATGGTTGCCAGCGGAGCGCTTACCTCTCTTTTTAACTATCTATTTTTTGCGGGTCTGAGCCATGGGCAGGCAGGATACGGCGGCACTATGGTTACTGCGCTTTCACCGCTTTTTACATATGTAATGTCGATAGCTATTTTTGGCACAAAGATTTCTAGCAGACAGGTGATAGCGCTCTTGGTTGGAGTTTTTGGGGCACTTATGCTCTTGCGTGTTCCATATGAGGGGTTTGGGTTTTTGAATGTGGAGAGTTCTTATTTTCTAGGGTGTGCAGTGGTGTGGTCGATAGTTACTGTCATAGCTCAAAAAGGGATGCGAAGAGCCGACCCGATGTTTTACACGCTGGTAGTTTTTGGTATTACGGGTTTTATTAATATGCTTTTTGCACTTCCTTATCATCCGTTTGATTTTGCCGCATATGACGGTGTGTTTTGGAGTATAATAATTTTTATCGGACTGGTTCCCGGAACATTTGGCATGGCTATCTATTTTATATCGGCGAGTAAAGTCGGGGCGCATAGAACGGCTGTGTTTATGTTCATAGTCCCCATCGGAGCAATAGTCTCAAGCTGGTTTGTTTATGGGGAAGTTGTGGCTCTCTCAACGGTTATCGGGTGTTTGCTGGCATTTGCGGCGGTTGTTTTGTTCAATATGAAGAGAGTTTCTAAGGTTTTAGCATAACTACATAGCTTGGTAAAAGTTTCCTTTTTGTGGGTTGTCGACCACCATGTCGGCACTTTTAAACTTTATGGGAAGTGTCTGCGTTTTTAATTCGCCATCAACTGTAAATACTGCAAAATGTAAATGCGGACCGCTTGAATAACCGGTATTTCCCGAGTAACCCAAAAGATCGCCCCTTTGGATTGTGTTGCCGACACTCACCGCTACACCGTTTTGCATGAGGTGGTAATAAGTCGCAAACGTTCCGTCACTATGTTCTATGGTTACAAAATTGCCATATTTTGAGTACTCTCGACCTATTCCGTTAATGTTGGAGTCTGACTTTGTTTTTGCCACTTTTCCTTCTCTTGCGGCATAGACTTTTGTCCCAACATCCATGGCAAAATCTATGGCATATCTACTATGCCCAAAGTGTGTTTTTCCGCCGTTATAGCTTTGAGAAACTATATGCGAACTTCCGAGAGAAAAAGGAAGTCTATAGACATAGCTCTCATCGTGTACTGCTTTTTGCGAACCTAAAATCCAGCTATACTCTAAAGTGTACGAGTAACTATTGCCATCTATGGGAGTAAAGCGAGTACACTCTGCGTTTGAGTGTGCTCCAAGAGTGAGTGATGAGTGATTTGCTTTATTGGACTTTAAATTACTAATATCTGCCTTTATGCTTATTGTGACACTGTAAGGATTGTTATTGTAAGCATATATTGCTATCTCCTTATCAACTGCTTTTGCTTCAAGATAGACTATTTCTGTTTTTTTAGCCTTTTTGGATGAGTCAATAGTATCCGTAACGCGTGCATTTACAAATTCATTTTGATACTCTTCTATAAGTTTAAGCTTTTGAGCCTCTCTTTCTAAAAATGTGCTCTTTTTTTTCTTTTTCTTTTTTTCATAAAATTCCAAAGAGGCATCAAGCAAGGCTCTGTTTTGAAGCAAACCATCCAGATCACAGTTTGTCAGTTGCAAAAATCTTTCATAATCGTCCTCCTGAATAGACTTGTTTATTTGTTT
>DAIDMU010000080.1 GCA_027448805.1 Sulfurimonas sp. | reverse complement strand
ATGCAGTATATGAGCCATTCGCTCTTTTATAAGTAACACCGCCATCCAAAGCATTTTTAGTTGGGTTATAAACACCTGCAGCAGCAGGATCAACTTTAGTTGCAGTAGCAGCAAAAGCACTTGTAGCTAAAAACGAACTTGCAATAATCGAAGCCCCTAAAACAATTAATTTATTATTTAATTTAATCATTACCTAAATCTCCCTATGAACTTGGACAGTTGTCTGTTCTAACTTGAACATTGTGAACTGAACCATCTTGTCTTACTTCCCAAGTACAAATTGAGTTTCTATGATAAACACCCTCAACACCGATAATCTCTTTTTCTTGCGTCACTGACGGTTGAACGAATCCAGCGTCATCAATTGCACGAGATTGGATTAATAAAGGCTTACCTTCATATTTGTACATGTAAGAGAATCTTGTCCATGATTTAGGAAGAACTAAACCTTTAAGACTTGCCTTAACATAGTTATCTCCGCCATCAAATGATATATCTACGGCAGTAATAGTGCCATGTCCGCTCCAAGCTATACCTTCAACCTCCACTAAATCACCTTTTTTAAGGTCATTCCATGGTTTTTCAGGACAAGGATTTGTAATAATTGAGTTAACTTCTAATGGATAGAAGTGCTGAATCGCTCTGCCGTCTTTAGTAAGAACAGTATACTTAGATGTCTCTTCTTTACAGTACCAAGGCTCTGCACCGAACTCTAAACGCTTCAACCACTTAACACATAGGTTGGCTTCCCAGCCCGGTAACATTAAACGAACAGGATAACCCTGCTCCGGTCTAATTGCTTCACCGTTTTGAGCCCAAACTATCATTGCATCATCTAGTACTTTTTCAACAGGAATCGTTCTGCTCATCTCTGAACCATCAGAACCCTCTGCCAACATCCATTTTGCAGTCGGCTTTAAGCCGATTTCATCAAGGATAGTTTTTAGACGAACACCTGTCCACTCAGCATTGCTCATCATACCTTTTACGAATTGTAAAGAGTTGAATTGAGGGCCTTTCCACTCAGCAGCACCGTTTGCAGGGCACTCCATAAATAGAATTCTGCTCTCAGCCGGATACTTTTTCAACTGATCAAGAGTTAGAACGATTGGTTTATCAACAAGACCGTGAATCATAAGTCTAAACTTATTAGGATCTATGTGAGCAACACCGTTGTGCGTTCTTACAAAGTGTAATCCGTTTGGAGTGATTATACCTTCTAGCTCATGCAACGGAGTCATTGAAACCGCAGCGTGCATATCCCCCGCAGAAGAAAGAAGACTTGAAGTTCTTCTTACAACATTATGCTCATATGCAGATGGTATACCATATGGATATTTATTAAGCTCATCACCAAGAGTTGTTCCCCACTCCGTATGGTGAATTATGTTCTCATCGTCAGCTAGTAACTTAGCCGGTGCTAAAATATTAGCAGCTGCTATTGCGCTCACTGAATAAACAGCAGTTTTTTTAAAGAAATCTCTTCTACTTGACTGCTCTATATTTGTAGTAGTTTCTAAATTGTTTTCAGAAATTTTACTCATTTATTATCTACCTCCTTCTCTTTGATGTTGTAGATTTCATAGTATGCATAGCATACACAGTACAAACTTATATGCATAATACAAAATGCAAGACGGAGATTATATATGAAATTAAATTAAATTGTCAAGCAATAATATCAAAAATGTAATAATTTTCTCACATTTTTATAATAATGCACACTTATGTTCTTTATTTATAAATTTATTATTGTACATGCAGCGACTATTTTTGATGTAACAAAAAATATGCTAATATTTCACACAAAAATAAAACAAGGCGCCTTTATGTCAAGCAAGATGGTCGGACAGGTTTTAAAACTTTTCATCTCCAAATCCGGAGTTTCAGAGAGAGTTGAGAGAGATGCTGTTGCTTTGGACGAACTTGGCGTGGTTGAAGATAAATTTTATAACAAAAATATCCAAAGATCAGTTCTTATTGCCTCCATTGAGAGCTACAATTTAATTAAAAATTACGGCCTTGAGATGCCCTTTGGCTACCTTGGCGAAAATATTCTGCTTGACTACAACCCTTATGCCCTAGAGGTTGGAACAAAGTTAAAAATCGGCAGCGCCACTCTGGAAATTTCTCAACACTGCACAATCTGCAACCATCTTGCCGTGATAGATGTAAAGATACCTACGCTTCTAAAAAACGACAGAGGGATTTTTGCCAAAGTAATAAGCGATGGTGAGATAAAAAACGGTGATAAGGTTTATATGGCAGAGCTATAGATAAAAGCGACCTCAAACTCCAGATAGTTTAAAGGGTACTCATTTAATAGCTTTTTGCTCTCTTTGTAGTTTAATATTTTTCTTGACCCGCTCACACCGCTTCTCTTTATGTACTTAAACATATCTCTTGTTGATTCAAACTCAAGTTTATAGTTCAATACCTCGAACTCCGCATTAAAATACTTCTTTTGAAGCTCATTAACCTCATCGGCACTTTTCAAAATAGAATTTATTGATGCTGTTTGGTTTATAGTTTTAAAAGTGTTTGATGTAAAAATGGCCAAAGCTACTGGAGCGTTTAGTTCTTTGATTTTTCTAAATACTCTGTCTAAATCGTCCGCCCACTGCAGAGCAGATGCCGAAAAAATAAAATCATATATATATGTAAGCATATTTTCAAATAGCTTATCATCATTAAAGTCTCCATAGATAGTCTCTATCTTTGAAGATTTTGGATGCAACTCCAGCATACCGGGCGCAAAATCAACGCCGTAAAAGTGCTCATACTCCCAATTTATCGCTCTGCAAAGGGCACCGCTTCCGCACCCGATGTCTAAAATATTTTTCGGTTTTTGCTTTACATGCTCAAGAAGTTTTTCTATAACCATATTTTGTATAATATTGTAACTCTCATACTCCAAAGCGCGCTTGGAAAACTCGGAACTGACTTTCATCTTCTGTTTGAGATCAAGGAGAGTATAAAAATGAAAAGCACGCACAGAACTATTGTCGCACCCGATGGAAGCGAAAAGTAGAAGGAGAGCGTCATTCCCGCAGCTACGCTAAGGAGCGCAAAAACAAGAGAGATTATGACGGTTTTTAAAAATCCCACCCTAAACTGCAGTGCGGCGATTGTAGGAATAATCATAAGAGCGCCTATCAGCAGGCTTCCGACCACTCTGATTGAGAGAGCGATGATAACGGCTACTACGCTCACAAGCAGAAAATTTAAAAGATTTACTTTTATGCCGCTAGTTTTTGCCACCTCTTCATCATAGGCGATAAAATAGAACTCTTTTGAGAAGAGCAGCAATGCACCCAAAGAGATACTCCCAAAAATTGCAATGGTAACAACATCCTCACTGCTTACGGAGAGTATAGAACCAAAGAGATATGAAAAAAGTGAGTTGTTAAAAGCCCCGCCAAGAGAGACGATAATCACGGCAATGGCAAGAGAACCGGAGAGTAAAATGGCAAGAACCGCATCGCTGTAAAGCGTAAAAGCGCTTCTTAGATACTCAATAAGCCAAGCAGAGATGACTGCAAAGACAACTGCCATCCAAAGAGGATTAAATCCTGCTACAAGACCGACCGCAACACCCACTAAGGCTGAATGGGCAAGTGTTTCGCTTATCATAGAGTAGCGTCTTAGCACTACAAAAGTTCCGCTGACAGAGGCCAATATGGCAATTATTATACCAGCCGCAAAAGCTCTCTGCATAAAATCGTATTCAAACATTTCTAACATATCAGTGCTCGTGTTTATGAACATGCAGAAGGTGAGCGTCAATGCCGTAAAGCTCGCTCATCTCTTCACAGCTTAGAGTCTGTTTCGGGTTATTGCAGATTACGGCTTTTTGATTTATTGTAAATAGCCTTGCTATATCGTCCGCGATTACGCCTATGTCGTGTGTTATAAAAACGATGGTAATGCCCTCTTTTTTGTTCAGCTCTCTAAGCAGAGCATAGAATTTTTTTTGCGATACCGCATCCACGCCTGTGTTAGGCTCATCCAAAATCAAAATCTCAGGTTTTGAAGCAAGAGCGCGGGCAATCATAGCTCTTTGTCTCTGCCCGCCCGAGAGCGTCCCTATCATCTTATCTTTTAAATCGACTATATCCATCTTGAGCATTGCATCATTTACAAGCTGATTATCCAACTCGCTAAAAGCCCCAAACATACTTCTTTGTGATGTTCTGCCCATTTTTACGATGTCTAAAACCGTAGCGGGGAATGAAGCATCCACATGTGAAGCGCGCTGAGGGACATAGCCTATTTTATGCCACTCTTTAAAATTTGAGAGTTTTTTGCCGTATATTTTCACCTCACCGCTTGTTGGCTTTTCAAGTCCCAAAAGCATACGGATAAGCGTTGTTTTACCGCCTCCGTTTGGACCGATGATAGCGATGTACTCGGAGCGAAAAATCTCCAAAGAGATATTTGATAAAATAGTCTGACCCTTGACAACAAAGCTCAGATTTTTAATATCAAAAATAGGGACGCGAAATTTCATTGGCACTTCAAAGCTTTAGATATTTTTTCTAAATTTTTTCTCATAATATCTTCATAGCTAAGTTTTTGTTTTGCCTCATCGGCAGTGATGTTTCCTAGCGGCTGAAGCACGTCAACTCCAACTTTTGCCTCTTTTGCTATACTTTTTATAGCCTTGTCGCTTGCGAAACTCTCAAAAAAAACAACCGGTGTCTTGTGCTCTCTTACATGTTCAATCAGTTTTATCATGCTGTTTGCGCTTGGCTCGGCTTCAGGAGACAATCCGCTGAGAGATTCGACATGAAAGCCGTATCTCTGGGAGAGATATGAGAATGCATTGTGGTTTACAATGATTGTGCCCTGCTTGCATGTTGATAATTTCTCCTTGTAGCTTTTGTCAAGATTTTTCAACATATTTATATAGTTATCTCTATTTTTCAGATACAAATCTCTGTTTTTTGGAAACATAGCCATCAGCTCTTTGGCAATATATTCCGCCGCCATTATCATATTTTGAGGGTCTTGCCAATAGTGGGGGTCAACGCTTACGTGGCGATGGTTGGCATTTTTACCATCGCACTGATGCTCGTCTTTGCCCAACTCCCTTAGTTTTACATGCAGGCTTATGTTGAGGGCTCTCTTTTTAAACTCAAATCCGTCTATCCACGGCTCCAAACCGGCACCGTTGTAGAGAACCAAATCGCTTTTTGATATCTTTATCATATCTTTTGGCGTGGGCTCGTAGCTGTGCGCATCTACCCCAAACGGAAGAATCATAAAAACTTCCGCCGTATCCGATGCGATATTTTTTGCTATGTCATAGAGTGAGAATGTACTCGCGGCAATAGTTGGCTTTTCATTTGGCTCTTTTGCATTTAATAATATTAAAGGTATAAAACTAAAGAGCAGCACTGCAAAAATTTTATTTTTAAATTTCATAAATATTCCCAAAAATTTTTGAAATTATATCCTATATGCTAGTTTTTTGGGTATAATTCGCCACTTTTAAAACTTAGGATATATATAATGACAACTAGTTTTCTGCTTATTGTTCAAATAATTTTGGTTGTAATGCTTGTGATAGCAGTACTTCTGCAAAAAAGCTCAAGCATCGGTCTTGGCGCGTACAGCGGCTCAAATGAGTCTGTTTTTGGAGCAAAGGGTCCAGGCAGTTTTTTAGCAAAAACAACTTTTATTATAGGGTTTTTATTTGTTGTAAACACGATAACTTTAGGTTACATGTACTCATCGGCTTCAGCTGAATCGGTTGTTGACAATATGGTTGAATCAACTCATGTTGTAGCTCCCTCAGCCGCTCTTCCTGCTGATCCTGCCGCACCTGCAATGCCGGTACCTGCTGAAAACAACTCTACTATTATCGAGAGTAATTCTACAACACAAAAATAGTTGCATCTTTTGCAACTATGACCATCCTGCTTCTTTTTTTTAAATATTTCTCGCTACAATTACGCAATTATTTTTCATATTACAAAGGAACAACATGCTAAACGAATTATTCAACGAGTGTGAATCAAAAATGAAAGCAAGTGTAAACCATATGCTAAGAGATTTCAAAACACTTAGAACAGGTAAAGTTACAACATCTGTTTTGGATAATGTTAAAATTGACTATTATGGAACTTTAACCGCGCTTGACCAAGTCGGCTCTATTTTGGTAGCGGACGCAACAACAATTATTATAAATCCATGGGAAAAAAATCTTCTTCAAGCGATTGAGAGCGCGATATCAAAAGCAAATATCGGTGCAAACCCAAACAACGACGGCAATCAAATCAAACTGTTTTTTCCGGCTATGACAGTTGAGCAGAGACAAGAGTCCGCAAAACAGATGAGAGTCATGGGCGAACATGCAAAAGTTGCTATAAGAAATGATAGAAAAAATGCAAACGACAAAGTTAAAAAACTTGAAAAAGACAAAGAGATAACAGTAGATGAGTCAAAATCCGCTCAAGATAATATTCAAAAAATAACTGATAAATTTATTGCCGAAGTTGACGGCATATTAAAAACAAAAGAAGCAGAAATACTAAAGGTATAACATGGATGTCAAAAAAATATATATGGATTCAAATGCTCTTTTAGAGGGGCATTTCAAACTTAGCAGCGGGAATCACTCACAGTTTTATCTGCAGTCCGCAAAAGTTTTAGAGGATCCAAAAACAGCAAAACTTCTTGCAGATGCTTTAGCTGTTCAAATCAGAGAGAGCGGCATAGAAATAGACACGGTTTGCGCGCCTGCCCTTGGCGGACTTATTGCCGGCTTTGCTCTTGCTCAAGCTCTTGATGTTCGCTCAATCTTTGCAGAGAGAGTAAACGGCGAAATGAGCATACGCCGCGGCTTTGAGGTAAAAAAAGGCGAAAGAGTTTTGATGTGCGAAGATATCATAACAACAGGCGGTTCTGCTATGGAAGCAGCAGCCGTTGTAAAGAGTCTTGGCGGAGAGATAGTCGGTGTTGCCGCTTTGGCTAACCGCGGTTTTTGCAAACGAGAAAATAGCAATATTGCAACAAAACCAAACTGCCGCCTTCCGCAAAACATCCCGTTTTTTGCTCTTGAAGACTTTACATTTGAGATGTATGCGCCCGATGAGTGCCCGCTCTGCAAAAATGGCAGCGAAGCCATTAAACCGGGCTCTAGAGGAAATTAAGCAACACTTTTAAAGGTATCGTTTGTGAAACTGATTAGACTATTTTTTGCCCTTGCGCTTAGCGTTTTAAACCTAAGTGCGGCAACCGTAACAGACGATGATGAAAAACTAAAAAAGATGATTGGCAGAATGCTTCTCGTCGGATTTCCTGATGAAGTGATTGACGAAAAGAGTGAGATAACAAGGCATATAAAAAATTATGAGCTCGGCGGTGTAATTTTATTTGACCGCTTCTACAATGACAGAAACAGAACAAAAAACATAAGCTCTCCAGAGCAGCTTCAACTCTTAACTTCAAAACTAAAATCCCTCTCAAACAAACCTCTTCTGATATCAGTTGACCAAGAGGGCGGAAAAGTCGCAAGACTCAAACCTGCATACGGATTTGAAGCGACACCATCGGCAAAGGTTGTTTCAGAGACGGATGAGTATATGACAAAACAGATCTACAACTCTCTGGCAAAAACACTAAAAAAGAGCGGAATAAACTGCGACTTTGCGCCAGTTGTTGATTTGGCAGTAAACCAAGAAAACAGGGTGATAGTCGGACTTAACCGCTCTTACGGAAGTGACGCTAAAGAGGTTGTAAAGTATGCAAAAATCTTTATGGATTCACTAAAAAACGAGAATATAATCAGCGTATTGAAACATTTTCCGGGGCACGGCTCATCGCTGGGTGACTCACATGAGGGGTTTGTTGACATCAGCAAAACTTGGAGCGATGTTGAGCTGGAGCCATATGAAAAGCTTATAAAATCTGGCGATGTAGCAATGATAATGACGGCTCATGTATTTAACTCAAAACTTGATGATATTTATCCTGCTACTCTTTCATATAAGATAAATACGGAACTGTTGCGTGGGAAGTTGGGCTACGATGGAGTAGTTGTCAGTGATGATTTGCAGATGGGGGCGATTTTGAAGCACTACTCACTAAAAGAGATTGTTACTCTGGCGATAAACTCCGGAGTCGACATGCTTCTTTTTGGAAATCAGCTTGCAACCCAAAATATTGATGAACTGGTAGAGGTTATTTTGGCGCAGGTTAAAAGCGGTGCAATCCCGCTTGAGAGAATTTTAGAGTCAAACAAAAGAGTAGAGCTGCTGCATAAAAAAAATGAGTTACGCTGATGCAGAGCAGTTTTTCACCTCTTGACTGGCTTGTTTTTGGTATCTATTTCTTAGTTATAACGGTTACTTCCGTGATACTGAGCCGTACAAAGATAGAGTCGTCACGCGATTTTTTCATCTCAAAAAACCATATGTCGACATTTGCGGTTGCCATATCCGTAATTGCCACTTCACAGTCCGCGGCCACATTTTTAGGCGCTCCTGAATACTCATACAATCATGATTTTACATTTATAGGTTTTTATCTCTCGGCTGTAATCGGAGCTTTTTTTGTCGCTTTCGTACTTGTTCCGAAATTTTATGCAATGAAGGCAGTTACCGTTTATGAACTCTTGGAGTTGAGATACGGCGAGAGTGCAAAAAAGCAGGCTGGAGTGATGTTTTTGCTTGGGCGTGTCTTGGCAAGCGGCGCAAGGCTCTACATCGGGGCACTCGCAATCTCCATGATTCTCTTTAACGACATCGCATTTTTACATGTGGGCATCTCGATTTTTGTTTTGATGGCAGGTTCTATCGCCTACTCCTACTTCGGCGGTATCCGCTCAATAATTTTAAGCGATATTATCCAAGCGGTCACCTATGTAACTGCGGCGCTCTGTGTACTTATCTTTCTCTACTACTCGCTTGAGAATGTAGAGATTATAAAAACACTCAAAGAGCACAACAGGCTCGTTTTTATAGACACCTCGCTCAGCGGAGATTTCAATATATTTGGGCTTCTCAGCGGATGGCTCTTGTTAAATATTGCGGCATACGGGCTTGATCAGGATTTAACCCAGAGAGTTCTGGCTTGCAAAAATAAAAACGAGGCGGCAAAATCGCTCTTCATCTCAACGATTCTTACCGTTCCCATTGTTATGATATTTCTGGCAATAGGCGCACTTCTTTATGTTTTTTATCTCCAGAGCAGTGTCATGCAAAATTTTCAGGGCGAAAAAATCACCATCTTTATGTACTACATCCTAAATGAGATGCCGGAGGGTCTGCGAGGGTTGGTTACAGTCGGAGCAGTTGCAACGGCTCTCTCGAGTACAACCTCTGTTTTGGGAGCTATGGCATCTGTCGGGGTTGAAGATTTGTATAGACCGTGGAAGATGAAAAGAGGCGCAGTAGATGAGAAACACTTTATAAAAGCTTCAAGAGCGGCGGTACTTCTTTTCGCATTTGCACTCTCTGTTATGGCGGTTGTCAGCTACTTCTGGCAGCGTTACAGCGACCTCTCTTTGATAAGCTTTGCACTCGGCGTAATGGCATTTGCATACACTGGGCTTTTGGGCGTATATTTTGCGGCAATCTTCACCTCTCGCGGAAATAAAACTACTGTTCTTTGGGCTCTTATTGGCGGTTTTGTTACTGTTTTGGCACTTCAGCCATATACTTTTGGTTTTACCATAGGTTTCTCTTGGCAGATGGTCATCGGAACCGTTGTCTCCTTTTTGATTATGCAGCTTGGAACTAAAAATGAGTGAATTTTATATCGGCATAATGTCCGGAACAAGCCTTGACGCGGTAGATATAGCGTATTGCAAGATTAAAGACGAGAGCCTTGAGCTCATCCACTCTGCTTCCTACCCTTTTGATAAAAAGTTGAAAATTGAGATTTTAAACGCTATAAACGGCTTAACAACTCTAAAATCAATAGGCGAACTCGATACTCGCCTAGGCGAGATGTATGCCGATGCCATAGAGAGTTTTATAACAGAAAATATGATAGACAAAAAAGATATTGCCGCTATCGGTCTGCATGGTCAAACACTCTGGCACGAGCCAAACAGCAAGCACCCTTTTTCGATGCAGTTGGGCAACGCAAATGTTATAACGGCACAAACAGGCGTTAGTGTTGTTAGTGATTTCAGACGAAAGGATATAGCCCTTGGAGGTCAAGGCGCTCCCTTTGCTCCCGCCTTTCATCAATTTTTATTCTCAAAGCTTGGAAGCAGTGTCGCGGTGCTAAATATCGGCGGGATGGCAAACCTGAGCATACTCGGAGATACGGTTATGGGCTATGACACAGGATGCGGAAATGTTCTTATGGATTATTGGATTTCACATAAGAGCGGCGCTGCTTACGACAAAGACGGGGAGTGGGCTAAATCCGGAGTTGTCAACGAGTGGCTTTTAAAACAGATGCTGCTTGAGCCCTACTTTTTAAAAAAAGCTCCAAAGAGCACTGGTCGTGAGCTTTTCAATGGAAAATGGCTTAAAAAACAGCTTGAGAATTTTGCTAAAAAAAATGGAAACAGCATCTATTTAAAAAGCAGAGATATCCAAGCAACGCTTTTGGAACTAACGGTAAAAAGTATTGCAAACGAGGTCAAAAAGAGTATGGCAAAGCTGCTGATTGTCTGCGGCGGAGGCGGTAGAAATCTCTATCTTATGGAGAGGCTCAAAAATGAGCTGAGCGGTGTAGAGATTGTTTTAAGCGACGAGCATGGGGTTAGCAGTGAATTTATGGAGGCCATGGCTTTTGCATGGCTTGCTCATGAGAGAATGCACAAAAAATGTGTTAAAATTTCATCCGTTACAGGGGCTTTAAAAGATTCTATTTTAGGTGCTATTTATGAATAAAATAAACGAGTGGTTAAAAACAACACTTTTTAAAAAATATACGATTGAAACTGCTTTGGCAGATGCCAGTTTTAGAAAATATTACAGACTCCGAGACGGCGACAAAACGGCTCTTTTAATGGACTCTTCGCTTGAGAAAAGTTCTCTCATATCCTTTCTTGACGTCTCTTGCAGACTTGCAGGTGCAGGCGTGTGCGCACCAAAAATTTTTGAACAAAACCTGGAAGAGGGTTATCTGATTTTGGAAGATTTTGGAACAACCCACTATTTGGATATTTTAAATCAAAACAACTTCAGAGCATTCTACACAAAAGCTATGAACACAATTCTGAGGATGCAAAAAGCAGATGTCAAAGAGCTGCCGCTTTATGACAAAAAGTTTCTGCATGCAGAGATGGATTTGATGCAGGAGTGGTACCTAGACAAATTTCTGCATATTGAACTAAACAGCTCCCAAAAAGAGCTTATCGCAACTACTTTAAATGCTATATCGGATGTTGTGCTGGAGCAGCCTCAGGATGTTTTTGTACACCGCGATTTTCATTCAAGAAACATTATGTTAAAAAGTGACAACAAAATCGGCATAATCGATTATCAAGATGCTATGAGCGGTGCAATTACATACGATTTGGTTTCACTGCTCAAAGATTGCTATGTTGCATATGAGCGAAAAGAGATAAAAAAACTGGCCCTGGAATTTCGTGACAAAAAAGGGCTTAAAGTTGCCGATGAAACATTTTTAAAATGGTTTGATTTTATGGGGATGCAAAGACACATTAAAGTGCTTGGAGTGTTTTCGCGTCTGCATATCCGTGATAAAAAAAACGGCTACTTGAAAGATATGCCGCTAACGCTGAAGTACGTCATTGATACGGCAGACAGATACAGTGAAACCAAAGAGTTTGCGAACCTCTTAAAAAACCTAAAATGAAAGCAATGATTTTGGCGGCCGGCCGCGGCGAGAGGATGCGTCCGCTTACAGACAAGACACCAAAACCGCTGCTAAAAGTTAACGGCAAAGCGCTTATAGTCTGGCACATTGAAAAACTTGCCTCTCTGGGCTTTAGCGAGATAGTTATAAATATTGCCCATCTAGGTCATAAAATACCAGAAGCTCTGGGGGATGGCTCAAAATGGGGAGTAAGTATAATCTACTCTGACGAGCAGGAGTGCGGCGCTCTGGAGAGTGCAGGAGGGATTATAAAAGCGCTTCCTCTTATAAAAGACGAAGTGTTTCTAGTAGTAAATAGCGATATCTGGTGTGACTTTGAGTTTGAGAGCAGCTTTGATTTGGGTAATGATTTAGCTCACCTCATTTTGGTTCCAAATCCACAGCATAATCCGGATGGTGATTTCGCACTCAATAAAGAGAGAGTAGTTAACGATGCAAAGCAAAAATATACCTTCTCAGGCATAGGTTACTACTCCGCAAGGCTCTTTGAAGGGTTGGAGTGCAAAAAAACTCCTCTCGCACCGCTGCTTCGCGAGGCAATCAAAAACAATCGTATAAGCGGCTCTCTCTACAAAGGCAAGTGGCGCGATATAGGCACACCGCAGAGACTCTCAGAAGTTCAAAACTAAGAGGCTATAAAGGCTCTAGTTGTGTTTTAGTATTGCCGTCTCAAGTTCATGCAGATTGTTTATATTATATTGGCGCAAATCTACATGTTTATAGCTAAGTGTTATATTGCTCTCTTTAAATATCTCTTGCTGCATCAAATCATCCAGCGCTATGTCTGTATGGCTTTTTCCGATGATGACAAAATCGTCGCCGTGAATTCTAAAGATAAAAGATAACGGAAATTTCTCAATAAGTTCTTTGGCAAATTTTTTCAAAAAAAGATCGCCCTTCGCCCATCCATGCTTCTCATTATATATGCTGAAATTGTGCATATATATCGTATTTACGCAGATAAACTCTTTTTTTATACTATTTTGATTCAGTATATTGTTTAAATATTTTGAGTTGTATGCATCCGTTACCTGATCTCTGTAAAAATATGCGAAACGCTCTTTTTCAAGCTCTGTTACCGGAAGCTGATTTATGTTGCCTGCAAGCTCAACATGCCCTAACGCCTTTATGGCACTCTCCACAACCTCGGGATGGAACTGCTTTGAAGATTGCTCTCTAAGCTCTTGCAGCGCCTCATTTATATTTTTGCCCACTTTGTAGATGCGGTTTGTAGTCATCGCATCAAAAGCATCTGCAACAATCATGATTTGTGAGAGAAGCGGTATCTCATCACCGCCCAAGCTTCTTGGGTACCCTTTTGCATCATATCGCTCATGATGGGCACAGCACGATATCTGCTATCTCTTTATACATGGGAATAGTGTTTAATATTGTGTAGCTGACCTCTACGTGTCTTTTTATTAGCTTGTACTCAAGCTCACTAAGCTTATCAGGCTTTAATAAAATATTATCAGGAGTAGAGATTTTTCCGATGTCGTGGAGTATTCCGGCTCTGTAAATAAGCTCGCACTCATCCGATGAGCAGCCCATCTCCTGCGCTATCATTTTTGAATAAGTTGCTACTCTTTGTGAATGTCCGCCCGTATATGCGTCACGGTCCTCAACAATGGCGACAAAAGATTCAAGAGTTTTTTCAAAGTTCTGGGCTCTCTCCTCCTCTTTTTGCTGGAGCTGCGCTTTGAGATATACATGCTCCGTAATCTCTTGCTTGATGCCGATGTAATTGGTGATTTTTCCATAGCTGTTTTTGACAGGCGCGATAATCGCCGATTCCCAGTACTCCTCGCCGCCTTTTTTTATATTTCTAAAAGTACCGTTCCAAACTTCACCGCTTGAAATATCCTCCCACAGCTCTTTATAATCTTCATCAGGATGAAAATCACTCTTTAGAATTTTTGGGTTTTTACCGATGGCCTCTTCAAGAGAGTAGCCCGTTATTTCACTAAAGAATGGATTTACATACTCTATATTTCCGTCAATATCTGTTATAACTATCGAAACCGGACTGCTGTCTAATATATGTTGCAATTTTAAAATTTCATGAATATTTTCTTGCTGCCTAGTAATATCAATGTATATAGTTCCGATTTGAACATTTTGCTCTTTATCCTTGATGGTAAAAGCAAGAGCCTTAAAAATATGGATGGTGTTGTTTTTTAAATCTTCTGCTTCAATAATCATTCTTGCATGGCCATTGCGCTTTGCTTCTTTTAGCAGCTGAGTGGCTTTATCGGCTGTTTCTTTGGGGAGCAGATCGGAAAGAAAAGAGCCCACTACACTTTGATTTGTAAAAAATGAGTTGGCACTGCTATTTATGTAAACAATTCGTTCTTCATCATCATGGATACCGATAACCGCAGGAATCTCTTCCATAAACTGTTCAAACAGATCGTTTTTTTGTTCGCCCACTTTTAACCAACTCTTCTTATTTATTTTTGTATAAACTGTCCGCACCCTTTTGTTTCAGTGCCCTTAAATGTTTTATAATCTTTATTTCCGTCTAAAAATGACTGAAATCTAGCGCACTCTTTGCTGTTAATACATACTTTGTTATCACATGCTTTGTCTACCATTTGTCGTCCTATCTCAATTTGTAATATTTTTTTGTAATTATATCAAAATAGGCTCTCTAAATGCTGTCACCATAAAATATTAATATAATTTGAAAAATATTTTGTTATCATTGTGAAATGTGATAGCAAAAATCAAAAAAGGAAACTCGATGATAAAATTATTATTTATACTACTGTCGGGCAGCATACTTTTTGCAAAATTTGATAGTTGCGAGTTTGAAAACAGAAATTATACGGACATCTGCAACAAAGTTGTAAAGGATGGTGTCTCCTACGAGTATGCAAACAGCTTTTTACTCTCCTACTTTAAGACGCAGAAGTTTGACGAAGTAAGTTTTAAATACCTTCAGCCGGAGCATATTGCCACCCATAAAAAAAATGAGAAGAGAGCGAACAACACCCTTCTGGGTTATGTACCCGAAATGGTTGAGCACCTAAGAGAGTATAGTGAAGTTTACGACTATGCCGAGCAAAAGTATGGCGTAAACCGCGAGATAGTAGCCGCTATTTTGCTAAAAGAGACAAAACTCGGAAAAATCCAACCCAAACATGATGCTTTTATCGTTTTTAACACTCTTGTAACCAGAATAGAGCCTAGCACGAAAAGAGAAGAGTGGCTTTTAACTATGGGCAAAAACAATATGGCTTCAATAATCACGCACTGCTACAAACAGGGTGTGACTCCCGATGAGTGCAATCTTCCAAGCTCTTATGCAGGGGCAGTCGGAATACCGCAGTTTATGCCAAGCAGTTTTGTATATGCACAAGGATATAAAACAGAGCTTGCCGATTTGAGCAAAATGGAAGATGCCATTACCTCTGCCAGCAATTTTTTAAATAAAAAAGCTGATTTTAAAGAGCTGATAGATTGGAGCAAAGTACCGGATATCGCAGATATTGAGTCTAAATGGTACGAGTTTGAGTTTGAAAACGAAGACGCCTCTTTTGCTCATGAACAAAACATAAAATCAGGAAAAGCTTACGACTGCTTTGCCTGCAAAAACAGCGAGCTTGACTATCTAAGAGAGTACACAAAAAGAATCATGCGCTACAACAACTCATCCAACTACGCAGTGGGTGTAATGCGCCTGGCTTATGAGGCAAAAAAGGGGCTTACAAACCTGCCTCCGGAGAGACAAGCTTCGCTACCTTAATATATAGCAGCCATTAAAGTGTGCGATTCTTGGGGTTTTATAACTTTAAAATCATCAAATGCGTTGGCCGATTCTATGCAGAGCATACTCTCGTAAGCATCTTTTTTCATACCGCTCATTCTGCCGCACTTCTCTATCCACGGATTCCAGACAACGACCGAAGATGAGTTTTCATTTCTAACATGGATAACCCTTTTTTTATCGCTCAAAACTATCTCGCAATCAACCTCTTGGTAAACTCTGTCGACCTCTTGATTGAAAGTTATATCACCTTTTTGCAGCTCTTTTTTCCAAGTAAGCGCATCAAGATATGGCTTATTGTCAAGCCCTTTGATGGTTACATCCGAGATATGCGAAACACTAAAGTAGGTGTGAAGAGCTTGCGTTATACTAAAAGATTTATCATCCAAATTCGTAGTTTTCAGCTCCATAACGAGTTTATCCGAAATGGTTATTTTTAGCTCCAAAAGAAACTTGTACGGCCACATTTTAAGCGTTTCATCACTGTGCGTCAGCTTTATAGTTACCGATGAACTTTTTTCATCAACCTCATCGCCACAAACAAACTCCCACAAAGCCGTTCTTGCAAAACCGTGCTGCGGCAAAGTTTTATCTTCATTAAACCCAAACCACGGCCAGCAGACGGGAACACCTCCGCGGATTGCCTTGTCCGCTTCAAAATCACTAACTTCGCTGAGCCAGAGAACCGGTTCTTCGCCGACTCTTTTATAGTGAAACAGATGTGCGCCCTGAAGTGCTATTTTTGCCTCCGCAGAGCTGTTATTTACCTCAATGTAGGCAAAACCGTTAGCCAGTTTATTATGAACAATCATTCACCCCTCCAAGATGAGATTTTATGTCCTTTGATGGCATAAAAAAGGATAAAGGCATAACAAACTATGCCGATGAGGTAGGTTGATTGCATATCGCCGCTTGTTTGAGAAATTTTTCCAAAAATAAGAGGAAGCACTGCCCCTCCTGCTATTGCCATTATCAGAAGTGCGCTTCCCCTCGCCGTATGTCTGCCCAATCCATCCAATGCCAACGGCCAGATGGTAGGCCAGACAAGTGCGTTTGCAAAACCCAAAAGTGCCACAAACGTCACCGTATTCGGAAGAGTTATCACCCCGCTCCAACCCCATAAAATCTCAGATATGCCGTGGCTTTGCGACGAAAACACAATTCCAAACAAAAACAGAGCTCCAAAAAGAGCAGAGCCGACAAGCGCGCGCTCTTGCGAAAGATATTTAGGTATAAATAGAACTCCGACAAGGTAGCCCAAAACCATAAAAATCATAGTAAAAGATGTGAGCGAGGTGTAGTTTTCAACTCCCAAGTGCTGGCCGTAAAGTCCGATGGTATCTCCTGCAATCACCTCAATACCGACATAGAAGAAAAGTGCCGCAGCACCCAAAACAACACGAGGAAACTCAAATATACTCTTTTTCTCCTCAGATGAATTCTCTTTAAGAAACTCAAGCTCAGGAAGCGAGGAGAATTTCACAAGTGCTATCAAACCGCTTAAAACAACAGCCATAAAGATGTATGGAGTTATAAGTTTTGAAGCAAGAGCCTCTTTTGACTCTGCTGTCAGATTTTCCAATGAGCCGATATCAGAGAGTATAAAAGCAGTAAAAAGAAGAGGAGCAATAACACCCGCACCCTTGTTTATAAGCCCCATAATGCTTATGCGCATAGCCGCACTCTCGATTGGTCCGATACAGACTATATACGGGTTTGAAGCGGTTTGCAAGATAGTAAGCCCTGTTCCGAGCGTAAAAAGTGCGATTAGAAAGAGCATAAAGCTTGCACTCTGCGCCGCAGGTATAAAAAGAAGAGCACCCATTGCCATAACGCCAAGGCCCAGAGCCATGCCGTTTTTATACCCGGTTTTCTCAAGCAGATAAGCCATCGGCAATGCCATAACGGTATAAGCGATGTAGAAGGCAAAAGTTACAAAAAGCGCTTGGAACTCGTTGAGATTGCAGATAACTTTTAAAAAAGGAATGAGCGAACCGTTGAGCCATGTGACAAATCCAAATATAAAAAAGAGAACACCTATGATTGCCATAGGCACAAGAGTTGATTTACTTTGCACTTTTTAAACCTTTGAGATATTTCGCAACCGCATCCTCATCGTTTGTATGAGGCAGAACAATATTTGCCAATTTTTTCACACCCTCTTGCGCATTTGCAACGGCAACGGAGACTCCCGCTAACTCAAACATACCGACGTCATTGAAGTTATCTCCAAAAACGGTAAGTTTTTTTAAATCAAAACCTACATATTCGCTTACACTTCTGATGCCATGAGATTTATCTGCGTCTCTGTGAAGAAGAGTTAAAAAGTGGCACCCCACATAAGCCTCGGGAGCAAGAATATATTTAAGAGTTTCTCCGAAAATAGCTTGCAGATGCGATGAGAGAGCCTGAAGCTGTGTCTCTTCTCCGAAATAGACAATCTTGAAATTATCACTCATCGCTCGAATATTTCTATGCTCCTGCAGGTTATCATCCTTGCTGTACTTCTTTAAAACTTTTTTTTGATGCCTGTTTAAAATATCAGAGTATAAAAATGCCTCGTTTAGATTTTTATCCGCCAGAGCCAAAACAAACGGATAGATGCCAAACTTTGCACCCTCGTCAATAATGGTATCGGCAACCTCTTTGTTTATAAACTTTGTTTCAACTATCTTTTTATCCATCGTGGCAATAAGTGCGCCATCAAGAAGTATCATCGGGGCATTCACATCTATATTTTGCAAAAACTGTGCGGTTTTTTTGTATGTTCTGGCAGTTGCGATGCTCATGATGGAGTCTGATGCTTGGGCATTCCAAATCTCTCTTGTGAAGTCGCTCACCGAGAGGTCGGTTCGTAAAAATGTGTGGTCCAGGTCTGTAATGTATATATTTTTCATTGCCTCTTTCCTCCGATTTGGCATGTCATCATTCTCTCAACCAAGATACGCCCTATCTCCATTTTATCATCCACTACTGATGTGATTGGCAAATCTTCTAAATTCTCTTTATCCTCAAGTGTAGCTACTTTGACAACAAGGTTTATATTTTTTGTATGTTTTAGTACTGCTTCACAGACAGCTCTTTTTTTCTCAAGATTATCAAGTGTTACAATCACCGCCGCAGAACTCTCTGCATGAAGCGCCTCAAGCAAAGAGAGTTTTGACATATCCCCAAGATACGCCTCTTTGCCATCATTTAATGCTTCTTGAACATGTTTTGGGTTATTGTCTATAATAATATAATGTGCGTCGATAAGGTCAAGATTTTTTGCAACAAATTTACCGGTTATGCTATACCCGCAGACTATAACATGGTTTTTTGTAGAAGTAAATGCCGAAGTATCTAAACCCAAATATTGATAATTACTGATATAACTTACAAAACGATTGATTTTTGATATAAAAAACGGTGTTATTATCATGGAAAAGATAACTACTAAAATAAACATAGACTCTATCTCTTTATCAAGAAGCCCGCCGGTGCTGGAGACGGCAAAAATAACAAATGAAAATTCTCCGACTTGTGAGAGGGCAAGAGCCGTCTTGAGCGAGCGGGTATGCGACGAAGTGATACGCATTATTAGATATGTTATAGCAGTTTTTGAAATAAAGATAAGAATAAAAGTCATAACTATCAAACCGATATGGTTCATAAAAAAAGCGAGATCTATCTTCATTCCAACAACAATAAAAAATGTTCCAAGAAGTATATCTTTAAACGGCGCTATATCGGATTCGACTTTATGGTGATATTTTGTCTCCGCGATAATCATCCCTGCAACAAATGCTCCAAGAGAATATGTAAAACCCATAAACGAAGCCACAAGCGCCGCACTTGTAACTATAAAAAGTACAGAACTCATAAAAAGCTCATCTACTTCGCTTCTAGCAGAAAAATGCAAAAGCCATGTCATAACCCTTTTTCCGACAACAAACAAAAGCGCTATAACCAAAACAGCGCTTATGAATGTGTCTATCAATACCGTAGATATGGATTGGGTGCCTTTGCTTGTTAAAAATCCCAAAAAGATTAAAATGGGTATAACGGCAATATCTTGAAATATCAAAATTCCCATAGCTCTCTGCCCATAAGGGTTATTAATCTCTTTTGAGTTTTTTAAATAACTAAGCACGACGGCGGTCGACGAGAGTGCGATAGCAAGTGCAGCTATAATAGCGGAAACGGCCGGGAGTCTAAAATAATAGTAAGATACTGTAAAAATAAAAATGGCGGTGAGGCTTACTTGTAAAAAACCGTTAAAAAAAATCTCCGTCTTCATACTGTTCATTTTTGATAAAGAGACTTCAAGACCTATGGTAAACATTAAAAAAACGACTCCAAAGTCTCCTATATGCCCAAGCATTGCGGAACCGCCGTATTCTCGCAAATCAAAAGCATATACTATAACAGTACCCGTCAATATATATCCTATTATCTGTGATATACCGAAATGCTTAAAAGCAATATTTAAAACAGTCGATATTCCGAGCGCGGCTACTATATATAAAAGTGCAAAATCCATTAAATTCTTTCAAATATTTTATTTCTGTTTTTTTAAAAACCCCTAGGAGCTACAATTATAGCAAAAGAACCTTTTAGCTTACTATTTTTAAAGAGCCTATGTACTTAATTTTAAGAGACTCTATATTATAATCGCGTTAATGTTTAACATTTTGGAGCTATTTTATGACTAAATATATCTTTGTAACCGGTGGTGTTTTAAGTTCTCTTGGAAAAGGGATAACAGCGGCTAGCATTGGCACTTTGCTTAAACACTCCGGCATACAAGTTGGTATGTTAAAGATAGATCCATACATAAATGTTGACCCTGGGACCATGAGCCCGTTGGAGCATGGTGAGGTTTTTGTTACAAAAGACGGCGCAGAGACTGACCTTGACATCGGAAACTATGAGAGATTTTTAGATACATCTTATCTTAAATCAAGCAACTTCACTACCGGCCAGATATACTCGGCCGTAATCGAGAGAGAGCGCGCAGGCGGATATCTAGGACAGACTATTCAGGTTATACCGCACATAGTCGGAGAGATTGTAAAGCGCATTAAAGAGGCTGGAGAGGGTCATGATATTCTCATAGTTGAGCTTGGCGGAACAGTCGGAGATATCGAAGGTCTTCCGTTTATGGAAGCGATTCGCCAGATGAAACATGATGATGAGGTTGAAGGAACATTTTTTGTTCACGTTACGCTTATTCCGTTCATAAAAGCTGCGGGCGAGCTAAAGTCCAAACCTACTCAGCACTCTGTTCAAGAACTTCGCCGCATCGGTATAACTCCGCAGATGATAATTGCAAGAAGCGAAAACGCACTCCCAAAAACTTTCAAGAAAAAACTGGCAATGAGCTGTGACGTCTCAGCAGATAGCGTTATAGAGGCGCTTGATGCTGCAACTATTTATGATATTCCTATTACATTTTTGAGACAAAATATCCTAAAGCCCATCTCAAAAGAGTTAGGCTTGGGCGAACTTAATCCAAATATGGAAAAGTGGGACTCTCTTGTTAAAAAGATAGTTCAGCCTAAAAATCGTATTGTTCTTGGTTTTGTCGGGAAATATCTCGAGCTAAAAGAGGCCTACAAATCTTTAACAGAATCCCTAATCCATGCAGGCGCACATCTTGACACCCGCGTTGATATTCACTGGGTTGACAGCGAAAAGATAGAAGAGAGGGGAGCAGAAGCACTTCTTAGCGACTGTGACTCTGTTTTGGTTGCAGGAGGATTTGGAAATCGCGGCGTTGAGGGTAAAATAGAAGCCATAAGATACGCTCGCGAAAACAAAATCCCATATCTCGGCATCTGCCTTGGAATGCAGCTAACCCTTGTAGAGTATGCAAGAAATGTGCTTGGTTTCAAAGGCGCAAACTCTGTTGAGTTTGATGAAGAGACACCTTACCCGATGATTTATCTGATTGATAATTTTCTTGACCAAAGCGGAAATACCCAGCTTCGAACCCACAAATCGCCGATGGGCGGAACTCTTAGACTTGGAGAGTACCCATGCGATACGAAAGAGGGCTCTATTTTACGCAAAGCTTACGGCGGAGCAAAAACTATATATGAGAGACACCGTCATAGATACGAAGCAAATCCGACATACCGCAAACAGCTCGAAGATGCAGGTATGATAGTAACGGGTGAATCAAACGGACTAATCGAAGCTGTTGAGATAAAAGGTCATCCGTGGTTTTTAGGTGTACAGTTTCACCCAGAGTTCACATCAAGACTTCAAACTCCAAACCCTTCGATATTGGCGTTTGTTGAAGCAACTCTAAATATTTCACAAAAAGAGTAGTTTGTCAGCAACTATGCAAATTTTTGATGATGTGCCAATCCTGGATAAAGCCTCTCTTTGCGAGCTGCTTATTCAAAGATTTGGAGGCGAAGAAAAAAAACTCTCTCAAATCCCAAATCCAGCCCTGCTTCACGATGCCCCCAGAGCCGCTAAAAAGATAGCCGATGCCATAAGAGAAGGCAAAAAGATAACAGTTGTCGGCGACTATGATGTTGACGGAGTCAGTTCAACAGCCATAATGGTTGATTTTTTTGGACAAATTCCTTATCCGCTGGATGCAATAATCCCAAACCGTTTCAGCGACGGTTACGGTGTGAGTCCAAATCTCCTAAAAAGGGTTGAAGCAGACTTAGTAATTACCGTGGATAACGGCATAACAGCCATCGAAGCGGCAGAGATTTGCAAAGAGAGAGGCATTGAGCTAATCATTACGGACCATCATACGCCGCTAGACAGACTTCCTCACGCCTATGCAATCGTCAACCCAAAACTATCTGCATGCAGTTATCCCTTTGAGGAGATATGCGGCGCGCAGGTTGCATGGCTGCTTCTTGGGCTACTTAAAAAAGAGCTAAACCTCGCCGTCGATATGAAACAGTTCTTGGACATCCTCTCAATCGCGATTATCGCCGACATAATGCCATTAACCGATATGAATAGAACTCTGGTAAAAGAGGGGCTAAAAGTTTTAATGAGCTCACAAAGAGCATCTTCTATTATAATAAGAGATTTTTTAAACAAAAAAGTTATAACCTCTGAAGATATCGCTTTTCAGATTGCTCCACGCATAAACTCGGCAGGAAGACTTGAAGATGCAAGCATAGCACTAGAGTTTTTAACAGCCGAGTCAATAAACGAAGCTTATGGACAGTTTGAAAAACTAAACTCTCTTAATGAGCAAAGGCGCGAGTGGGAAGCAGAGACTGCAAAGGAGGCTATTGAGCTTGCAGACGGTGATAATGCAGTTATAGTAGTAGCGAAAGAGGGGTGGCATGAGGGCGTTGTAGGGATTGTCGCCGCAAGGTTGGTAGAGCACTTCTCAAAACCTGCAATCGTGCTCAGCATAAAGGACGGTATTGCAAAAGGCAGTGCGAGAAGCATAGGCAGCGTAAATATATATGAACTTATAAAACAAAATAGCCATCTTTTAACTAAATTCGGCGGACATAAAATGGCAGCCGGTCTAGGAGCAGATGAGAAAAATATAGATGCCTTTAGAAATGCCATAAACAAAAGTGCCAAGACCATCAACCCTGACGATTTCAGATCGCTTGACAAAGTAGTAGGAATACTTCCAAGCAGCGAGATAGACCTTGAGCTCTTAGATCTGCTTGAGAGTTTTGAACCTTACGGCGAGGCAAACTCCCGTCCGCTTTTTTTAATAAAAGATGCTCAGGTATTAGAGACAAAAACTTTTGGAAAAGATAACTCTCACTCTAAAGTTACACTTAGACAGTTTTCGCATGAAAAAGACGGTATAGAACTTATACAATTTAAAAAAGTTATAAACATTCCTAGCGAAAAAAAATTAACATGCAGTTATCGAGTTACTAAAAATGAATTCAACTCTAAAGTATCAGTACAGCTTATTATAAATAAAATATATAATTATTAAATAAAATTTCCTTCACAAACTGATACATAAACACCTAAAATAGCATTAAACTTATAAAAACGGTAATGTTTAAAACTATCTTAAGCCTCAAAGATGTAAAATTGATAACTTTATCACAAAAAAAGGAAATTCATGAAAAAGAATAAGATCTTAGAAGAGATTTTAAACGAAGTAGACAAACATCCTGAGATTATGTCTCGCCGTGAGGCTTTAAAATACTTAACAATGTCTCCATTGGCGGCATCTGTAATAGCGAGTGCCTCTGTTGGTACTTCAACTGCGGTTGCATCTTCTGATGTAAAAGGCAAAATCGTTATCATCGGCGGCGGTTTGGCTGGTATGAGTACGGCAGCACGCCTTAATAACTCTATCTCAAATGCAGACATTACTGTAATTGAGCCGGATCCTATATCTGTTTCTTACCAACCAGGTCAAACATTGGTTGCAGGCGGTATTTGGAAACTAGACGATATCGTTTACAAAAGAGATGATTTTGTTCCAAGCGGTGTTAAGCTAATCAAAGGCAGTGTTACTTCAGTTGATCCGGACAACAATAAAGTTATTGTTGATGGCAAAGAAGAGGTAACTTATGATCAACTGATTGTTGCTGCCGGTGCAAACCTTAACTACAAAGCTATTAAAGGTATCGAAGGCGAGATAACGTCGGCTGGTGCAGATAATGCCGCTACTAAGCAGACTATCACTAAAAATGGTCTTCACTCTCTTTATTTCCAAGATGGTGCAAAAGCAACATGGGAAGGAATTCAAGAGCTGATTGCTAAAGCTAAATCTCATACAGGTGCAGAGAAACTGCAAGCAATTTTCACTCATCCAAACACGCCTCTTAAATGTGGTGGCGCTCCTATGAAAATTATGTACTTGACTCATGCTCGTCTTGTTGAGGCTGGTGTTCGTGATAAAGTGGAACTTACTTTCAATACTGACGGCGGAGTACTATTTGGAATTCCTGAATACAATGATGCAGTTGTTAAGCAATTTGAAGCAAGAGGCTTTAAATGGAACTTTAAACACAATCTTGTAGAAGTGGACGCAGCAACTAAAACAGCAACATTTGACAAGTGGAAAATGGAGAAACAAGAAGCTGAAGATGAGATGGGTGAAAAAATCACTAAAGAAGTAAAAGTTGGAGAGCCTGTTCAATTCAAGTATGACTTTATGCATATCGCTCCTCCGATGAAAGCACCTGATGCTGTCGGTACTTCAAAAATCGGATCTGCTGCTGGCGGATGGATTACTGTTAACAAAGAGACTCTACAAAGCAGCTTCTATCCAAATGTTTGGGCGGTTGGTGATAATGCAGGCGTTCCAATGGGTAAAACTGGCGGTTCAGCTCGTAAGCAGTACAAAGTTATTGTTGAGAACGTCATCTCTGTTATGGGCGGCAAAGAGCCGGTAGCTAAATATGATGGATACACTGTTTGTCCACTTATTACAGGTATCGGTACTGTTATGATGGCAGAGTTTAACTGGACTAAAAAACCAACTCCTTCATTCCCTCTAGACCCGACTAAAGAGAGATGGTTGATGTGGTTGTTAAAAGTTTATCTTCTTAAGCCAATGACAATGTACGGTATGCTTTCTGGTAGAGCATAATCAAACTTTCTAATCCTCCTTTGGGGGATTAGCTATATATCAATACAACTGCCCCTCACAAACTTTTAAACACTCACAAAAAAATAGGAGAACAGATGAAAAAAATTACCCTCTTGACTTCGGTTGCTATTATATTTTCACTATCACTAAATGCGTTCACACTCGGAAAATTAGGTGATTTTAAATTTGAAAAAGTAAACAGCAATGTTTACGTTATGCATGGACCGGAACTAGAACCGAGCAAAGAGAACGAAGGTTTTATGAACAATCCGGCGATTATTGAGAGCAAAAATGGGCTTATCATAGTCGATCCGGGCGGAAACTACAATGTAGGCAAGAAGATAGTTGCTGAGATTGAAAAAGTAAGTAAAAAACCGATAATTGCTATTTTCAATACGCACAAACACGGCGACCACTGGTTTGCAAATAAAAATATTCAAGAAAAATATCCTAATGTGCCAATTTACGCTCTTACATATATGATAGAGCAGGTAAAAGATAATGCGGCTGAGACTTGGTACGGTATTCTTGACAGATTAACAGGTAATCTAAAAGGAACAAAACCTTTCGCATTTCCAACGAAAGGCGTAGAAAACAAGCAAACAGTTGTTGTTGACGGAGAGACTTTTGTAATGCGCCACTTTACAAAAGGTCACACAGATACTGATATATTGATTGAACATGTCAACTCTAGCACGCTTTTTATAGGGGATAACCTTATAACAAATCGTTTTGGGGCGTTTGATGAATCATCTAGTATAATTGAAAACATTGCCCTCTTGGAGAAGATTAAAAATCAAGAAGACGGTTTAAAAAAATATAAACTCTATGTTCCTGGGCATGGACCTTCAAACACAGATGCAAACAAACTTATCGATCCTTTCTTAAACTATATGAAAATCATCGTTGCAGCCGCTAAAAAAGGTTATGCAGAAGGCATAGAGAGCTATGACATGAAACCGATAGTTCATGAAGAGCTGAAAGATTACCACTCATGGGACGCTTATGAGGGTCAAATGGGCAAACATCTAATGAAAGCTTACTCTGAAGTTGAAGCTTTAGATTTCTAATATTTTTGAGCCATTTAAGATGGCTCAAACTCCGCGTAACATCACAACTTTCAGTTCAAATACTACATTTTTAATCTATAATATTTAATGCTTAAAATATATGAATGCCAAGTGGCCAAGTCTAATATTACGGGATTAAAAGTCTTAAACGGCTCGCTAGTCGCCTACAATACCAAATTTCACGGGATTAAAATATTTGACTTTGATGAGTGCGATGTTAAAAAAAGCATTGCAAACATGTATCTCAATTCAGATGTTAGCATCTGTGCTTTTAGCCCAAACTCAGAGCTGTTTGCTTTTGTAAACAACAAAATCATCTATATTCTTGATATAGAGACCAAAGAGATAGTTCACGAGATTGAGATAAACGACGAAGAGATAGAGATTATAAGCTTTGATCCCTCCTCTACATACATTATTGCCGGAAGCAAAAACGGCAGAGTTCTGCAATATAAAACAAACCAGTCCTCCCTGCTCTCAAGACTCTGCTCCTTCCCCTACAACAGAGAAGATATAGATTCAAAAATCAGTGATAACAAAAATTTTGTAAGCGCTTTTGCTTTTTACAAAAACAGATTTGCATGCAGCGGCTATGGCGGCGCAATCTTTATAATCGATTTGCAAACACAGGCAAACAAAAATGTTATTACTTACAATAAAAATCGCATTGATGTTATGCTGTTTTTAGATGAAAACAGACTTGTTTGCGGAAAAAGCGATGGGGTTATTTATATAATTTCCACGAATGAAGAGCACAGTTATAAAAGCATACAAACTCCTATTTTAGGAATTAAACAGATACTTATAATGTCAAATCCAAACTATATTATGGTTATCGGCAGATCAAATATAGTCACGATAGTAGATGTAAAAAATTATAAAATTACACACAGCAAATATATAGAGCTGGATACCAATATAAATATGGTTGATATTGTCAAAGGCGACTCTTTGGCGGTTGCGCTAGTGAATAACAAAATTTTACATGTAGAACTCCCAGGGATTTCAAAATTAAGGTCACTGATTGCCCATAACTCCTTAGAATCAGCATTTGAGCTGATAACTAAAGAACCTATGCTGCAAGGCTCAAACGAGCATAAAATGCTTGAGGAGAGGTTTGAGAAGAGCTACGATGAGGCTGTAAAAGCCCTTATTAACCAAAACACAGCTCACGCTCTCCAGATTTTAGATATATACAAAAATGTTAAATCAAAGCAGCTCAAGATAAAAGAGCTTTTTGATGCTTTTAAAAACTATCTTAGATTTCAGGCTCTCTTTTTGGAGAAAAAATATGCCATAGCCTATGCAATGTGCTCCAAATACGAGCCGCTTAAGAAGACGGTGCAGTACAAAAAAATGGAGCAGGTTTTTAGACTTGCCTTCTCAAACGCACAAAGGCACATATTGCAAAACAATGTCGCGGGTGCCAGAGCGCTGCTTGCAGAGTACAACACTGTAATCTCAAAAAAACCGCTTATAAAGCTGCTGCTTACCCAAAACAGGGAGTTCGTAGAGCTGTTAAAAGCGATTCAAAAGAGAGATTTTAAAACTATCAATAAACTTATAAGCACAAATGAGCTCTTCAAGCAGATTCCAAACTATATTGCCCTAAACAACCAGATAGAAGAGACTTTGCAGGAGATAGAGGCAAATATAAAGAGCGGCGAGATAGAGCGCGCAAAAAAACTCCTTCTAAGCGTCAATGAGGTTCCGGATGTTTCACAAAGGGTAGAGCAGCTACAAACAAAATGCAAATATGTCCTCTCCCTGCAAAAAGCCTATGAAGAGAGTGATTTTAAGGGCTGTTATGAGATTTTAGATCTGCATAAATATCTTAGAACTGTTGAGCTTGGGGTACTTTTAGAAAACCACTGGTCAAAACTTATGCAAAAGTGTGAAGAGTACGCACTTGATGGAAACATAAGAGATATTAAAAAAACGCTCGGTGAGCTTATCGGCCTTTATAGCCGACGCAACAAAATTGGAGATTTATTGAGAGTCAGTTTCCATGTAAGGGTTAAGACTCTGCTGAATAAAAAAGATTTAAAAGGTGCGGAGGCAATCATCTACACCTACATAGATATTTTTGGCATAGACAGCGAGATTGCCCAGATTATGAAAAAATTTGAAAAAATCTCAACACACAAACTAGCCATCACAGAGGCTCAAACCCAAAGACCAAGAAGAGACAGCTGGAGAGATTTCGATATTATTATGAAGAGCTCATAAGCTTTAAAAGACTATTTACGGTCTCGTCAAACTTGCTTTTATACATTGAATTTTGAATTAAAAAATTCTCCATATCTTTCTTTTTGCTTATCGCTTCATCCAGCTCAGGATCACTCCCTTTTAAATAAGCACCGATACGGATAAGCACTTCATTCTCTTTTAAAAGCGTGTATAGCCTTCTAAACTTCAGCACAGCCTTTAGATGCTCAGGAGAAATTATATCGTTCATAACCCTTGAAGCGGAGTTTAAAATGTGAACAGGAGGATATATACCGAAGTCCGTAAGTTCACGGGAGAGAACGATGTGTCCATCCAATATAGAGCGCGACTGGTCGGCAATCGGGTCGCTCATATCATCTCCCTCCACAAGGATTGTAAAAAAGGCGGTTATGGAACCTTTCCCCTCCTCTTTTCCGGCGCGCTCCATTAACTGCGGAAGAAGCGTCAAAGATGAGGGCGGATACCCTTTTGAGGTTGGTGGTTCACCAAGAGCAAGCCCTATCTCTCTTTGAGCCATTGCAAATCTTGTAACGGAGTCCATAATAAACAGAACATCAAGACCTTGGTCTTTAAAATGCTCCGCGACACTCATCGCCGCAAATGCGCCATATTTTCTCATCAAAGGAGAGTCGTCAGAAGTTGCCACGACTATAACCGTGTTTTCTAAGTTTCCGCCAAGATTTTTTTCTATAAATTCTGGAACCTCTCTGCCACGCTCGCCGATAAGTGCGACTACTTTTATGGGAGCGTTCGCACCGCGCACAATCATCCCCATCAGGGTAGATTTTCCGACACCGCTTCCTGCAAAAATTCCCAGTTTTTGACCTTTGCCGCAAGTTAAAAGCCCGTCAATGCTCTTTACCCCGACACTAAACACCTCATTTATCATACCGCGCTTCATTGCGGCTATCGGGGCTTTTATAATAGGAGAGAACTTTGAGTTATTTACACTCCCTTTTCCGTCAATAGGTCTCATAAAGGGGTCAACCACGCGCCCCAAAAGAGATGAACCAACCGGTATGTTCAAACCGGTCTGGTCCAAAAATACCCTGTCACCGGAACAAAACCCCTCAACAAAACTAAACGGCGTAATAAAAAAGGTGCTGCCGTCAATCTCAGTAACCATTCCTATGGTCTCTTGATTTGTGTCATTTGAGACAATTTTTACAATATCGCTAATACTGACTTTTAATCCGCAGGCAGTGATAACGGTTGCGTTTATTTTAACAACTTCGCCGAATGCAACCGAATATTTTTTATCTGAGATTTTTTCTTTGAGTGAAGCAAGAGGCATTAAAAATCTCCTTGATTGATAAAAAGCTTAATAACGGGAACCGTTAGGAGAGTTTATCAGAGAGAAAAACTCGCTTCTTGTTTTCTCGTCTTTTTTAAACAACCCGCGAAGCGCAGAAGATGTCGTTGTCGAGTTAATTTTCTCAACCCCTCTCATCTCCATGCACATATGTCGCGCCTGAATCACGACAGCAACGCCTTTTGGCTCAATCGTGCTCATTATGGCATCTGCTATCTGTTCAGTCAGCTGCTCTTGTATCTGCATACGGCGCGCAAAAACATTTACAACACGAGGGATTTTTGAGAGTCCGACCACTTTGCCGTTTGGTATGTACGCCACATGAACACGCCCGATTATAGGCAGAAGATGATGTTCGCATGTAGAGTAAAACTCTATATCTTTTAAGAGAACCATCTCATCATTTGAGCTTGTAAAGAGTGCGGATTTCAATATCTCCTGAGGGTCTTCTTTATAGCCGCCGAAGATGAACTCATGCGCTTTTCTCACCCTCTCCGGAGTCTTTAAAAGTCCCTCTCTCTCAGGATTTTCCCCGACATGAAGCATCATACACTTTACTGCTTTTTCAAATTCTGTATCTTGTTTTTCTGACAATGTTATACCTTTGAAAGTTTTTAATAATGATAGAGTACAAGAAATTTGCTGAGAAGTTTATGTAATTTAGTTTATATTCGTATTTGTTGCGGTTTGTATGAAGAAATCGGTTTTTCTCTCACCCCAGTACCAAAAAGTCTAGGGCAAAAGAAAGAATTTTACATCACAAAAATATGTGGAACAATTAGCGGATATTTTTTCATTTTTCTATAAATATGTTTTCTTACAACTTGGCGAAGGTCGTTTTCCAGTGCTCTTGGATTTTCAACAAGACCCTCTTTGATGTTAGCAAGGAAATGCTCCAGCACTTCTTCTATCTCTTTAGCAAAATATTTATCCTGCTTGTCAGAAACCAAACCAAATGAAGTTACAACAGGCTTAGAAAGCATTGTAGAGTGCTGCCCGTCAATCTGAGCAACAATCATTACGATACCGTCAGATGCAAGTTTTTGACGGTCTATTATGATGTCATCATCTATCTTGTGGTTGTTTTGGTTGTCAATATATGTTTTACCCGTTCTTACGGTTTTTACTTTTCTCATATATTTTGGAGCTATCTCTACCGTATCTCCGTCATTCATAATATAAATATTACGCTCAGGAACACCGCACATCATCGCAGTCTCTTTATGCTTCATTACGTGATTGTATTCACCGTGGATTGGCAAGAAGAACTTAGGATTAACCAGGCGAAGCATAAGTTTTTGCTCCTCTATCGAAGCGTGACCTGAAACATGCAGTTCTCTGTCCAGAGCTATTTTTGCTCCGGCACGCTGGAGATGATTTAACATTCCGGAGATTGAGCCTTCATTTCCAGGAATAGGGCGAGATGAAAGAACGATTAAATCATTTGGTTTTATCTTTACATGTCTATGCTCACCGATTGACATTCTAAATAGCGCAGAACTTGGCTCGCCTTGTGAACCTGTTGTAACTATAAGGATATCTTTATCATTCATTGAAGCAATCTGCTCAGGCTCAACAAATATATTTTTTGGCAATTTAATATAATCATACTGCATAGCCACTTCAATATTTCTCTCCATTGAACGACCGATTACACAAACTTTACGTCCGTACTTTACGCCGTACTGGATAGCCTGAAAAACACGGTGAATGTTTGAGCTAAAAGTAGAAAGAATTACCCTTCCCTCAGCTTTTGCAAATACTCTATCAAGAGCAGGTGCGACGCTAAGTTCAGATGGTGTCGGAGCAGTATTATAAGAGTTGGTAGAGTCGCTGAGCAGACAAAGAACACCTTTGTCACCATAATAAGCAAGTCTATGCAAATCTGCCGTATAACCGTCCACAGGCGTGTGGTCAATTTTAAAGTCACCTGTATGAATAATCGTTCCTGCGCTTGTTGTAATTGCCAACGATGATGAATCTACGATAGAGTGAGTCATGTGCATCCACTCTATCTCGAAATCTTCACCTATTTTATAAATTTTTCTCTTTTCAATAGGGTGCAGGTGCTGTTTAAACTCTTTTATATGATGCTCATCAAATTTGCTTCCTATCATAGCAAGCGGAAGCGGAGAACCGTATATCGGAAACTGCATCTCTTTGTAAAGGTATGGCATAGCACCGATGTGGTCTTCGTGTGCGTGCGTTATAATTATGGCTTTAATTTTATCTTTGATTTCACGAATATATGTAAAGTCCGGTACTAAAATATCAACACCATGCATATCCTCATCTGGAAAACTCATGCCGACATCGACAAGTATAGCTTCATTTTGAGTTTCAAAAACTGTAATATTTCCGCCGATTTCACCAAGTCCGCCAAGCGGAGTAATACGGATTTTCTCTCTTGAGTTTAAATCTAGTTTATAGTGCGGATTAAGTCTCTGTCTGTGAGCTTCTTGATTTAGTTCAACAAATGCTCTTAAGTTCTCATCTACTGGTGTGCTCTGACGGCGACGCCCTCTTGACGCATTCTTGTTTTTGCTGCTGTTAGCTGGATTGCTGCTTGCGGAACTGCTGTTGCTGCCTGCCTGTTTGTTGCCATTTTGATTATTTGGCTTACCGTTATTGCTGTGTCTTTTGTTGTTGTAATTATTTGGTTTACGATTTTCTTGAGAAATATTACTATTAATTTCCTGATTCTCTTGTTCCATCCAAACTCCTTGTTAGTTTATAGAGTTGGTGATAGTCATCCGTGCAGACTTGATGAGGGCGAATCGTTTGTGCGAGACCAAGCTTAAGAAAAGCTTCTTGAAGTATAGTTTTTTGATAAGTCGCAGATAGATTTTTCATAAGGGTTTTCCGAGGCTGCGTAAATGCAACTCTAAGCATATCCTCAAAACCCTTATCACTTCTATCACTGTTTTTTTGTATCAAAAAAACTGCAGAATCAATTTTTGGCTGCGGCTCAAATGCTGTTGGCGGAACCTTCACAACTATGTGTGCGTCACCCACGCTCTGGGTTATAATGCCCAAAGACCCAAACACTTTATCACCTTCATGCGCGCAAAATTTCTCTGCTACTTCAAGCTGTACCATTACAAGTATATTTTTGCATTTTGGATCTGCGAGGGCTTTTAGAATTATATTAGTCGCTATATAGTATGGCAAATTTGCCACCAAATCATACGACTCATCTATAAGTTCACTCTTCCAAACATTAAGAACATCCCCGCAGTGTATGCGAAGCTGTTTGGTTGCGATCTCTTTTTCAAATTTATTTTGTAACAGTTTACACAAATCGGTATCGACCTCAAAAGCTTCTACACTTTTGACATCTACTAAAAATTTAGTTAAATCACCTAAGCCAGGCCCAATCTCTACGATTTTATTATCGTTGTTGGGCATCGCTTCGACGATTTTTTGTAAAACACTCTTATCTTTTAAGAAATTTTGTCCAAACTTCTTTTTTGCTACAATTTTTTCCATGAGCGGCTATTCTATACTATTTTTACTTATAATTAGTTAATATAAAGAAAAAAAATGCCTATTACCCCATATAACGCCTTTTTGTTGTTAAAAATTATCTATTTTTTGCGTATAAATGTAAATTATTATTCTTTTATATAATATTTATTATTACAATCATAAACTCTCTATGTTTCATGTGAAACATTTTATATTTATATATCTCTCTTTGTTACCGGCTAAAATTACAAAAAGTAAATATAAGGCACAAAGTGTATAATTTCACTATATTATAAAAGGTGCTGTTTTTGAACTATTTTGCAAAGAGAATCATTCCGTGTCTTGATGTTAAAGATGGACGCGTTGTTAAAGGCGTTAACTTTGTTGGCCTTAGAGATGCCGGCGATCCGGTTGAAGTTGCAAAAAGATACAACGAAGAGGGCGCAGATGAGATTACATTTTTAGACATAACCGCCTCAAGCGACAACCGCGACACCATAGTTGATATAGTTGCACAAGTAGCACGCGAAATATTTATACCGCTTACTGTCGGCGGAGGCATCAGAAAGCTTGATGATATATACAAACTGCTAAATGTCGGATGTGACAAAGTAAGTATCAATTCAGCAGCGATAAAAAGACCACAGCTAATAGATGAAGGTGCAAAAAGATTTGGCTCACAGTGTATTGTTACCGCAATTGACGTTAAAAAGACAGGTAACAAATACAATGTTTATCTAAACGGCGGCAGAGAAGACACCGGAATAGACGCCTTGGAGTGGGCAAAAGAAGTTGTAGGGCGCGGAAGCGGGGAGATACTTCTTACATCGATGGATGCAGACGGAACTAAAGCCGGTTTTGATTTAAGCATTACAGAGCAAATAAGCCGTGCTGTAAATGTTCCTGTAATCGCAAGCGGCGGTGCAGGAACAATGGAACACATAAAAGAAGCATTTGAGCATGGCGCCGATGCAGCACTTGCTGCAAGTATATTTCACTATAAAGAGATTAATATAATGGATTTAAAACACTTTCTTCATGATAATAATATACCGGTAAGATTATAAAGATGGCTGTATGATAATTTGTGCCGGAAATAACGAAACTTTTGATTTTGCCCACCCTATGGGAGTTGGCCTTATTGAGATGTCAATTAACTTAACCAGAGCATGTCTTTTTGACAAACCTGAGTTTTTGTTGTTTGTAGGAAGTGCTGGAAGCTATGGTGAACACAAAATATTTGATATTATAGAGTCAAAAACAGCATCAAATATTGAGCTCGGGTTTTTAAATAATGATGCATATACACCTTTGGACAATGTAATTTCAACTAACATAGACCAAAAAAAAATAGATGTTATAGTCAACTCATCCAACTATATCTCCACAAACGAAGAGCTTACAAAAAAGTTTTTAAAGCTTGGAGTAGCCATAGAAAATATGGAATTTTTTGCCGTTTTAAGAGTTGCGCAGGAGTTTGATATTCCGGCTGGAGGAGTTTTTTGTATAACAAACTATACTAACAAAAATGCCCATAATGATTTTTTAAAAAATCACGAAGAGGCGAAAAGGGTTTTAACTCTTCATGTAAAAAAAAGAATCAAAGAACTAACTTCAAACAAAAAGGCTCTTTAAAAAATGAAACAATCACTGCTTGATTTTACACTAAAAGAGCTGCAAGAACAGATAAAACCATCATTTAGAGCTAAGCAGATTTATGGATGGCTCTACCACAACTATGTGCAAAACTTTGATGAGATGAAAAATATACCAAAAGTATTAAAAGATGAGCTCTCTGAGAAATTTATTGTAGATCCGCTTAAAATAGTAAAAAAAGAACTCTCAACAGATGGAACCATCAAGTACCTCTTTGAGCTTCAAGACGGCAAAACAATAGAGAGCGTTTGGCTTAAAATGAAAGAGGAGATTACCGACGAAAATGGCAATATTACTCAGGAAGCAAAATATACAATATGTGTTTCTACTCAAGTAGGGTGCAAAGTCGGGTGCGCATTTTGTCTAACTGCAAAAGGCGGATTTACAAGAGATTTAACTGCAGGCGAAATAGTCGCGCAAGTTGTTAACCTAAAAAGAGACAATAACCACAAACACAACAGAATGATAAATATTGTATATATGGGAATGGGCGAACCGCTAGACAATCTTAATAATCTCGCACATGCGATAGAGATATTTAAAGAAGAAGATGGTTTATGTATCTCAGGCAAAAGACAAACAGTTTCAACTAGCGGGCTCAGCAACAAGATTGACAGGCTAGGAGAGATGGATTTGGGAGTTCATATAGCTATTTCCCTTCACGCTGTTGATGATGAGCTCAGAACAGAGCTTATACCTATGAATAAAGCACACAATATCTCATCGATTATAGAAGCGGTTAAACGTTTTCCTATTGATACCAGAAAAAGGGTTATGTTTGAGTATCTTGTTATAAAAAATAAAAACGACGATATTGGCTCTGCCAAAAAGCTTGTTAAACTTCTCTCAGGTATCAAGGCGAAAGTAAATCTTATATATTTCAATCCATATCCGGAAACTGTATATCAGAGACCTAATAAAGCAGATATGATAGCTTTTCAAGAGTATCTTGTAAATCATGGTCTTTTATGTACCATACGAGACTCAAAAGGGATAGATATCAGTGCAGCATGCGGACAGCTAAAAGAACAAGGTGAATTTAGCAAAGCTAAAGAGAGGGACCACCTAGATGGAAAAACTGGGAGTGAGTTAAAATGAGCTATGTAGAAATATTCCAGATTATATTTTTGATTGTTGTTTTTGCAGTGGGAATAATTGGTTTTATAAAAGCTGCTACATCAGATAAAAAGAACGAATATTAATTGACAAAACGACCAACACACCAGGGAGGTCGTTTATGAATATAATAATACCCTACTTTTCTTATATGAAAATTATTAATAAAAATTTACACAACACTCTTAAAGAAAGTTTTACCATATAAAAAAATGACTTTTTTTCTTAATGTGTGTACTATTCACACATTGCTCTAAAGTGTGAACAACATAAAGAAAAATATAAAAAGAATTCAAAAATTTGACTTTGATTTAAGAACAAATTTATATAAAAGTATGCTGAATTTTAAAAGAGCAAGCAAGCCACAAAGTGCCTATTTTACGAATATTTAAGAGTTTTATTATGAGCTGTTATAATTATAATCAGAATGTCTCCAAAAGCTACATAAAGTTATTCACATATAATATCTAGACTTTTGAATATATATAGAAAACAGCTAGATTATGTTCTCCAAGGTTTCATATTTTCAAAACAAACTTTTTCAAAATCTACACTGCTCTTAACATTATAGTTCTTGCCGTATAACTCAAACTCTAACTCATTGGCATGCAGAAGCAATCTTCTCGCTCCGCTTATTATAACTCTAGTATCTCTGTCTAATTCTCTATCAAGATACTTTACAATATTCTCTTCATCTTGTCCATAAACCGGATCACCGACTATCGGATGTTTCACATGAAACATGTGCACCCTGATTTGATGTTGTCTTCCGGTAAAGGGAGAACATTCAACCATGGTCATATTTAATTCCGGATAATATTTAATCGGCTTTACATACGTAAGTGATTCCTTACCGCTTTCATCTACCTTAACAATCATTCTGATAAGCGCACTTTTTTCATCATCGTATCTAAGCAGCGGAGCATCAATGCGAAGTTCACTTTTTAACTCTCCATGAACCATTGCCAAATACTTCTTCTTCATATCGCGTTCTTGGAACATCATCTTTATATCAACTTCGCTCTTTTTATCTTTTGCGCACAGCACAAGCCCGCTTGTTTCCTGATCTATTCTATGAGCGATATTTGCTTCCATTCCAAACTGAAACTTTAGCTCATCTATGAGAGAGTATTCAGTATGTCTATTCTGAGGATGGATTAGCATTCCGCTTGGTTTGTCAAAAACCACAAACTTCTCATCTACGACATGCGGAATTAAACCTTTTGAGATCGGTTCAAAATATATGAACTCAAATTCGCCCTCCAGATAATCAGATGGCTTCGTAATCGGAATGCCATTTACAAGAACTCTCCCTACGGCTATATATCTTTGAATATCTCTTTGAGAATATCCCAATTCTCGCTTTAGAAAAAGAAAAGCCCTTTCTCTTTCTTGTGCAAACATTTTTTTTATAACAAATGGCAAATTTTAGCCCCTATTTAATCAACTATTTACATTATTTTCTGTAAAATAAATGACTTAATTTTAACATAAAAACATAAGATAATTATCAGAAGGGTAACATATATGATCGAAAGATACTCGAGAGTTGAGATGAGCTCAAAATGGACAATGCAGGCAAAATATCAAGCTTGGCTAGATGTGGAGAAGGCAGTTGTCAAAGCTTGGAATAGACTTGGTCTAATTCCTGATGAAGATGCGCAGAAAATTATCGATAACGCTGGATTTAATATCGAGAGAATTGATGAGATAGAAGCAGTTACCCGCCACGACCTTATAGCATTTACCACAAGCGTATCTGAGACACTTGGGGAAGAGAGCCGATGGTTTCACTACGGCATGACAAGTTCAGACACTGTTGATACTGCGGTAGCACTTCAAATGAAGAGCTCTTTGGAGTTAATCATAGAAGATGTCAAAATGATTATGGAGACAATCAAAAAAAGAGCATACGAACACAAGATGACTCTTATGGTTGGACGAAGCCACGGTATACACGGCGAGCCAATAACATTTGGTCTTGTGTTAGCTGTTTGGTATGACGAAATGGCTAGACATTTAGAAAACCTAGAGCAAACACTTGAGGTTATAAGTGTAGGGCAGGTCAGCGGAGCAATGGGTAACTTTGCACATGCTCCATTAGAGCTTGAAGAATATACATGTGAAGAGCTGGGACTAAAACCTGCACCTGCATCTAACCAAGTAATTCAGAGAGACAGATATGCAAGACTTGCTACTGCGTTAGCTCTTATGGCAAGCTCAATAGAGAAATTTGCGGTTCAAGTTCGCCACTGGCAAAGAACAGAGGTTTATGAGTGTGAAGAGTATTTTGCAAAGGGTCAAAAAGGCTCATCTGCAATGCCTCACAAACGCAATCCTATACTAACAGAGAACATAACAGGACTTGCTCGTATGATAAGAGCTTACGCTATTCCTGCTATGGAAAATGTGGCGCTTTGGCACGAGAGAGATATTAGCCACTCTTCAACGGAGAGATTTTGGCTTCCCGATTCGTTTATAACAAGCGACTTTATGCTGCACCGCATGAACAATGTTATAGCAAACCTAACAGTCTATCCGCAAAATATGATGAAAAATCTAAACCTTACGGGCGGGCTTGTATTTTCACAAAGAGTTTTGCTTGAGCTTCCGCTAAAAGGTGTCAGCCGTGAAGATGCTTACCGTATAGTTCAAAGAAACGCAATGAAGGTCTGGGAAGAGATACAGCAAGGAAAACCTACAACAAATGAGAAAGGTGAGAGTCTATATCTAAACCATCTTCTAGCGGACGATGAGTTAAGAGCGAGTCTGAGCGAAGAGGCGATTCGCGAATGCTTCAACTTTGATTACTATACTAAAAATGTGGATAAAATTTTTGCAAGAGTTTTTACAAAAAAATGACAAAATTCTGCTAATATTCCTTTAGCATAAAATGAAAAATACAAAAATATTAAAGTACAAATGATAACGCTTTTGTATGACTTAGGACAATAAATGATAACAATTATAAAAAGAAACGGCAGAACAGAAGCTCTGGACATAACTAAAATACAGAAGTATACTTCAGCGGCCGTTGAAGGTTTAGACAATGTTTCTCAAAGCGAACTTGAAGTCGATGCGCAGATTCACTTCCGTGACGGAATTACATCAAAAGAGATACAGCAGACTCTTATCAAAACCGCGGTTGACAAGATAGATATAGACGCTCCAAACTGGACGTTTGTGGCATCAAGACTTTTTTTGTTTAACCTGTATCATGAAGTAAACGGATTTACAGGATACTCATCGCTAAAGAGCTACTTTGAAAAGGGCGAAAAAGAGGGGAGACTACTTCTTGGCCTAAAAGAGATGTATAACCTTGATGAGTTAGAAAAACATATAAAGCCTGAACGCGACATGCAGTTTAACTATCTGGGCGTTAAAACACTCTACGACAGATATCTCATAAAAGACAGAAACGGCAATCCGATAGAACTTCCTCAGCATATGTTTATGGCAATAGCGATGTTTTTGGCTCAAAGAGAAGCTAAAAAAGAGGAGTGGGCAATCAAGTTTTATAACATGATCTCTACTTTTGAAGTTATGTTAGCTACTCCGACTCTAAGCAATGCAAGAACGACAAGACACCAGTTAAGCTCATGCTACATCGGTTCAACTCCTGATAACATAGAGGGGATATTTGACTCTTACGCCGAGATGGCGATGTTATCAAAATTCGGCGGAGGAATCGGCTGGGATTGGACAAACGTACGTTCAATGGGATCTTACATCGACGGGCATAAAAACGCGGCAGGCGGAACAGTTCCGTTTTTAAAAATAACAAACGACATTGCTGTTGCGGTTGATCAGCTGGGTACAAGAAAAGGTGCTATTGCCGTCTACTTAGAGCCTTGGCACATTGATGTCAACGACTTTTTAGATCTGAAGAAAAACTCCGGCGAAGAGCGCCGACGTGCTCATGACCTTTTTCCCGCAATGTGGTTGAATGACCTATTTTTACAAAGAGTGGAAGAAGACGGCATCTGGACTCTTTTTGACCCTTATGACTGCAGAGAGCTCTCAACACTTTACGGTGAAGAGTTCAACAAAAGATATAAAGAACTTGAAGAGAATCAGGGCATAGTAAAAGAGAAGTTAAAAGCTAAAAATCTTTGGAAAAAAATACTGACATCATATTTTGAAACAGGAAGTCCGTTTTTATGCTTTAAAGATAACGCAAACAGAGCTAATCCAAATAACCACACGGGTGTTATCAGAAGCTCAAATCTCTGTACGGAAATTTTTCAAAACACAAATCCTAACCACTATAAAATAAAGTTTATTTTTGAAAATGGAGAGAGCACGAGCCACGAAGAGGATGAAATAATAAGAGTTGACAGCGGTCTTGAAAAACCTGCTAAAAAGGTTACGGCACTTGACTCAATAGGCGGCAGAGAGATTTATGTTGTTGAAAAAGAGAAGATAAACGGCGATACCGCCGTTTGTAATCTTGCTTCGGTGAACCTCTCTCGCATTAACACAAAAGAGGATATTGACAGAATCGTTCCAATTGCTATCCGTGCTCTGGATAATGTTATCGACTTAAACTTTTATCCGATTGAGAAGGTAAAACGCACTAACATGAAAACAAGAGCAATAGGTCTTGGTGTTATGGGTGAAGCTCAAATGCTGGCGCAACAAGGAATAGCTTGGGGAACTCAAGAACATTTTGACAAAATAGACGAAGTTATGGAGGCAGTTAGTTATAACGCCATCTCGGCATCAAGTGACATAGCACTTGAAAAAAAGTCCTACCCTGAGTTTGAAGGCTCTAAATGGAGCAAAGGGATAATGCCTATGGATTACGCTACGGCTGATGTTAAAAAACTTGTTGACCGCGGCGGACTTTTTGCTTCATCTTATGAGTGGGATGAGCTTCGTACAAAAGTTAAAAAACAGGGTATGCGAAACGGCTATCTAATGGCCATAGCACCTACAAGCTCTATCTCCATCCTTACCGGAACGACTCAGGCTATAGAACCTGTATTTAAAAGAAAGTGGTACGAAGAGAATTTATCGGGACTTATTCCGGTTGTAGTTCCAGAACTCTCGCCGGAGACTTGGGCTTACTACACTCCTGCTTATGATTTGAACCAAACACTGCTGATAAAAGCAGCGGCAATCCGTCAAAAATGGTTAGATCAAGGTCAGAGTCTAAATATCTTTATAACTCTTGATAAAGCAAGCGGAAAGTACTTAAATGAAATCTACATGTTAGCTTGGAAACTGGGTCTTAAGTCTACCTACTACCTTCGTTCACAATCTCCTGAGATGTCAAAAGATGTTGAAGATAGAAGCATGGAGTGTGTAGGTTGCCAATAAGATGAAGCCTCTTTTAAAAAATGATTTAAATACGTTTTTAAAGAGATTTAATAACTTTATTGATGCGGAGCTTCGCTCCATAGAGATAATTACTCCTACTGCCATTAAAATTACCCTAGCGACACAAGACAGCGCTAGAGGATTTGACTGGATAACAGTAGAATTAGAATTCAGCGGCGTTTACGACGCAAGACTGCTTGAAGCCTCAAAACTTCCATATGTAGATATGAGCAATGGGATAACTTTAATATACGCCGACAACTGTTTTGGATTTGGAATTGGTGCTTACGACAACTTTTCAGCTATAACAAACTCCTCATGTTACTTAAAATCAACTTCACTCAAATACAAAGAAGATTCATTCTAAATAGTACTTCATTAGCACTTCGTAAACCATTTGGTTATAATATTTTATTACCAAAAAACAAAGGAGCTTAGATGAAAAAACTTTTCTTTCTGTCTTTAATAACACTAACATTTGTTTATGCAAAAAGTAGCGTGGAGTTCAAATACTCGCCGCATAATATGGAACGAGAGTATCCAACAAATCAAAGCCGCATACTCTCTTACAATAATATTTTAGAAAATGTAAGAACAAGCATTGTAAACATATCCATAAAAAAAGGGATAAACGGCACCCAGTTGAATGCAAATCCTTTTTTGAATGATCCGTTTTTTAGAGAGTTTTTTAAAGGATATGGGGATATCCCTCAAGAGAGAATTCAGCAAGCGTTAGGTTCAGGCGTTATAGTTTCACAGGATGGCTATATTGTTACCAATAACCATGTTATTGACGGTGCGGATAAAATTATTGTCAATTTGGCAGGCGACAAAAAAGAGTATGAAGCCAAACTTATCGGCAAAGATGAGAAGAGTGATTTGGCTATCATCAAAATAGAGGCAAAAAACCTGAATGCCATAACATTTTACAACTCTGACAAAGTAAAAGTCGGAGATGTTGTTTTTGCGCTCGGCAATCCGTTTGGAGTCGGTGAGACTATCACTCAGGGAATCGTATCGGCAACAAGCAGAAGCGGTGTAGGAATCGTAGAGTATGAGGGCTTCATTCAAACAGACGCTTCCATAAATCCCGGAAATTCAGGCGGTGCGCTTATAAACTCTGCTGGGCACCTTATTGGAATCAACTCTGCAATTATTTCAAAATCCGGCGGAAACGTGGGCATAGGTTTTGCAATCCCATCAAATATGGTTACGACAGTTGCAACAAGCCTGATTGAGAGCGGTAAATACACCCGTGCATATCTGGGAGTAAATATCTCAGATATAAGCGACGATATGAGTAAATTTTATAACAATAGCTACGGAGCTCTAATAACAGGTGTGGAAGATAACTCGCCGGCTGCAAAAGCTGAACTAAAAAGAGGAGATCTCATCATAGAAGTCAACGGCAAAAAAATAGGAAGTGCGAGTGAATTAAAAAACACTATAGGTTCATACGCACCGTCTAAAACGGTAACCGTAAAATTTCTAAGAGACAAAAAAGTCAATACGAAAAGTGTAACACTCTCAACACTTGAGAGCAAAACCGTAAATGGAGAGCTTGAGTACAAGGGGCTAAAATTAACCCAAATCAGCTCTACGCATAAACAACAGCTCAACCTAACCATCAACGGCGTGTTAGTAGTTAATGTAGATGAAAAAAGCGAAGCTTACAGTGCTGGTGTTAGAAAAAATGACATAATCGTACAGGTGGAGGAGAGTGAAATCGCTACATTAGACGACTTTAAAAAAGCAACTGCTTCAAAAGAGAAGAAGAGAGTTTTCATCTATAGAAAGGGCTATATATTAGCCATTGTACTTTAGGGAGGTCCTATGAGAATCGTATGTCCACATTGCAAAAGCGTCAATAATGTTCCGCAAAGAGATAGTTACGCAAAAGCTAACTGCGGAAAGTGTAAAGGCTCGCTTTTAGAAACCAAACCTATCGAGTTAACAACTGTTAACTTTGACGAAATCATCGTAAATAGCGATATTCCAGTAATAGTTGATTTCTGGGCACCTTGGTGCGGACCATGCAAGATGATGGCCCCAAACTTTGAAAAAAGTGCTAAAAATTTTCCGCTAAAAGCACTCTACGCAAAAGTAAACACCGAAAATGAACAGAATCTAGGCGGCAAATTTGGCATAAGAAGCATTCCTACAATTGTAGTTTTCAAAAATTCCAAAGAGGTTCACAGAGTTTCAGGCGCTTTGGATGAGGCGAGTTTAAACAAACTGATTGCACAGTTTATATAGTATAATTATTTATTATAAAAAAGGGGCAGATTATGAGCAGAGACACAGTAACACTAACAAACAATCGTGACGGCAAAAGCTATGAGTTTCCAATACTCGATGCGACGGTAGGTCCGTCTGTAATTGACATTTCAACTCTTTACAAAGAGACTAAAATGTTTACATATGATGAAGGCTATACGTCTACCGCATCTTGCAAATCAGATATAACGTACATAGACGGTGAAGAGGGGAAACTTATGTACAGAGGGTATGATATAGCATACCTTGCAAAGAAAAAAAGTTTTTTAGATACTGCCTATCTTCTTTTAAACGGCGAGCTGCCGACCAAAGAGGAGCTGGAAAATTTTACCATAGAGATGAAAAAACGCTCATTTGTGCATGAGGGAGTAAAAAAACTCTTTGACTCTTTTCCTGATGGCGCACATCCGATGGCGATTCTCTCGGCAGGCGTCTCCGCACTCTCAACATTTTACTATAATCATCTGGATATAAAAACTAAAAAAGAGTACACTGAAATGTCAAACAGAATTGTTGCCAAAATCCCAACTCTTGCGGCTTTTTCGTACAGATACTCTAACGGTTTGCCTATTATATATCCTGATATGAATAAAGGATTTACGGAGAATTTTCTCTACATGCTAAGAGCTTACCCCCACAGCTATGTTGAACTAAAACCCATTGAGATAAAAGCACTTGACACTATCTTTACTCTTCATGCCGATCATGAACAAAACGCATCAACTACGGCTGTTAGAAATCTAGCTTCAACAAACGCCCATCCGTATGCGGCAATAAGTGCCGGCATAGGCGCGCTCTGGGGAAGAAGTCATGGCGGGGCAAACGAGAGTGTCATTCGTCAGCTGGAGATGATAGGAACGCTGGATAGAGTAGATGAGTTTATAGCGCGTGCGAAAGATAAAGATGACCCGTTTAAACTGATGGGGTTCGGGCATCGCGTATATAAAAATTTTGACCCTCGCGCAACAATACTAAAAAATATTCGCAATGAGCTTATGGGAGAGCTTGGTATCAGCAGTGAACTCGTTGAAGTTGCAAACAAAATAGAAAAAATCGCTCTAAGCGATGAGTACTTTATAAGCCGCAGTTTGTACCCAAATATTGACTTCTACTCAGGACTGATTCTTCAGGCACTCAAAATCCCAAAAGAGATGTTTGCCGTTATATTTGTTATAGGCAGAACGCCGGGCTGGATAGCACAGTGGAGCGAGTTAAATCAGCAAAAAACTATAAAAATTGCTCGTCCTCGCCAGCTTTACACAGGCTCAAAAGAGAGAACTCCAGAGTATTAATCTGGAGCAGGTTATTTTATATATGAACAGCAGTAATCTGTAACTGTTTTAATTTTTAAATCAAACGACGAGTTAGCAGGCACGCTGAATGTCTCAGGAGTATGAAGCGTTTTCCACTCTTCATTTGGCAGTCTAATATCAAGTTCTCCGCTCATTATCTCCATAATTTCGGCAGCATCGGTCCCAAAACTGTAATCACCCGGCATCATAATTCCAAGAGTTTTTTTTGAACCGTCTGCAAATTCAACCGTTCTGCTTGTAACTTTTCCATCATAGTAGATATTTGCTTTTTTTACTACCGTTACATTTTCAAATTTTGACATCTTTTTTATTATCCTTAGTTTTTTTGAAATTATATCCTATTCCCAATCCAACAATCTCTGCTGACCCTCTAGCCCTCTAATATGAGTAACATCTTGAGAAACCTCTATAACACCTTTGTAATTGCCCTCATCATCCCTAATAGCAAAATAGCGGATATGAATAAATTTACCTTTAAAAGTTATCCAAAACTCAGCCTCATCTCTGCGGCCTGCTTTAAACTCGCGTAGAATCATCAAAACTTGGTCAACACTCTTTGGAGGGTGGCAAAACTTTACCTCTCGCCCTATTATCCCCGCACTTCTTGGAAATACTCTGTCATCCCCGCGGTTATAAAAGATAACGATGTCATTCTCATCAACATAAGTGATATCAACAGGCATAAACTTCAAAAGCCAGTTAATCTGCTCAGGCAGCATATAACCCTCGTCAAGCTTGATTCTGTTATCAAGCGAAAACGGGAGTTTTCTCTTCTGTTTGTCTTGAGACGGGTGAATATATTCGCCCTCAACATGCGGAGGATATGCTACTGGAGCTTTATCAAACATCCAGCCTATCTCCTCATCTCCTGCGCGCATCTCTTTCCAATCTTCTTCATCGAGCATATTCATCGCATTTGGCAGAAGTCTCCCCTCTTCAACCTGCATGATATGTTCTAGATTTCCAAAAACTCTCTGCAGCTGTTGCGTCAAAGCAGGCATATTTTTCTCTTGTACCAAAGCTCTTGCAGTTTTTATCTCTGCTCTTATATCATCATGAAAAGCCCACATATTTTGCGACGGCGATGTCCAACCGTACTTCTCCAAATATGGAAAAAGCTGATTCTCTTTTCTTGCGAAATGTTTCTCAACAAGACATAATCTTCTAAATTTCTCTTCAAACTCTTCAAAATTTTCTACTATATTGATGCTGTTTATACTTGCAATCAAGCCTCGCATGAGCATATTTTCTTCCAGATAAACCCTAGCCGGATGTCCTTCTGGCAAAGAAGCAAATGAGTTCATAATTTAAAAATCCTTTATTTTTTAAAAATTATACTGTTTTAAAAATTTTACTATTTGATTTAAGGCAAGATAAGAAATTATTGCTGTTTTAGTCTGACTCTTTGCGAGTGGGTTATTGCAACGGCGATAGCATCTGTTATATCAAGCGGTTTTATCTCTTTTTTTATGTTTAAAAGCATCTTTGCCATATAAGAAACCTGCTCTTTCGTCGCTTTGCCGTTTCCGGTCAGTGCTTTTTTTACCTGAAGTGCAGTATATTCGTTAAACTGTCCAAACTGCTGAAGAAGCATAAGCATAATCGCTCCGCGAAATTGGGCAAGTTTTATGGTTGTTTTTGGATTATGCGCATAAAAAATATCCTCAATTGCTACTTCATCTATTTTATGGGTTTTAAAAATACTCTCAAAAGCTTCAACCATCTGCGGAATCTGAAACTGCAGCTCCTCGGCTTTTATCTTTATAAGCCCAGCTTCAATAAGTGCTATTTTTCCCTTCTCTAAAGAGATAAGAGCATAGCCCATTTTTCTCGTACCCGGGTCAATTCCTAAAATTGTCATTATTCTCTTTCACATGTTATAGATATACTATTCACATAATTTTAACTTTATTTATGGGAATTATAGCTACTATTCACATATAAATTATATTTCAGATAAGGCTTTATGTGAACATTGGTCAAAAAATTTTACTTCTTCTAAAAGAAGAGATTCCGGAAATTGAGTATAACAGATATATTAAACACTTGGTCTATGATATAAAAAAATCTACCGATGATAATGCTATTTTTTATGCTCCAAACTCTTTAGTTCTAAATTGGATAAAAAATAAATATTGTGCAAAAATAAAACATCTGTTTGATATACAAAACTCAACAAAAGTTAACGTTAATATTCTACTAAAAAATCAGACCGATACGAAAAAAATTCATCAAAAACCTGAACAAAAAGCACAACATTCACTCTTAAATCCGTCTCATACTTTTGCAAATTTTATGGTTGGCGGTTCAAACCAGTTTGCTTATGCCGCGGTTAAAAGTGTCAGTGAAAAAGCCGGTGAGCTCTACAATCCTCTCTTTATCCACGGTGGTGTCGGCCTTGGTAAAACACACCTTATGCAAGCTGCCGGAAATGTTTTTCAAAATCAGGGTAAAATCGTTATTTACACTACGGTTGAGCAATTTTTAAATGATTTTATACGTCATGTTAGAAACAAAACAATGGAAAGATTCCAAGAAAAATACAGAAAATGTGATGTTCTTCTTATAGATGACATCCAGTTTTTAAGTAATAAAGAGGGTATTCAGGAGGAATTTTTCCACACTTTTGAAGCACTAAAAGGCGTTGGAAAACAGATTATTTTAACAGCGGATAAACACCCAAAAAAGATAGCAGGACTTGAAAAAAGACTCCAAAGCCGTTTTGAACACGGACTAGTTGCTGATATTCAACCCCCAGAACTTGAAACGAAGATAGCAATTATTGAAAATAAGTGCAAAATAAATAAAGTCGTTCTTACAAAAGATATTATCTACTATATAGCAACAGTTATAGAGAGCAATGTTCGCGAAATAGAGGGCATTTTATCAAAACTTCATGCCTACTCACAACTTATGCATGTCGATATAGATTTACAATTTACAAAAAATGTTTTAAAAGACCAACTGCAAGAAAATCGCGCCAATCTTACTCTTGACATAATTACACAAAGTGTAGCAAAAGATCTAAATATAAAACCAAGTGAAATTCGCTCAAAAGGCAGAAGTAAAAATCTTGTCTATGCAAGAAGAATTGCTATCTATCTCTGCCGTGAGCTTACACAAAATACTATGCCTCAACTAGCTCAATATTTCGGTATGCAGGATCATACAGCAATAAGTC
>DAIDMU010000079.1 GCA_027448805.1 Sulfurimonas sp. | reverse complement strand
CATCTTTTGAAGCATTTATAAAACCGCTTCCAAAACGAGCACTTAGAGTCTTTGACGCCACCTCAAAACCGTGTCTAAACATTGACGGTTTGGGCAACAAAATAGTAGAGGCACTTTTTGAAGCCGGTTTGGTGAAGAGCGTAATCGATTTGTTTCATTTGACCTTGGAAAAACTCTTGACTCTAGAGGGGTTCAAGGAGAAAAAGGCGCAAAATCTGCTTGATTCGCTTGAGGCTGCAAAAGGGTGTGACTATTGGCGATTTGTAAACTCTTTGGGGATTGAACATATCGGAGAGGTGGCGTCAAAGACTCTAAGTGCTCGTTTTGGAAGCGGTTTTATAAATGCTTCAAAAGATGAGATAGTATCGTTAGAGGGGTTTGGCGAAGAGATGGCGGAGTCCGTTTTGGAGTTTGTCAGAGTAAACAGAGAGAGTATCTTAAAACTGCAAAATATTCTGCGTCCGCTTGAACCAAAGCAGAGAGAAGAGGCAAAGGAGAACCCGTTTAAAGGCAAGAGCGTAGTGCTAACAGGAAGCATGAGCGAGTCAAGAGACGCCATAAAAGAGATGTTGGAAGCTTTAGGCGCAAAGGTTGTGAGTTCGGTTTCTAAAAAGACTGACTTTGTCATCTACGGCGAAGATGCGGGAAGCAAATATGACAAAGCTGTGGATTTGGGCGTTGCGGTTCTTAGCGAGCAAGAGATGAGAGAAAAAATTGAGCAGGCTTGATAACTATCTGGTAGAACATGGGTTGTGTGAGAGCAGAAACAAAGCGCAAACACTCATCAAAGAGCGATTTGTAAGCGTAAACGGCGAGCAGATTATCAAGAGTTCATTTGCCCTAAAAGAGAGCGACAAAGTGAGCGTAAAAGAGCATAAAGAGTATGTCTCCCGCGCCGCTTTTAAACTGAGCGCTTTTTTGGAGGAGCTCTCTCTTGATGTAAAAGGGATGCGCGCGCTTGATATCGGCTCTTCAACTGGCGGTTTTACGCAGGTATTGCTAGAGTGCGGAGCTGCAGAGGTAACAGCTGTTGATGTCGGGCGCGACCAGCTGCATGTAAGCTTGAAAAACGATGAGAGAGTCCATTCATACGAGGGTTGTGACGTAAGAGAGTTCAGAAGTGATAAAGAGTTTGACATAGTAGTTAGCGATGTCGCTTTTATCTCTCTGCTTTACATCTTGGATGCCGTTGACAGACTCGCAAAGGAGAAAATCATCCTGCTTTTCAAACCGCAGTTTGAAGTCGGACGAGAGGCAAAGAGAGACAGAAACGGCGTTGTTACGGATGAAAAAGCTATACTTGGTGCCATGATAAAGTTTGAAGATGCTTGCAAGTTAAAGGGGTGGAAACTGGTTTTAAAATCGCCTTCAAAACTCACAGGCAAAGAGGGCAATCTTGAGTACTGCTACTTTTTTGAGAAAGAAAACAGAGCATGATGCCTTTTAACAATCTCGGATTTGTCTTTAAACATTTCGGCTCCATTTTATACTCTAAACCTATTTTAGATGATTTGTGTCTGTTTTTGCAAGGCTTTACCGATAAAGAGAGCGTCTTGGACATAGGTGCGGGCACTGGAGCGATGAGCGAGTTCGCCTACAGATGCAACGAGAATTTAAGGTATGTGGCAGTTGATCCTGCTGAAGGAATGCTCAAATATGCTCCGCCGTATCTGGAGACTTATATTGCAAATGCCGAGTTGCTGCCGTTTGAAGATAGCAGTTTTGATGCAGTCTTTATGGGAGAGTCGCTGCATCATTTTACCGATATAGATGCCGCGTTTAGCGAGGTAGTGCGGGTGCTAAAAGATGGCGGAAGGCTTTTTATCTATGATTTTGACAAAAGCACGTTTTTGGGAAAAAGTGTATACATGATGGAAAAACTATTTGGTGAACCTGCCAATTTTTATGAGCCGATCGTACTCAAAGAGGTGCTTGAGGGCCACGGTTTTAGCGTAACTGTAATAAAGCACGGATGGCGCTATACCGTTAGTGCTTCTCTCTAGGCAATATCAAGCTGTTTCGTATATAATGTTTATTTAGATAATATAGAAAGAGAGTGCACTTATGGCCAATAATTGGAATATTCCTGCATGGTTAGAACAAGAAGTAAGAGAAAGAGACAAAACATGCGTTTACTGTGGTGTAGAGTTTACACCTTCAAAAGTCTCAAAAAAAACTGCCGCAAGCTGGGAACATATTATCAATGATGCTAAGATTATTACAAGAGAAAATATTGCTTTGTGTTGTTGCGGTTGCAACGCAAGCAAAGGGCAAAAACAACTTTCGTTTTGGCTTCAAACAAAGTATTGCCAAGAACGAAATATTACTCCAAATACAGTGGCAGTGATAATTAAACAAGCAATACAAAATGGGCTATAAAGTTATCCATAGCAAGCAATTGAAGCCGTTTAGAATTTTATAAATAAACCACGGAGAAAATAAAATGAACAGTTTTACAGTAGATGCTATCGGTATCGTAGGTGTAGCAATGGTTTTGGCAACATATTTTTTACTGCAGAGCCAAAAGATAGACTCAAAAGGCTTTTTGTACTCGTTTCTTAACTTCTTAGGCGCACTGCTTATTGTCTATTCACTTCTATATAGCTGGAACCTTGCTTCTTTTATCATAGAGTTTTTTTGGATTTTGATAAGCCTCTACGGGCTTAAAAAGTGGTATAGAAACAAAACTCAAAATGCCTTTAATGATAGAATATAGACCATTTCGATAAAATTCCGCATTATAAATATAAATGAAGATACAGCAGGCAGTGAGGAAAAAGATTTGAAAAACAGCACATCAGTTGCAATAGGCGGTTTTGACGGTATGCACATCGGGCATCAGCAGCTTTTTGGAGCGTTGGATGAGAAGAGCACCATCGTCGTTATAGAAACAGGGTATGCAAACCTTACTCCAAAAAAAGAGCGAGAGCATTTTTCGCATTTTCCTATCATCTATCTTGAACTTGAGAATATCCGTCACTTGAGCGGGGAAGAGTTTATAGCTTTTTTAAAAGAGAAGTTCCCAAAACTGAAGAAAATTGTAGTCGGTTATGATTTTCACTTCGGGAAAAACAGAAAATACTCATTTAAGGACTTAAAAACTCTCTTTGACGGAGAAGTTGTCGTAATAGATGAGGTATCGCTCCATGGCGATTCTGTCCACTCCCACAAGATAAGAGCAAAGCTCCAAATAGGAGATATTAACGGAGCTAACGCTTTTTTAGGGCATAATTACACCATCAAAGGCAAAGTGGTAGCAGGTCAGGGTATAGGCAAAAAAGAGCTATATGCAACCATAAACATAGAGGCAAAAGAGTTTTTGATGCCAAAAGAGGGTGTTTACGCAACACTCACACGCATAGACGACGAGGAGCATTTTCATCCGTCAGTCTCTTTTGTAGGTCACAGAGTAACCACGGACGGAAGTTTTGCCATAGAGAGCCATATACTTGACGGTGAGGTGTCGTGCAAGGAGAGAGCGAGTATCTCTTTTGTTCATTTTATAAGAGAAAACAAAAAGTTTGACTCAATCGCAGAGCTGAAAAACGCAATAAAAAAAGATATATCAATCGCTTCAAAGGAGCTAAAATTTCTACAATTATAAAAGAGCTGGACAGAGAGTATTTACAAAGCACACAGGATATCGACTTCAAATTTTACCAAAACGAGAAGGATTTCGTGGTCGATGAAATTCCGATGGAAGAGTTTTTAGGCAGAGGAAACTACCTTATACTAAAGGTACAAAAGGTTGAACTTACAACTTGGGATATGATAGCTATCTTTGCAGAGTTTCTTGCAATTCCCGCTCAAAAGATAGGCTACGCAGGGCTTAAAGACAAACATGCGACTACAACGCAGTATCTCTCTGTTGAGACAAAATATGAAGCTCTGCTTAAAAAGTTTCATCATAAGCAGATTAAGATTTTAAGCACGACAAGACATTCACACTCTATCAGAATGGGAGATTTGGCAGGAAACAGATTTAGCATAAACCTTTATGAAATTGACGTTATGGACGCAGGCAAGATAGAAAAAGTTGCCAGAAAAATAGCTAAAAGCGGACTTCCAAACTACTTCGGCTACCAAAGATTCGGGCGTGATGCAGGCAGTATCGAGCAGGCCAGAGGGATGATAAAGGGTGAGCTCTTCATCGAAGATGCAAAACTCAAAAGCTTTTTGATTTCCGTTTATCAGAGCTACTACTTTAATGAGTGGCTAAGAGAGAGGGTGATGCTAAGTAAAGAGAGCGGCTCGTCTGAGTTTATGCTTCTTAGCGGCGATGTCTACATCTCAAAGGATGCAAAACTCTCAACTCCAAAGCTTATACCATCAAAAGAGTTTGCCGCAAAAAAGATTGTCCCGACAGGGCTTTTATGCGGAAGAGACACATTTAGGGCAAAATATGATGCGGCGGAGATAGAGAAAAAATATGACGATGAGTTTTTGCAAGAACGTGGTCAAAGACGTGAAGCTCTTGTATATCCGACAGACATCGACTGCAAATATATTAAAAAAGAGACAATGCTAAATATATCTTTTACGATGCCAAAAGGCTCTTACGCAACCGTATTTTTAGAGAGCATTGCAGGAAAAAACTACAGCGCAAAAGATGTAAAACAGGATAAAAGTAAAAAAAGTAGATAAAACTTTTATTTTATTATAAAAGTTTAATCCTATTTTTACTATAATCACACAATTTATTTGAGACAGGGAGAACACCTATGGGTGAATTGTTCACATTTTTCGGTCTAATTTCTCACGAAAAGACTTTTATTTATATGACACACATGTTGCTAGCTGCCGGTATTGCTCTGGTGCTTGTTAAAGTTGCTATGTCAAATCTAAAAATAGTTCCAACCGGAACTCAAAATGTAATGGAAGCATATATTTCCGGTGTTCTTAAAATGGGAACAGATGTTATGGGGCAAGAATCTGCTCGCCGTTATCTTCCTCTTGTTGCGACAATCGGTCTTTTTGTAGGTATTGCTAATATAATCGGTGTTATTCCGGGTTTTGAGGCTCCGACAGGATTTTTAGAGATGCCTCTTACTTTGGCACTTGCTGTATTTATCTACTACAACTTTGAAGGTATCCGCCGTCAGGGTGTTATTAAATACTTTAAGCACTTTCTTGGTCCTGTTTGGTGGTTATACTGGTTAATGTTCCCAATCGAGATAGTTTCTCACTTCTCTCGTTTAGTATCTCTTAGCTTCCGTCTTTTTGGTAACGTTAAGGGCGATGATATGTTCTTGATGGTTATCTTGATGCTTGCTCCTTGGTTGCTTCCAATGATTCCATTTGCACTCCTTACTTTTATGGCATTTTTACAAGCGTTTATTTTTATGATGCTTACTTATGTTTATCTTGGCGGTGCAATAGCTGTTGAAGAACATTAATAGCTAAGTAACATGCAAAAAGAAAAATTCGATAGAATTATAAGCTTTTTGCTTGGAGCATCATGGGCAATTCTCATATTTGGTGCTCTGATAACTTTTCAACTCTTCTCTTTTCTCGGAATTTCTCTCGCTCTTTTTATAACCATCACTTTTGTTGTTGTCTCATTTTTTTTAATTTTAGCACTGGACGCTTTTTCCATAAACAGACAAAGACTTGAAGAGGCAAAAAAGCAGACAAATCTTTTAGAACAAATCTGCTCAAAAGATATAAAATAGCTTTTATGAATAAGCAGCTCTCATTTATTTTTACACTAATTTTAGTGCTTCTCTACCTTTTTTTTGAAAATGATTTAACCTTAAATCAAGAGCCAGACGGTGCCAAAAAGGACGAAAAATATTATCAGACCAAAATGTGCAATGAGTTTGGCGGCGATATGGAGTATGTGTTGTTTGATAAAACAAGAGTTGACTGTTTGACAAAAGAGTATGCTATTGAGGTTGATTTTGCCAAAAAATGGGCCGAGGGCATCGGTCAGTCACTATACTATGCTGAAGTTACCGGCAAAAAACCTGCTATCGGTGTTATTTCTGGCGATGGCGATGAGAAGTATCTAGATAGAATTAGAAGAGTAGGCGATAAATTTGGTATTAAAATTATTGTTTTGGAGAAGTAGCAAAAACAATTTTTCAGATGTAGTGTTATTTATAAAACTTCAAAGCATTAATTAGGTAAAATCCAACACAAAATTATAATTTTTTATCAAGGAAAACTATGTTTGAAGTAGTTATCGGATTAGAAGTCCACGTTCAGCTAAACACAAAAACTAAACTTTTTTGCTCATGTCCAACGAGCTTTAATCACAAACAAAACACAAACACATGCCCGACATGTCTCGCACTCCCCGGGGCTCTTCCGGTGCTCAACAAAGAGGTGCTTCATAAGTCCGTAATGTTCGGTACGGCTGTTAGCGCTACCATAAACCAGACATCATATTTTGACAGAAAAAGCTACTTTTACCCCGATAGCCCCTCTGCTTATCAGATTACACAACTCTACACTCCCGTGGTTGAGCATGGAAAATTACGTATTGACTTTGAGGATGGCACGCACAAGATTATTCGCATAAACCGTGCGCACATAGAGGCTGACGCCGGAAAAAATATTCATGACGGTCCTATCTCAAAAGTCGACTTAAATCGTGCAGGGACACCGCTTTTAGAGATAGTGAGCGAGCCTGATATGAGAAGTGCAGAAGAGGTGACACTTTACCTTAAAAAACTTCACTCCATTATCCGTTATCTGGACATCGGCGATGCAAATATGCAAGAGGGCTCGTTCCGTGTTGACGTAAACGTCTCTATCCGTCCAAAAGGCGATGAGAAGCTTTACACTCGCGTAGAGATAAAAAACATAAACAGCTTTAGATTTATTCAAAGAGCGATTGAGCTGGAAGTTGCGCGTCAGATAGAGGCTTGGGAAGATGGCGTTTACGCTAGAGATATTTGCCAAGAGACAAGACTTTTTGACCAAGTTAAACAAGAGACTCGCTCAATGCGCGGAAAAGAGGAAGCGGCTGATTACCGTTATTTTCCGGAGCCAGATTTGCTAAAGGTCGTTATAACCGATGAGATGATGAGAGAGTATAGTAAAATCCCAGAGCTTCCCGATGAGAAGATGGCTCGTTTTGTAAGGGATTATGAGATGAACGAGTATAGCGCAAGTGTTTTAACATCTGCGGTGGAGATGGCTCACTACTTTGAGAGTATGATGGAAGAGGGTATCAGTGCTAAAAATGCTCTTGCATGGCTTACGACAGAACTTCAGGGCAGATTTAAAGGCGAGGTAAACATCACAAACTCCCCAGTAGAGGCTAAAAAACTCGCACTCTTGGTAAAAAGAATAGAAGATGGCACTATAAGCGGAAAAGCTGCTAAAGATGTGCTTGATTTTCTTATGGAAAAAGGCGGAGATGTTGATAGTGCGATTGATACACTAGGTCTTAAGCAGGTAAGCGACACCGGCGCTATCGAAGCTATCTGCGATGCTATCATAAATGCGAATCAAGATAAGGTCATAGAGTACAGAAGCGGAAAAGATAAGCTTTTTGGCTTCTTTGTAGGGCAGGTTATGAAAGAGTCAAAAGGGAGCGCAAATCCTGCTACCGTTAATGACATCTTAAAAGCAAAGCTAGGGTAGATGAATTTTTTAAACCGCTTGATTGTTGATGGAGCATATTTTTTAAATACATCAGAAGCGTATCAACGTAAAAAGCGATTCTTTTACGATATATTAGAAAACGACAGGTTCCAGTACAAAAAATATTTTGATATTTTTATGATTATGCTTATCTTCTCCAGTGTGACAATTCTGATAGTTGAAGTCAAATCAGAGATGAATATATATCTAAAGTTTTTTAACGTATATGTTATTTCGTTTATATTTTTTGTCGAATATATGCTTAGGTTTTGGATAAGCAGCAGTATTAGTGAAATTATAATAAACAGAAGTGAGCATGCTACTGCGCTTGGCAGAGAATTTTATCTCTATAAAGCGATAATAAGTGTTATAAAGGTAAAACTAAGCTTTGTTTTTTCTGTCAGGGCAATAATAGACTTGCTTGCTATCTTACCTTTCTTCCATGAACTGAGGCTTCTTCGTCTGTTTGTTCTGTTTAGAGTTTTCAAGCTTTTTAGATACACAAAAAGCTTCAAAACTTTCACTTCTGTACTCTCCACGAAAAAATTTGAATTTTTTATCTTATTGACGTTTTCGTCAATAGTTATTTTTGTCTCATCAGTTCTTATCTATGTTATGGAAGCGCATAACACGGCCTCTCCCATAAATACATTTTTTGATGCTTTGTATTGGTCAATAGTGACAATATCAACGGTTGGGTATGGAGATATAGTACCTGTGACTACAGAGGGCAGAGTGGTTGCTGCTTTTGTCATCATCGCCGGTATCTCCGTTTTGGCTTTCACAACCTCAATTATTGTCTCTGCTTTTACTGAAAAGCTAGATGAGATAAGAGAGGTAAAAACTATTGACAATATTAGAAAACTAAAACATTTCTATCTTATATGCGGATATGAGAGTGTTGCCCAAGAGGTAGCCAAAAAATTAAAAAGCTCAAAAATAAGTATTATTGTTTTGGATGAAGATATAGACAGAATAAATAGCGCCAAAAAAGACGGACTTATTGCTATAAATTATGACCCTGGAAATGTTGAGAGCTACAAAAAAATCGGAGTGGACTTGAATACGCAGGTTGATTCTGTGCTGTGTTTAAGAGAAAATGATGTCGAGAATGTATATACAACCTTGACACTCAGGTCTATAAGTAAAGAGGTAAATGTAATATCGCTGCTTATGGATGATGCAAATAGAAATAAACTTAAGTTTGCCGGCGCAAATGAGATACTCTATCCAAAAGGACTGGTTGGAATGATATCCAAGGAGCTGATAGGAAGACCTGTTGCCTTTGAGGTAATACATGCGCTTAGAAATGATTACTATGGAGTTGATGTTGAAGAAATTTTGGTAGATGATAGAATAAGTCAAAATTTAGTACATGTACGTGAGCTAAATAATGTTAAGTTTAGGGTAGTTTTACTTGGCATATATAAGAAAGAGACAAAAAGATTCTTTTTTAATCCAATGGACAGCACACTGCTTGAGAGCGGTGACTATCTGTTGGTTATAGGAAACTCTGCTTTTATAAGAGAGTTTGAAAAACATCTGCA
>DAIDMU010000078.1 GCA_027448805.1 Sulfurimonas sp. | reverse complement strand
AAGGTATTGTCGATAAAGAGTTTTCTATGATAAGCCCTGTTTGCAGCTACATAGTCGTGTAGAACTTTGGCCTCTTGTTTTGCAAATGTGTACTCTCTCTTTTTTACATCATTATATGTGTAGACCACTTTGGAAATAATTACAATCAAAAAAACAAGAGGAATAGTTTTTAAAATTTTACTGTTTAAGTCATACATCCAATTTGGCCAGATAGAGAAAATTTGATTTATTATAACAGAAAATTTTTCTAAAAATCTTTCATGAATTAATTTTTACAATTGCATTTGAGAATATAATGCCATCAATCCCAAGTAGTGCAAACTCCTCAATTTCATCCTCGTTTTCAAGCATAACCAATATTTTTGCATCAAAAAGATAGCTATCCGCTATATTTTGGGCACTCTTTGCCAATGTTTTTTCCACCACGATATAAGAGGCATTAAAAGATGAAGCATAAAGCAGCTCTGTGATATTTTGCGCAAATATGGCAGTCGGCATCGAGTTTAAAAAAGTATGGGTAATAATATCGAGATTTGTTTCGCTAAATTCAATATATAGAGTTGATGAGGGAGGCGTGTTTTGTATAGCTTCAATGCTTGAGATATGGTAAAAGCTCTTGCTTTCTATAAATCTATGTCCAAAAAATATCATTTTATTTTCTCCAAACACTCTTTTGAGCAGTAGTATTTTCCGTTGCTTAAAATGGCATCATCAAGAGAGCAGTAGATTTTACATGTAGAGCACTCAATCATTTCGTTGCTTTGCGGTTCATCTTTTTTCTTTGCATCTCTGTCATCTTGTGTAGATTTTTGCACCTGTGATGGTTTCTTTATAAATATAAAATAAACTACGGCAATAATGCCAACCAGCAATAAAATTTTTAGTATCATATGTTCTCTCCAATAAGCAAATAGTGTCTGTTTTGTGTTTTTATAACTTTGTGCTTTAAATCTTGCGGGACTTCGTCATAAACTCTCTCCCCCTTGTAAAAAAGAAGCTTTGAGTGCTTATCGCGAAAGTTTTCGCTTAGTTTTAAGAGTATCTTTGTATCAATTACCGCTCTTGAAGTTACTAGCTCGAAAATCTCACTCTCCATCTCTTCGACTCTTTTTTTCACGACTTTTACATTATCAAGCCCCAAATCAGCTTTTATGAACTGTAAAAAACTGGCTCTTTTAGCCAGCGGCTCTACAAGAGTAACCTCCGTGTCTGGCAGTCCCATCGCCAGAATCAGACCCGGGAAACCCGCACCAGTACCGATATCCAAGAGATTTTTGCACTTAGGCAAAAAAGTTATCGGAAAAACAGAGTCATAAATAAACTCGTCAATAGTCTTCTCATCTTTTGCACCTGTCAGGTTGTGGATTTTATTCCATTTAAAAAGATGCTCTTTATATTTTTGAACATTATGAAAAAAGTTCTCAGGCAACTCTATATTTTGCTCAATAAGCATGGTTTTTAAATTCAAAAATATATCCTTTTTTAAAGCAGGTGCCCCATGTCATCTTTTTTAACACTCAAATAAGCTTCGTTATATTTGTTTGACTTCATAACTATCGGTATTCTCTCCACTATCTCTATATCGCTGATAGAGTTTATCTTATCCGGATTGTTAGTAAGGAGTTTAATTTTATGTATATTAAAATGGTGTAATATGAAAGTTACCATCTCATAGGTTCTCTCATCAGTCCCAAACCCTAGCTGATGGTTTGCTTCGATGGTATTTAGCCCCTTGTCCTGCAGAGCGTAGGCGTTTATTTTGTTAAGAAGCCCAATATTGCGTCCCTCTTGTCTTAGGTAGATGACCATTCCGTTTGTTTGTGAAGCCATTGTCAGTGCGTACTCCAGCTGAGCGCCGCAGTCACACTTCAAACTACCAAGCGCATCGCCGGTTAAACACTCTGAATGAACTCTTACTATCGGAATTTCGTCTAAATTCTCTTTAAAAATTACAAGATGTTCTTTGTTGCCCTCTTTAAAAGCTTTTACTTTAAAATTACCAAATCTTGATGGCAGATTTGCTACTTCTGAAATTTTTATATTCAATTAATGTGCCTATTTTTAACTTTAAAACGGTAAAATATTTTTCAAAATTATAGCTAAAAAGGTTCAATAATGTTTCAAAGATTTCGTAGGACTCGTTTAAATGGCCATCTTCGCTCACTTGTTCGTGAAACAAGCGTAAGTGTGAATGATTTTATCTATCCGCTTTTTGTTCGCTCCGGTGAGGGTATTAAAACTGAAATATCGTCAATGCCTGGGGTTTTTCAGATGAGCATTGATGAGGTTTTAAAGGAGTGCGAAGAGCTGAAAAAACTTGGACTTTACGCAATTATACTTTTTGGAATTCCGGATGTAAAAGACTCTATCGGCTCAGACTCTCTTTGTGAACATGGAATAATTGCAAAAGCTATACGTGCTATAAAAAAAGCCCATCCTGAGATGTTTGTAGTTACTGACTTATGTTTTTGCGAATATACCGACCACGGGCATTGCGGAATAATAGATACGAAAACTCAAAGCGTAAACAATGATGCAACACTTGAGATATCGGCAAAGCAGGCAATTGTTCATGCAAAAGCAGGTGCAGATATGATAGCGCCCTCCGGAATGATGGACGGAATTATCCAGACACTTAGAGAGGCATTAGATGGCGCAGGATATGTAAATCTTCCAATAATGAGCTACTCGACAAAGTTTGCTTCAGGATATTATGGACCGTTTCGTGATGTGGCAGAGTCGGCGCCTAGTTTTGGAGACCGCGCCTCTTACCAGATGGACCCTGCAAACAGAAGAGAAGCGATAGCAGAGAGTATCTCGGATGAGCGCCAAGGTGCGGATATACTTATGGTAAAGCCTGCTCTTGCATACTTGGATATTGTAAGAGAGATAAAAGACAACAGTTCTCTTCCGCTGGCTGTTTATAATGTAAGCGGCGAGTATGCAATGCTTAAATTTGCCGGTATGAACAACCTGATTGATTATAATAGAGTCGTAATGGAGACGATGATTAGTTTCAAGCGCGCGGGTGCAGACATTATCATCTCTTACCATGCCAAAGAGGTTGCAAAACTGTTACAAAAGCAATCTTAAAGAAAATTACTATAAACTTACGCCTTATTTAAAAAGTTGGGGAATATATATTGAGACATTTTTTAACACTAAAAGATTTCAGCAAAGAAGAGATTTTAGAGATAATTGATATTGGGCTTGAGATTAAAAAGAATCTTGTGTCAAAAATATACAATCAAGAGCTGAAAAACCAGACTCTTGGAATGATATTTGAAAAAAGCTCCACAAGAACAAGGGTCAGTTTTGAGGTTGGAATGTTTCAGCTCGGCGGACATGCTCTTTTTTTATCAAACCGTGACATTCACTTAGGCCGCGGGGAACCTGTAAAAGATACTGCCCGCGTAATCTCTAGCATGTGCGACATGGTTATGATAAGAACTTTTGAACACTCCAAGATAGAGGAGTTTGCAGCCTACTCGAAAGTGCCGGTTATAAACGGACTTACAGATTCATACCATCCTGTACAGCTTTTGGCTGATTATATGACTTTGGTTGAGCATGGAGTGGAGAAAAATATTGTTGCAGCTTACGTCGGCGATGGAAACAATATGACTCACTCTTGGATGATACTTGCCGCAAAACTTGGCTTTGAGCTTAGAGTTGCCACTCCAAGTGGCTACGAAGTGGATGCTAAGATATTGGAAGAGGCACTTGCCTTTGCAAAAGAGAGCGGAGCCGTTATAAAGATTATGAATGACCCAAAAGAGGCAATCAAGGGTGCAACGGTTGTTACTACCGACACTTGGGTGTCAATGGGACAAGAAGAAGAGAAAGAGGAGCGTCTTAAGGTATTTAAGGGATTTATGGTTGATGATGAGATGATGTCTCTAGCCAAAGATGGCGCCAAATTTTTACACTGCCTTCCGGCATACAGAGGTTACGAGGTAAGCGAGAGCGTATTTGAGAAGCACTCAGAGATAATCTTCAACGAAGCCGAGAACAGACTTCATGCCCAAAAGGGTCTAATGGTTTGGCTCTCTAGACATAGATAGAATTTTATTTGATAGTTTGAAGAGCGATTGCTCTCCAAATAGAAGATAGAAGATTTTAGAATCTGTATCCGGCTTTTACCAGAATACGCATATTGTCAAGGTCTTCTTTTGTTCCGCTTCCGTAATCTTTCTCATCAGTCCATTGCCAGCGAGCATCAACACCTACAAGAAAATTATCCATGTAATACTTTAAGCCGGCACCAGCTTGATAAGCAAAAGCCCAGTTGTCTTTTCCGCCTTCAGGATCTCCGTAAACACCAGAAATACCAGGTCCTACACCTAATTGAAGCTTATTGGATAGTCTAAAAAAGTAGTAAGGATTCATCTCTATAACTGTTACTTCAAAATCGTTTTTGTCATAACGGCTGACACTTAGCTGCTGACGCAATATATGATCACCCGGAAGTGTGAAAACAGGACAGTCAAATGATAACTCGACTCCGTAGTTAGCCCCCGTCTTTAGGTTGTTGTCAAAGTTTGTACTTCCAACAACTGCAGCAACTTCAGTCTGTCCACACCAATTACCATCGGTAAATACCGGTAAAATTTTGAACTCTCTCTCAACCGCAAATGCAGATGTGGATAAAACAGCACTTGCTAAAAGCGCACCTAACCCTTTTTGGATATGTTTCATATATCACCCCTCTAATTAATTGTGTGTATGTTAGTAAAGATTAGCTAATAAAATTATTAAATATAGCTATAGTCAGTATTTTATGCCCGTAGCACTTCTAATCTTCTCAATTGTAGGGAGTGCTATCTCTTTTGCTTTGGCAGCACCTGTTCTTAAAATCTCTCTAACCTCGTGCTGATGAGCTTCAAAGTACTCTCTCTTTTCTCTGAACTCTCGAAAATATTCCCACATAACTTCCCCGAGATAAACCTTGAAGTGACCATGTCCTTCGCCGCCTCTTTTGTACCTGTCCTGAAGCGCTTTTAGGTTATCCCCCTCTAAAAATAGTTTTGCCATATTGTAAACATTACATGTTTCATACTCTTTTGGCTCTTCCATTGCAACATTCTCGGTTACAATCTTTTTAATTGTTTTCATCTGAGCTTTTTCTTCTCCAAATATATTTATAATATTCCCGTAACTTTTCGACATTTTCTGCCCGTCAATTCCAGGAACTGTTGCAACTTCCTCTTGAACTCTAAACTCCGGAATCGTTAAAATATCTCCATATTGGTTGTTGAATTTTATGGCAATATCTCTGGCAATTTCAACATGTTGAATCTGGTCCTTTCCGACAGGGACAACATCTGAGCCAAAAAGTAAAATATCTGCCGCCATTAAAACAGGGTATGAGAACAGCGAGTGGTTTGTTGCAAATCCTTTGGCAGTTTTATCTTTGTAGCTGTGAGCACGTTCTAAAAGCCCCATAGGCGTAAAAGATGAAAGTATCCAGTAAAGCTCAAGCACCTCTTTTACGTCGGACTGAATCCAAAACAGAGATTTATCAGGGTCAATTCCAAGCGCTAAAAAGTCCGTTGCGCACTGCATTGTCAGCTCGCTAAGACGTTTGCCGTCGCTTACGCTTGTCATTGCATGGTAGTTTGCTATAAATGCAAATGTTTGGCTCTTTGATTGGGCTTCCACCATCTGTTTTATTGAACCAAAATAGTTTCCTATATGTAAATCTCCTGAGGGCTGGATACCTGTTAAAACTCTCATAAATATAACTCCAAAATTTTCTAAATTTTATATATGGCATTATACATATTTTAGCTTTATTTCGATATGATTAAACGAAATATGGCAGGTAAAGCTGCCCAAAAAAAGGATTTATTATGAATGTACAAGTTCATGCAAAAGGTGTAACGCTTCACACAAATACAAGAGCTCATATTGAAGCGGCAATAGAGAGTTTCAAAAAATATTCACTGGATATTACTACGGTACATGTTAATTTAAAAACAGAAAAAAAAGGGGTGTTGGTAGAGTTTGATATTCATATCGCGCATGCTCAGCCTGTGGTTATTAACCAAGTTGATGATGATTTGGACACAGCAATTGATTTGGCTATCGATAGAGCTACAAAAGCGCTTCGCCGCCTTCATGAAAAAGTAGTGTCACACAATGCAACCTCTATTAAAGAGATAGAAGTTGTAGTAGACTGATTATGTATAACTGGATACTCTGGTTCCATATTATTTCGCTTGTTTCATGGTTTGCGGCACTCTTTTATATGCCGCGCCTTTTTGTCTACCACGCTGAAAACATCGATAATGAGGGCTTTGTAAAAGTTGTTAAAATTATGGAGATGAAGATTTATAAATATATAGGTCTTCCTGCAATGTGGGCTACTATCTTAAGCGGCGCATATCTGGCATATGAGCTTGGGTTTGGCGGCAACGGTTGGTTGCATGTTAAAATATTTTTGGTTCTTATTTTAATGGGATACTTTTTTTCACTTGGGTTTTTTAGAGAGAAGTTTTTAAAAGATGAGTGCAAAAAGAGCGGAAAGTTTTTTAGAGCTTACAATGAAGTCCCGACAATTCTGCTTCTGATTATTGTTGCAATGGTTATCATAAAGCCTTTATGACGCTCTTGATGTTATGATAATTCCTGCAACGATAAGTACAAGGCCTAAGAGTTTATAGAGGCTAAAGTTTTCTCCCATAAAAAATATAGAGAAAAGAAAAACCAGTACAAAAGTAAGTCCCATAAACGGATAAGCATAGCTAAGCTCAAATTTTGTCATAGCCGCCATCCAGAACATTGATGCCAAAAATGCACTGATAAACCCGCTCAAAATAAAAGGGTCTAAAAAAAGCTTCATTATAAAAATAAGCTTTTCAAGAGATTCAGCCGGCAGGGAGCCGTAATTTCCGATTCTCCATTTTATGATCAGCTGTCCATATACCGTAAAAAATATAGTCCCAAAAATATATACATACCCCATAATTAGTTACCGTAAAATTTTCTTATAACATTGCAAACGGTGTTAATCTCGTCGTTAGTCAGTCCATAATACATAGGAACTCTTATAACTCTTTCGCTCTCTTTGGTCGTAAACTTATCATCTGAGTCAAATCTTCCAAACTTTAGTCCTGCAGGTGCAGAATGGAGCGGTATATAGTGAAAAACTGCCCCTATATTCTCATTTTTAAACTCTTCTAGAAGTTTGGTTCTCTCTTCCAAATCTTTGACTTTTAGATAAAACATGTGCGCATTTTGAACGCATCCATTTGGAATAGTCGGCAACTCTATCAGACCTTTTTGCTCTAATGGTTTGAGTGCGTCATAATATCTCTGCCAGCTGCGCAGTCTGTCGCTGTTTATCTCATCAGCCCTCTCAAGCCCTCCCCAAAGATATGCGGCACTCACATCGTTCGGAAGATAGCTGCTTCCTACATCTACCCAAGAGTATTTATCTACCATTCCGCGGAAGAAGAGACTTCTGTTTGTCCCTTTCTCTCTTATGATTTCTGCTCTTTGGATAAATTTTTCATCGTTAATAATGAGAAGTCCGCCCTCTCCAGCACTCGTATAGTTCTTTGTCTCGTGAAAACTGTATGTTCCAAAATGCCCGATAGTTCCCAGCGCTTTGCCTTTATAGCTGCTCATCATTCCTTGAGCCGCATCTTCTACGACAAAAAGATTATGTCTTGAAGCAATATCCATAATAGTGTCCATCTCGCACGCCACACCTGCATAATGAACAGGCACGATAGCCCTTGTTTTTGGAGTTATGGCTTGTTCAATTTTTGTTTCGTCTATGTTTAGCGTATCTGGACGAATATCGACAAATACTATCTTTGCGCCTCTTAAAACAAAAGCATTTGCAGTGCTTACAAAAGTGAACGACGGCATAATAACTTCATCGCCATCTTTAATATCTAGTAAAATAGCCGCCATCTCAAGCGCATGTGTGCAACTTGTTGTAAGGAGCGCTTTTTTGCAAGGAAGTCTCTCTTCAAACCATTTGTTGCATTTTTTTGTAAACTCTCCGTCTCCGGAGATCTTTGCACTTCTCATTGACTCTAAAACATACTTCTCTTCATTTCCGGTTCGCGGCGGTTTGTTAAACGGTATCATTTTGCTTCCTTAAAACTTTTCATAAATTTTGCAGCATTGCTGCCTTCGTTAAATATCAGATCGATTATGCTTACACCATGCGTAAAAGGCGGATACATCTGCGCATATTCGCCATAACCGCTATAATCCATCCACTCCACCTTTATATTTTCTTTCTTGAACAAACTCTCATCAAGATAGTCTCTCGCAGCCGGGCCGCTAAGATAGTGAGTAGCACCTGCGTCTTTGCAGATTTGCACAAGTCTTGAAGTCTGTCCCTCTATAAGATTAAAATCTTCACATTTTGAAATTTTTGTCTCTATCCCTAAAATTTTATTGACAGCTATAATAAATTTATAGTTTATATTGCTAAGCAGCTCTTCGTCTGCCACTTCTTTGTAAAGCTTTTCAAAAAGCGGCGCATACTCTTTAAAATATTTTGCTTTTGAATAGTTTTGGACAATTGTTTTAAAATGTTTGCTGGCCCATAGTTTATCTGTTACTTTTGTCTCGTTTATCTTTTGGTTGAGTGACTCAAAGCGGCATGGGATTGTAATCCAAGCAACGCCTCTTGGTGTTTTGATCTGGTTTCTGTTTCGCCAGTCATTTTTTGTATACTGGACACAATCATAAATAACAAACTCGTCAACCATATTTATCATCTCAAAATACCCTTTCCAAGGTATATAGTTTGATTGTAAAATAGCTACTTTTTTCATCAATTTATTATCTCATCTACTATATATAGAGGTCTGTTTTTTACCTGATCAAAGATTTTTCCTATATAGAGCCCTATAACTCCCAGTATTCCAAAGAGCAGGCCAAAGAGAAAAAACATAGAAACCATTAAGCTTGTCCATCCCTCAACGCTAAAGCCGTATGTAAAATGAGCGACTACTAATCCCACTGCAACAAAAAAGGAGAGCATGGAGACCATGAGTCCAAGTTGAATAATCAGCTTTAGAGGCTTGTTTGAGTGAGAAACTATTGAATCAACAGCCAGATTTATCATTTTTGAGAGATTGTAAGATGACTTGCCGTAAGCTCTCGCATCATGTTCTACATCAATCTCAGTTTTTTTAAATCCGACAATTTTAACAAGAAGCAAAAAATCTCTGCTCTTCTCTTTTAGATTTCTCAGTGCTTCTATTACTTTTTTTGAGTATATTCCAAAATTTCCGATTGTGTGGTCATGCTCTGATTCTGTAAAATATTCCAAAGTTTTGTGAAACAGTTTTGATGAAAAAGATTTAAAAAAGCTGTCTTGTCTCTCAACCCTTCTGCCATAAACTATGTCATAGCCCTCTGTCGCTTTTTGATAAAGTTTTTCTATCTCCTGCGGCTTGTCTTGCAGGTCACAATCCATTACAACGACATAATTGCCGCTGCAGTAGTCAATTCCCGCAGTTATTGCATAGTGCTGCCCGAAATTTCTTGAAAGTTTTATGGCTTTTACATTTTTGTCATTTTTTGCAATGTCAGATATCACTTCCCAAGAGTTTTGAGGACAGTTGTCATTTACGAATATGATTTCATAGCTATTGCAAATTTTTTGCAGAGTTGCAGTCACCTTCTCGTAAAGTTCTTGTATCGATTCTCTGCATCCGTAAACAGGCGAGATTACACTGATTTCCATAAATTTTTAGCCTTTATTTTTTATTATTGATTGGATTTTTATCATATACATATATGTTGTGGCTTTTAAGCTCAATTCTATTTACCGCTTCGGTTAGATTGTACTCTTTTGAAGCTTTTTCAAACTCTTCAACTTTCTCTTTCGGAAGAAGAATAAAAGAGTTTTTATCTACGTATGATTTATTATACCAATTGCTGCTTGTGAGCCACTCGCCTGCTTGCCTTTTGTTGTCATCATCTTCAATAGGTCTTACTTCTATTTTATTATCGCTTAAAACCGTAAAAATATGTGAATGCCAATAAGGAGCGTACCCCTTCGTTAGGTTGTTATCGAGCAAAGTTTTTATCACTTCCTCTCTGTTTTTGACTGTTTCTTCTGAAAGCTCTCTTTGGAGTGTAATAGAGAGAGAAACATATGATAAAAATATTGAAAATATCAATAATAATTTTATTTTTTGTGAGAAAAATTTCCACATAATTCCATTTGATATTGATATGATTAACACAAACGGTATTATATATCTAATATTCTCTCTTGCTGCGTATAAACCGTTAAAATGCAAAGATGTAATGCAATAAATCCCAAAAACTATTAAAAAAGCTATGTACCCGACACTAACGGTGTAAATTTCAAAAGAGTTTAGAGAGTTCCTGTTTCTTACTGCATAAAGAACAGGCGCAAAAAAGGCAATAGGGTAGAGTAGCGATTTTAGTATATATACTGCGCCGTTAAGCGAGGCGAATGTTGTTCTCTCACCCCAATCCGCTCCATAAAAATTCGCCAAACCTATAAATGATCTCCAGATGTGAGTCGGCAACTCTTCGTATGATATTAAAAATGTTTTCCCGACGCCTATTTGCATCTGGATATGTGTAAGTATGCTGTATCTGTATGCTATGCCCAGCAGTATGCCAAGCGTAAAATAGAGGGCTATTTTTTTGTATTTTATATTGATATATTGATAGAGTAAAAAAAGAGGGACAAAGAGTGAAGCTATAAAATAGATTGCAAACCGACTTGGGTTTTCTGCAACAAAAATAATAGTCAAAACAACAATAAAAAAGCCGGCCAGCCAAACTTTCTTTGTTTTCATCTCTTCTTGACTCAGGATATAAAAAAAATACAAATATGCAATTAGAGCCGTGTAGTACCAGATATAAGCACTCTCTCCAAAAACTTCTCTGGCATACATCGGCGAATAAAGAGCCGACACTCCAATAAATGCTATCAATATTCCTATCGTATCGGTACCGATTTTTTTTAAATACAAGAATGTAATAAAAAGTGAAAAAGCAAAAAAGCCAATAACTACAATAGTATGTATATTATATGCAGAAAATCCAAATAAGGTCAGGGGAACGGCCAGAGTATGCTTAAAAACAGTCCAGATATCACCATTGACATACCACCAGCTGTTTGGGTAATAAGAGCCTTGGGTGATTATCTCTTGTGCTAATATATTTGCAATGGCCGCATCAGAGTTAAAGAAAGCCTTGTAGATAAAAACTTGATAATAGATAACAAAGAAAATATTGGTAATTAAGATTATCGTTAAAAATATTTTGAGTTTTAAATTCATATTTGCAAATCTTTTGGATTTGCGATTAACCCGCAAATCATATAAATAATATCTAATAATGAAACTATACTACATAATCCAGAAATAGTTTAAAAAAACTACTTCTCTCCGCGTTTTTTAGCTTTAAATAAAACAGGTGTTCCTGTAAAGTTAAAAGCCTCTCTTAATTTGTTAGTCAAATATCTTCTGTATGTAAAGTGAAGGCCTCTTGGCTTGTTCATAACAATGGCTATTTTTGGCGGTCTTGTTTCATACTGTGTTGCGTAGTAGATTCTTATAACCTGTCCGCGCATGCTTGGCAGCTGATGCTTTCTTAGCGCTTTTTCCAAAACTTCATTTAACTGTGAGGTTGATATTCTCTGAGAGTAATTTTCGTTAATCTCTAAAATCATATCGTAAAGCTTATCGACTCTTTTGTGGGATTTTGCAGAAAGAGTGATAATGGGCGCGTAAGCCAAAAATTTAAATCTGTCTCTGACATTTTCTATAATTTTGTCATAATCTTCTCTGTTTGCAATATCCCATTTGTTTAAAACGATAATACAAGCAAGTCTATTGCTGTCAACCAAGCCTGCGATCTTTTCATCGAGGTCCAAAAGCGGTTCGCTGGCATCAAGCACCACCAGCGCCATATTTGAGTTTTCTAGCATCTCTTTTGTTCGCATCAGAGCAAACTTCTCAATACCTACAATCTTGCCTCGGCGTCTTAGTCCTGCCGTGTCAACAAAAGTCAGCTGCTTGCCTTTGTATTCGATACTCTCATCAATAGGGTCGATGGTAGTTCCGGCAACACTGCTTACAACAGAGCGCTCTTCGCCTAAAAGAGCATTTAAGAGTGAACTTTTTCCGACATTTGTGCGGCCGATAATTGAGATTTTTATATGATTTATATCATCTTCGTTAAACTCTTTTATTCTGTCGTTTTGAGCAAAGATTGAGTCATCTTCAAACTCCTCTTCATTTATGTCTGTGTAGAAGAAGCCGTCATCTTCTTCTTCTTCGTCATATTGGGCATCATCAAACTCAAACTCTTCTTCATCTTCTTCAACTATATTTACATCATCTTCTTCATCTTCGTTTTCTTCTTTAATAATGTCGCATTCAGGAATTCTGTCATATATCCACTCAAGAAGAGGAACCACACTTCTGTTGTGTGAAACAGAAATGCCAAAAATAGCATCTGTTCCAAACTCATAGTAGTCCCAAAGATTATCTTTCATTTTGTCGTTGTCTATCTTGTTTACAACCAGAGCTACATCTTTTCCTAATGTTTGAAGTTCATAAAACAGTTTTTTATCTACATCTTCGGGAATAGTTTTTCCATCTACCATATATAAGATAATGTCTGCTTTTTTTGCGGCTTCAAGCGATTTCTCTTTTATTCTGTCAAAAAGTTCGCATCCTTGGTCAAGTCCGCCTGTATCTAAAAGCAGAGCCTGCTTGTTTATGATAGTTACATGTCGTCTTTTTACATCTCTTGTTGTTCCGGCTATATCAGATGTAATAGCATCTCTTTTTTTAACAAGTCTGTTAAAAAGCGAGCTTTTACCGACATTCGGACGACCGATTATTGCGATTTTTTTCATATTTTTGCCTTAGTATAGGTGAAGAAAATTTTGTAGTTTATTTGGAATTATACCGAAATATAAGAGGAATTTTAGGTTTATGGAGAAACTAGCTTATAGCGGGAGCTATAAGCTAGTTAAAAATTTATTCTGTAGGAAAATCTTTTTCGAGCTCATCTAGTGCATTTTTTGCTTTAAACTGTTGCCATAGAGCTTGATCATTTTTAAAACTGGTTCTAATGTTGTTTTTTATCTGTTCGTTTGCAGCTTTTTGTGAAACTGTTACCAACATATAGATAGCGCCGGAAGGTGCAGTCCAAAAATCAAGAGCTTTAGAGCCGACCAAATCAACTTTTGCTACTTGTTTGGTAACGGTCTCTACCGCTTTGTCAACCGTCTCGCTTCCGCCTGCACCTGTTGTTCCTGTGTAGATTGTGATTTTGTCTTTTACTTGAGATTGTATCTGCTGAGCTAAATCTGAACGACCGTTTGCAAGAGCAACTCTTCTCATATAATCCATACCGGCAGCGCTTTTTTCAGCTATGCCGACACCGGCATAAGAGTCCCCTGCACTTGGTATACAAGTCCATGTAGGAGCTTTTACATTCTCTTGTTTACACTCAAAATCAGACCTCTCCTCCCCTATTTTTACCTCCTTGCTACAGCCTGTTATCGTAACAAAAAGCAAGCTCGCCAACGCCATTAATGAAATAGTTTTGATCATTCTTTGATCTCCTTTTTTTTCTAAAATCATTGTAGCAGTTTTAATCTTAAATAATATTTACCGAATAAAGCAGCTATTTGTTTTCAATTCCAATAAAATCAAAGAGGTTAAGGCTTTTAATTTTTGCCTGCATATCTGTGGCGGAGTGCTCTTTTGCCTCCTGATAATTTTTAGAAGATTGTCCCAAAAAAGTGTGCTGCCTAAAAGCAATCTGTTTTTTTTCTTTATCAAATGTTGTGAATTTAACGAGAGATTTTGATTGCAAAAAGTTGTAATTTTGAGTCTCTGCCGTATCAGATGTAATAAGCAGTTTTACGGAGTTTTCATTCTCAAGAGAGTTTTCCGTACTTATGCCTTTTTGAGTAATTGCAGCTTTTATTTGGTTTGCAAAAATTTTTGAATTTGCATCGCTTAAAACATAAATGTTAATAGTTGATTTTAGATAGTCATACTCCCCCTTCATCTCTTTTAAAAATTTAAATTCATCATCGACACTGTAAGAGTGCATTAAAAAATTTTTATAGCCGGTAAGTGATGCAACTCTTGGAAAATTTTTCATCAATTCATCCATAAATGCAAGTTTTTTTATAGCAACACTGTTTTTGTTCATTTTATACTCTTGCTTCATGCGCAAGAAAAGAGCATCGGATATCGGTTTTAATTTTTCAAACAGTTCCAGTCTAGGTACGCTTATGAGGACCAGTTCGCGGTTATTGATTTTTTTTGATTTTTCCAATTTAATTTTTTGAAACGACAGTTTTTTTGATATATCAGAACTTTGCGCAAATATTTTTTCAAGAGTTTCATTGTCGATAGGCTGAAGTATATGGGTTGTTTTTTTAAATCCGTTGTTTAGCTGCGTGCTTAAACTCTCTCTCATTGATTCTACTGCGGCTTTTGTTGCATTTTCAATCGTGTCTGAAGTGCCGACTGCATAATAGAACTCAGAATTAACCGGTACATTTGTGTACCACTCCGGTGCAATATCTGGCTTTGGAGCAGAACATCCCGCTATAAAAGTTATAAAGAGCGTGAGCAAGATATTTTTATACATAAACCTCTCCTTGTTTGTAAGAAATTTTATCAAAAGAGCTTTAAAATAGTATAATGCCGATATGAAATATTACAGTTATGAAAATTTTAAAAATGATACGAAAATCTTGATAGAAAAAGTCAGAGCCTCTGACTTTGAAGCAATAGTTGCAGTAGCAAGAGGAGGGCTCACCCTTTCACATGCTATGGCAGAGGGTTTGGATATTCGCCAAGTTCAAAGTATTAGAACCGAACTTTATGACAAGAGCCAAAAAAGAGAAAATATCACTATTTTCGGAGCATGCGAATTTAAAAATATCAAGCGCGTGTTGGTGGTGGACGACATTTCTGACAGCGGCGATACGTTGAATGCGGTTATGAATTACTTAAATAAAGAGTTTAAAGATATAGAGTTTAAGTCAGCTACTCTTTTTTATAAAAAAAACATCTATTTATGAGCCTGATTTTTGGATAAATGAGGCGGATGACTGGATAGATTTTTTTTGGGAGAGAGATTTTTTAAAGTAGTCTCAATCCCGATTAGTACTACTTTTTGTGAGCCTTTATCATCTCATAAGCTTGATTAATCTCTTGAGTTTTTGCTGTTGCTTCTTGCATGTAGGCATCATCTTTGCCTTGGGATTTGATGATGTCGGGATGGTACTCCCTTACCAGTTTTCTATACGCTTTTTTAATTGTATCCATATCGTCGCTCTCGTTTACGCCTAAAAGTTTGTATGCATCGCTAACATTTGTTTTTGGCTTGATGTTGTGAACCATCTTTTCAAACTGGTCAAATATGGCATGATAGGCATTTGGGTCAAACTTAAACGCTTCGGCGATTGTTGCTAGTATCTCCTCTTCGCTCTTGCTAACCTCTCCGTCTACAAATGAGAGCTGAATTAAAAATCCCATAAACTGATGCTGTTTTGCTCTGTCTCTTTTGATGGCATTGCCTAAAGTTTGAGCAATCTCTTCTAAATTGTCAAATCTATCTTTTTGTTCGTTAAAAATCTCTTTTAGTATATCTTTTGTCTTTTGCGGCTCTGGAAAAATTGCCGATATGTCATCAAACATAATGCCAACAAGTTCTGCTTCAAGGGCATCGACTCTTCCGTCAGCTTTAGCAACCTTTGCAACAAGTGCCACAAAGAGACCCAAATCGCTCTTTTGCAGAGACTCTTTAGAGACGGCAAAATTTTTAAACGCCTCTTGAGAGTAAGCCGTATATTTCGAGTAGCTCTTAAATATCCAGTAAAAAAATCCGCCTAAAACCGCCAATAATATTATATTTCCCATAACCGTCCTTTATCTTTTTGAAATTTCATGATAAACTCTTTTTGCGCTCATTTTTCCAATCCAAAAAACTTCATCCATCAAGCCCTCTTTTAGAAATCCGTCACTGTCGTACGCGACAAGCACATCCACTATTTTGTCGTCTTTATCCAACGGCTCTACATGCAGATTATATATATTTTCAATTCCAGCAGAGAAGTTTAACATCGCTGCTTGTCTTTTCGAGCCCTCTAAGCATGAGTAAGAAACATCATTTTTGTCATTATGAGCCCCTATTGCTACAATGATATGATTTTTTTGTTTTGAAGAACAGCCATGTTTGCTGTTTAGATAAGAGCTCAATGCATCGCTGTCTGTATATGTATCAAGTATCTCTTCATTTCTTGATTTCTCCTCTACCTCTTTTAGTTTTAATGTAAAGGTTTCAGAATCGAATTTCATGCGATTGACCATTTTGCTTTTTTCTTCAATAAGTGTAATCTCTTTCTTATTATGGTCAAAATAGTACGTTTGAACTCTTGTTTTTTTTGTCGTCTCTTTAGTTTTTATAAAAATGTCGGGGAGATATTTGCCATCTTTAATTTTTCCCTTGCTTGTAAATGTTTCAACCCTGTTGCTTAAAAGGACCGCCGCAACATCTATGGTTTTTGCAACAAGTTTCATCTCGTACTCACGGCCATTCTCACTAAGCGTTACATCTGCATAACCAACATGGCCAAACATCGTCACATGAACGTCATAGCGTGTTGAAACGTCTTGTGCAAAAATAGAGCTTGTCAGTAAAAAAAGAATAAATAAAATTTTCATTCCAACTCCTTCAATATGGCACGTATTGTATCAAAATTTAGATTTAATTATAATATGAAATTATATTAAACTTTTTAATTTATGATTAATCAATATTTCCAAAATAAAAATCTACATAAAATTTCAAGATGTAGTTTGGGTCATAATCGTACTGTCTATGAAAACTGACACCGGGTTGAATCTCGTATGTAATCCACTTTCGAAAGATATTTTGACGCCAAGAGGCAAAGCTAGAGTAGTCACTTATTCCATTATAGCGCTCAGGAGCGGCATCACACACATATTTGGAGTTTCCCCAGAACTGCTGTGAGACGCTAAAACCTTTTCTTTTTGATAACGTTAAGTAGTACGAAAAGGCAACTGCGTAGTTAAATCCATCTACATGCGCCTGTGTTTTACGGTGCAGTGTTGTTCGAAAAATAGAGTTTTCCATTAATGTTCTGTCAAAATATATGTTGGTCTCTTCGCTCCAATCAGACTCCAATGAATATTTGAACTGCTGTGTAGGCTGTATTAGCCACTTTTCGAGTTTAAAATCTTTAGAGTATCTGGCTTTTGCATATGCTACTAAACTGCTAATGCCTATTGAGTATTTTGATCTTATCTCTTCATATATCGGCGCGATATAGTTAACCCCTACTTCCGTACTTTTTTTAGTTGTATCAATCGGGGCAGCATTTTCAAAATAATTTTCCTCAACATCGTCAATAAACAGCTGAAAACTTCTCTTGGTTCTGCTTAGTGGTATTTGCGCTCTTATTTTATAGTTAAACTCTGTTGGCTCTTTTGATTGAAAAACTGAACCAAGACGAATACGAAGATAGCTGGCTTCTGTTTCATCAATATATTTATCGCTTTTGAAAAATTTATCTATTGAGCCTTGATCTTTAAAAAATTCTTCATTAAGCATAACTTCCATCTCGTCGCAGGAGATATTCTCATCAGAATCATCAATCCAAACGCTTATGCTTTTGTCAACACTGTCAAAAAAATTAACAACTTTTTTAGAGAATTTTTTCTGTTTTTCATCTATGTACTCATGAAATGTCTGTTGTGTTGCATTGTCATCCGCAACGCCCAGAGTGGTCAAAAAGAAGTATAAAGCAACAGCGATAACGCGTAATGACATACATCCTCCTTCGCACATATAGATGATTATAGCGTATTTGAATTTAAAAAGATGGGTATACTTTCGTCCATGAAACGAATCAAAGAATTAAACAGCGGCGTAAAATATATGCTCTTTGCATCATTTTTGTTTGCAATTATGGGTGCATTTGCAAAACTCGCTTCAGAGCATATGAGCTCTATTGAAGTTGTATTTTTTAGAAACATTTTTGGCGTAATTTTTATAGGTTACGCTCTTTATAAAACTCCGATGGTGCAAAAAGGAGGAAGACCTTTTCTGCTTTTTTTTCGCGGTTTTATGGGTTTTTCGGCACTTTTGGCCTATTTTTACAATGTAGCAAATATACCGCTTGGGGATGCTGTCACATTTTCAAAAACAGCACCGATTTTTACGGCAGTATTTGCGTGGCTTTTTTTAAATGAAAAACTCTCTTTAAATGCTTGGTTTGCTGTTTTTATCGGATTTGGAGGTATTTTACTTATTGCTCAGCCGAGTGGGGTTGGTTTTAGCAAGTATGATTTGCTGGGAGTTTTCAGCGGTGTCGGTGCAGCGCTTGCATATACTTCCATCCGTGAACTTAAGAACTATTACGATACGAGAGCAATAGTTTTATCGTTTACTTTAGTTGGGACGGTAGCTCCGATAATGCTTTTTATAATCTCAAAATATTTTTACATGTCGGATCTGGATTTTATGTTAGGCGAGTTTGTTATTCCTAGCGGAGTTACCTGGTTTTATATTATGGGACTTGGAGTTTTGGGAACACTCTCGCAGTACTACATGACAAAAGCCTACGGCGAAACAAAGGCGGGAATTGTCGGTGCTGTTAGTTACTCTAATATTATTTTTGCAATTTTAGTCGGAGTGATACTAGGCGACTCTTTGCCGAATTTTGTAACTGTGTGTGGGATAATTCTTATTATTGCCGCCGGAGTAATGGTAGCAAAATCAAAATAATTTTAGATTAAATCCGTTATGATATAATCACTTTCTATTTTTCAAAAGGTAAATATATGAAATTACTCGCCGGACCTTGTGTTATTGAGAGCGAAGAGAATATTTTTAAAATCGCCAAAGCTTTAGAGGTGTATCAAAATGACAGGGCAATAGATTTCTATTTTAAATCAAGTTTTGACAAAGCTAACCGCACATCGCTGGACAGCTTCCGCGGTCTTGGGATAGAAAAAGGGCTTAGGATTTTAGAAAAAGTCAAAAACGATTTCGGATACAAAGTGGTTACCGATGTGCATGAGTCAAATCAGGTAGTTCAAGTTGCCGAGGTTGTCGATATGCTTCAAATCCCTGCATTTTTATGCCGCCAAACCGACCTGCTTGTTGCATGTGCAAAAACTACCAAAGAGGTAAATATTAAAAAAGGGCAGTTTATAAACCCGCCTGATATGAAATACTCTGTGGCAAAAGTGCTTAAAACCCGCGGTTGCGATGAGGTAAGCTATGAGGCTTCCAAAAAACACGGAGTTTATCTGTGTGAGAGAGGAAGCTCTTTTGGCTATGGAAATATCGTCGTAGATATGCGCTCGCTTGTCATTATGAGAGAGTTCGCACCGACTATTTTTGATGCAACACACTCCGTTCAAGCTCCGGGTGCACTCGGCGGAAAAACAGGCGGTGACAGAACAATGGTGCCTTACCTGGCAAGTGCGGCAGCAGCAGTCGGCGTGGACGGTTTCTTTTTTGAGACACACTTTGACCCAAGCATAGCACTGAGTGACGGGCCAAATATGATAAAACTAGACGAGTTAGAAGCTCTGATAAATAAAATTAAAAAAATTCAAGAGATATAAGGAAAAAAAGATGAAGTTAATTGAGGGTAAATTAAAAGTAGTAAACGGCAAGAAAATAGCGATAGTAAGTACAAGATGGAATCACTTTATAGTTGACAGACTTGTAGAGGGTGCAAAAGATGCATTTGCCCGCCACGGCGGAGACGAAGCTGATTTGACACACGTTTTGGTTCCTGGAGCATTTGAACTTCCGATGATAGTTGATCAGCTTTTGGCTAGCAAAAAATATGATGCAATCTGTGCACTTGGTGCTGTTATTCGCGGAGCAACTCCTCATTTTGATTATGTCTCTGCAGAGGCAACAAAAGGGATAGCGACAATGAGCCTTAAGTATCAAAAACCGGTATCTTTCGGACTTTTGACGACTGACACAATCGAGCAGGCAATCGAGAGAGCAGGCACAAAAGCTGGAAATAAAGGTTTTGAGGCGATGACGGTTGTTATCGAGATGTTAGACCTTTACGAGAACCTGTAATGGCCACTAGACATCAAGCCAGAATGGCAGTTGCAAGTCTGAGAGTTGCTCTCTCGATAGCTCCCAGTCTCTCAAAATCCCACTCTTTTAAGTGTTTAACTATCGCCGCGTCAACCGGCATAATATTTTTCATAACGCCCTCATAAAGAGTAAGTGCAAAATCTTTTTGCTTGTTGCGAATTTTCTTCTCTTCTAAAATCTCATCCGTATGCTCTGCAATGTTTCCGTTGCCCAAATCAAATGCGTAGAGCAGACTTACAACTGCCATTCTGGCTTGATGTCTAGTGGCCATTACAGGTTCTCGTAAAGGTCTAACATCTCGATAACAACCGTCATCGCCTCAAAACCTTTATTTCCAG
>DAIDMU010000077.1 GCA_027448805.1 Sulfurimonas sp. | reverse complement strand
CCGGCACTGCTCTCACCGCTTTTTAGTGTTTCTGAGCTGCCCTCTTGAACTTTTTGGTACTCCTGCTCGGCGAGTTTTTTCATCTCATCTTCGTTCATTAACCGTTCTGTTTTATTTCCGTTTGCATCAATTTCACGAATAATTGCTCTGCTTGGGCCTTCTGTCGGCATTTCTTCTACAACAATATATTTTCCATCAGCCTGCTGTTCAATTACCAGAAATTTATTTTGCGCGGCTTTTTGTTCCTGCTGTGACGATTCACATCCGCTAAGAACGCTCATCATAGCTACGCCGGCACTTCCCAGTGCGACACCGCCTGCAATCGAGTAAATATGTTTCATATAATTTATCCCTTTCATCTTAGTTTTCTCATCTTTTGTCTGTTTATTTTTATAAGAGCCGAGGAGCTCTGTTCAGACAGTCCATTTGCATTTTCTACTATTATATCAGCTTTTGATTCACAAAAATCTCTGCTAAACTTTTCACCGCTTCTATTTGCAGATGTAGAGTAAAACCATGGTGTATCTCTTAATATTTGTGAATTTAGTGTTGGCGGTGCAACTCTAAATGAAAAGTTGTTGATTATAAATGTAGTTCTTTTTGAGCGGCGAACCAGATTTTTTCTGTTTCTTGCAACCCTGTTTCCATCATCTAAAAAGCTTTTAAAATCTTTGTAAACCTTAATAAAAGGTTTTGTTGCGGGGCGGGATTTTATCTCATACAACTTTTGTGCGTCTTGCGACAAAAAACCGACGGTAGTGTCGGTTTGAGTGAGTATGACGCCCATCTCTAAGCTAGAAAATCTTGCAGAGCTTTCGAGGAAGACCATGACTCGTCTTTCATCTCATCAAGGGCAAGGATAAGCGCTCTTGCAGCACTTAAAGTAGTGAAATATGGAATATTTCGCTTTAATACTTCCTGTCTAATAACCACCGCATCCTTTTTTGAGGTGTTGTTGTCGGAAGTATTGATTGCCATATGAATTGCATCATTTTTCATACTGTCTTCAATATTTGGACGGCCCTCTGAGATTTTTAAAACCACTTCGCATGGAATTCCAGCCTCTTCTATGATAGCCTGAGTTCCTTTTGTAGCAACAAGTTTAAAGCCGTGTCTATGAAGTCCGCTTGCTATCTCAGGAGCATGTTTCTTGTCGGTGTCTACAAAAGAGAGAAAGCATGTTCCGCTTGTTACTATTTTGTTTCCGGCCGCAATTTGAGCTTTTGCAAAACTGATACCGAAGTTTGAACTGATGCCCATAACTTCGCCAGTTGATTTCATCTCAGGCCCTAAAACCAAATCTGCGCCATATAGCTTATGGAATGGAAAAACCGCTTCTTTAACAGAGATATGCCCTTTTAGACGAGGTTTTAATAGACCGTTCTCTTCCATGACAATGTTATATTTGTCGTAATATTCCAACGCACTTCTAAGAGTTTCGCCAACCATTACGCGAGTTGCAACTTTAGCAAGCGGCATACCTGTCGCTTTACTGACAAAAGGAACAGTTCTAGAAGCTCTCGGATTTACTTCAATTAGGTAGATTTCATCCTGATAAATCGCATATTGGACATTCATAAGTCCAACAACGCCAAGTCCGAGTGCTATTGTTTTTGTCTGCTGCTCTACTTTGTCAATCATCTCTTTTGATAAATTAACGGGAGGAAGCGAACATGCGCTGTCTCCGGAGTGGATTCCAGCCTCTTCGATATGCTGCATAACAGAGCCGATATAAACATCTTTGCCGTCACAAATTGCATCGACATCAAGCTCGATTGCCTGATCTAAAAATTTATCTACAAGTACCGGTGCATCGTTGCTGACCAACACCGCCAAATCCATATAGTGGCGAAGTTCATCTTGCGAGTAAACGATTCTCATGCCTCGTCCGCCAAGAACAAAAGAGGGGCGAACTAAAACAGGAAAACCTAATCTCTGCGCTATGTCATGTGCCTCTTCTTTTGTTCTTGCCAATCCGTTTGCAGGCTGCTTCAACCCATGGCTGTTTACAAAGTTTGAAAACTGCTCTCTATCCTCCGCGAGGTCAATTACACGGGAGGGCGTTCCCGCAATATTTGCTCCTATTTTTGTCAGTGCATTTGCAAGTTTTAGAGGAGTTTGTCCGCCAAAGTGAACAATAACCCCGTCAGGTTTTTCGTTTTCTATAACTTCTCTAACATGTTCAAAATCAATCGGCTCAAAATATAGTACGTCGGAAGTGTCATAGTCGGTTGAAACAGTCTCTGGGTTACAGTTGTACATGATTGTTTCGATGCCCATCTCTTTAAGGGCAAATGCAGCGTGAACACAGCAGTAGTCAAACTCGATGCCTTGCCCGATTCTGTTTGGTCCGCCGCCAAGAATAAGAACTTTTTTCTTATCACTCACTCTGTTTTTTACATTTGGAAGTGTTGTTATGTTCGTGGTAGAGTAGAGGTACGGAGTAAGCGCTTCAAACTCCGCAGCACAGGTATCAACTTCATTGTATTCAAAATTTACATGCAGAGATTTTTTAGCTTTGTAAACATCATCTTCGCTTACTTTTTTATTTGAGTTTTTAGTTATCAGCTGAGCAATTCTTTTATCAGAGAAGCCGTCAACCTTTACGCTTCTCATAAACACTTCATCTGTTAAAATTTTATCCGTTATAATGCTCTCTGTTTTTATTATCTCTTCTAGCTGGTATAAAAACCACGGGTCTATCTGGCATGTGTCAAACATTTCAGAAACGCTCATGCCGCGACGGAATCCTTCTGCCACGTAAAGAATCCTGTCTGCATTTGGACGGCGAATTTCATGTTTTACAAACTCAAAATCAGAAGTTATCTCATCAAATCCGCATAGACCTGTCTCAAGTGAACAGAGCGCTTTTTGGATGGACTCCTTAAATGTTCGCCCGATTGCCATAACTTCGCCGACGGATTTCATGGATGTTCCGATGAGAGTGGAAACGCGTGAGAATTTTTTCAGGTCCCAGCGAGGAATTTTGACGACACAATAGTCTAAACTCGGTTCAAAGCAAGCTGTTGT
>DAIDMU010000076.1 GCA_027448805.1 Sulfurimonas sp. | reverse complement strand
AGATAAATGGCTACAAAGACGGAAGTTTTTATACGCCTAGTTTCATAACGATGTACATGGCAAGGGAATCTTTGCAAAAAAGCATTATAGAAAAGTTCAACACTGCATTTATTATTGAAGCTTCAAACTTCAATGAACTTAAAAAATATTGTGAACTGCAAAGTTACAAAGATGACTTTACACAAAAAGCAAACAAGATTATCGACTCTTTAACCATTTGTGACCCAGCGGTGGGGAGTGGACACTTTTTGGTTTCTGCTTTAAATGAGATTATTTACATCAAATATCAGTTAGGGCTGTTTAATCTGCGAGGCTTAAAAATCGAGCTAATCAATGATGAACTGCTTGTAAAACTTGAAGATGAGTGGTTTGAATACACAAAGCCAAAAGATTTCCAAAGCCCAAACCACACGGTGCAAAAGATGCTATTTCTTGAGAAGCAACGCATCATAGAAAACCAACTCTTCGGTGTAGATATAAATCCAAACAGCTCGCAAATAACCAAACTTCGCCTTTGGATAGAGCTTCTAAAAAACAGCTATTACGATGCAAATTACGAGCTTATAACGCTCCCAAACATAGACATAAACATCAAAACGGGCAACTCGCTCATAAGCAGGTTTGACCTCAAAGATGAGATAAAGATAAACAACATCAAGCAAGAGATAAAAAACTACAAAGAGAGGGTGAGAGAATATAAAGAAAATTTGGGAACAAAAAAAGATGTTTTAGCCTCCATAGAAAACCTAAAAAGCAAGTTTAGACTTACGCTCAAAGCGGAGTACAAAGTCACAAAAGATAGAAACCAAAAGTTGCGGGAGTATGTCTCCGACTTTGGGCATGAGGGTTTGAATGACGATTTGCTTTTAACGGCTATAAAAAACAAATACGGGCATAAACAAAGCCTATTTGGTGGGGATATACCCGATGCCAAAAAACAAGCCAAACTTTTAGAAGAGCTTACAAAACTGGAAACACAGATAGATGAAATAGAAAAAGGGAAAATTTACGAAGATGCCTTTGAGTGGCGGTTTGAGTTTCCTGAAGTGCTGGATGAAGATGGCAATTTTGTAGGATTTGATATTGTGATTGGCAATCCGCCGTATGGAGCAGAGTTGTCAAATGAAGATAAAGATTTATTTAAGACAATTTATCAAAATGTCCACATGAGAACACCTGACACATTTAACTATTTTATTTCAAAATCGATGAACGTTATAAAAGATTTTGGAAGATTGTCTTTTATTGTTCCAAATAACCTTCTGTTTCAAAATGAATTTGAAAAAACAAGAGAGTTGTTAATAAACCAATTTTTAAATCAAGTTATCAATTTTGGTGATGGTGTATTTGTTGATGCAAGTGTGCCGACGGCTATTTTTGAATTTTCAAAACAAAATATGTCTGAATATAGTTTTGGTTATCTTGATTTAAGAAATTCTGAAAAAAAAGAGATTGTTTTAGATGATTTTGAGCCAATCAAAAAAAGTGAAATACTAAAAGTTCCATCATTTATTTTTGGTGTAAATACAAAAGCTATTGACATCATAGAAAAAGTTAAAGAAAAGTCATATTTAATAGACGAAATAGCTCTTGAAGTGGCAAGTGGCATTTCAACGGGTGGGGATAAAATTTTCAGAGTCAATGAAAATACTATCCATGAACACAATCTTGAAGCAGATATTTTGCACGATGTGCTTGTTGGCAGAGAAATCAATAAGTATGAAATAAATCCAACAAATCATAAAGTAATTTACACTGCAAGAGATACGAAAATAGACGAGTTTCCACATGCCAAAATATATTTACTCCCTTTTAGAGAAAAACTTGAAACAAGAAGTGAAGCTAAAATTGGAATAATGCCTTGGTTCGCAATGAATAGACAAAGGTATTTAGAACTTTTTAGTGAGCCGAAAATTCTTCTTCGTCAAACAGCGGATAGTGTAATTGCTTCATTTGATGAGAGTGGTTTTTTTGTTTTAGACAGTATTTTAGTTTTTAAAATAGATAAAAAATATGAGATTGATTATAAATTTGCTTTGGCTATTTTAAACTCAAAACTTACAAACTTTATCTATAGAAATCTTACGGGGGAAGAGGGAAGAGGATTTGCACAAGTTAAACCAAAAAATATACGAAAACTTTTTGTTCCGAAGCTTTCTGAAACTGACCAACAAGCATTAATAAACCTAGCCGATGAAATCCTACATGTTAAAAAAGAAAATCCAAAAGCCGACACTTCAGAGCTGGAGACAAAAATAGATGCGATGGTGTATAAATTGTACAACTTGAGCGATGAGGAGATAAAGATTGTGGAGGGTGAGAGATGAATCTAGAACAACAGCAAAATTTTAGTGAGATTTTAAATCTTATCAGCACTTCAAAACAAAAAGCGTTTAGTGCCGTAAATACTATTTTGATAGAGCTTTACTGGAGTGTTGGCGAACATATTTCTAGTAAAACCATTAAGGAGAGTTGGGGAAAAAGCGTTGTGCAGGAGTTGGCAAACTTTATAGTGCAGAAAGAACCAAATTTACAGGGTTTTACAGCTAGAAATCTTTGGCGAATGAAGCAGTTTTATGAAACATATCAAGGCAATGAAAAACTGTCGCCACTGGTGACACAATTGTCATGGACAAATAATCTTATGATTTTATCAGCATCTAAAAGTGATGAAGAGAGGGAATTTTATATCAATTTTTGCTTACATGAAAGGTATTCAAAAAGAGAGCTTGAGCGACAAATCAAAAGTGGACTTTATGAGAGAACGATGTTGGCAAACAAAAAACTCTCTCCAGTGGTGACTGGGTTGCCTCAAGACAGCACAAATGTTTTTAGAGATATTTATTCGCTTGAATTTTTGGGACTTGATACGCTTCATAGTGAAAAAGATTTGCAAAAATCGCTAGTGAGTTCGCTTAGAGATTTTATAATAGAAATCGGAAAAGATTTTTGTTTTATGGGGCAGGAGTATAGACTGCAAGTTGGCAATAAAGATTTTAGTATTGATTTGCTGTTTTATCATAGAGAGCTTCGCTGTTTGGTGGCTTTTGAGCTTAAAATCGATGAGTTTACTCCAGCATATCTGGGGCAACTTGAGTTCTATCTTGAAGCACTAGATAGAGATGTCAAAAAAGAGTATGAAAATCCAAGTATTGGAGTGCTGCTTTGCCGACAAAAAGATGATGAGGTTGTCGAATATGCGATGAGTAGAAGCTTAAGCCCAACTGTTATATCTCAATATGAAACAAAGCTTATCCCAAAAGAGCTTTTAAGACAAAAGCTAAATCAATTTTATGAGTATTTGGATGAAAAAACAAATGCTAAAATATAAAAATAATTTTATCTTCAACCAAAACCTGCCCGTCAAATAAAAATTTTATTTGCTATAATTGTGAAAAAAAAATAACAAAAGAGAATAATTTATGGAAAAAATAGAACCGATGACACTCTTTGGATACAACAAACTCCAAGCAGAAGTAAAAGATTTAAAAAGCGTAAAAAGACCAGAAATAGTAAAGGCGATAGAAGAGGCTCTCTCTCTCGGTGACCTAAAAGAGAATGCCGAGTATCATGCGGCAAAAGAGCAGCAAAAACAGCTAGACAACCGTTTGGCTGAGTTAGCTGAGATTATAGGGAGTGCAAAGATTGTCGATCCGACTGAGCTTGAGCACTCTAAGGTAAGCTTTGGCTCAACCGTTGTCGTTACCGACGTTAAGAGCGATGAAGAGTTCACATACACCATAGTCGGCGGGTGTGAGAGCAATCCCGACATGGGGCTAATCTCTTTTAACTCTCCTTTGGCAAAACAGCTTTTAGGAAGAGAAGAGGGCGATGAGATAAAAGTTCAGCTTCCAAACGGAACTAAAGAGTTTGAAATAATGGAAGTGAGATATCAGGAGATAGTTTTTGAGTGCCATTAATGTAGGTGTTATAGGTGCAAGCGGATATACGGGGCTTGAACTTTTAAAGATTTTAGTCCATCATCCAAAATTCAACCTCTCTTATGTTGCAAATACAGAGGGCGGAACGACTCTCTCCAAACTTCATCCCTCTCTAAGCAAAGTTTATGAGTGCGATGTTAAAAAAGCAGATATTGACGAGTGTGCGGCAAGTTGCGAGCTTGTTTTTTTGGCACTTCCGCATCAAACGGCAATGGCTTATGTAAAACCGCTTATTGCAAAAGGTTTAAAAGTAGTTGACCTCTCGGCTGACTATAGATTGCCGCAAGATATTTATGAAGCATTTTACTGCCCTCATACAGATGCCAAAAACTTGGAACATGCAGTTTACGGACTTCCTGAACTGTTCCGCAAAGAGCTAAAATCGGCTTCGTTAGTTGCAAATCCGGGATGTTTTCCAACCTCTGCAATTTTAGGACTTTTACCTTTTATGGAGAGAAGAGTAAAAAATACACCGATAATAGTAGATGCAAAAACAGGTGTCAGCGGCGCCGGCAAAAAACTAAGCGACGTTACTCACTTTGTAAATGTAAACGATAACCTTTTTGCGTACAATCCTCTTATGCACAGACACGCCCCTGAGATTGCTCAAAAATTACATGTTGATTTTGACGATGTTCATTTTGTACCGCATTTATGCCCTCTGACAAGAGGAATGTTAAGCTCTATCTACATCCAAGTAGAGGGCGATTTTGACGCATACAAAGTTCTTGAGGAGTTTTACAGAGATGCAAAACATGTAAGGGTAAGTGAAAATCCCGTTGATATGAAGAGTGTTGCGGGAACAAATTTTTGCGATATCTATGTAAAAAGAAAAGGCAATCTTCTCTTTATCTCAAGTGCTATTGATAATCTCCTAAGAGGCGCATCATCTGCCGCCGTTGTAAATGCAAACTTGATGATGGGGCTTGATGAAGATTTGGGAATCCCAAATATAGCTTACGTTCCTTAAGTTATGGTTCAAAAGCTGCAGATTTTAGAGGGTGCGTTTGTTGTGGCAGACGCACACTGTTCGCACAAACGGCCGGAACTTTTAGATTTTATAAAAGAGATTCATTCAAAAAAACTTCATCCTACACAGCTAATCCTTATGGGCGATATATTTGATGCACTCTTTGGCGAAGTTGCATATACCCACACCATAAATCAAGAAGTAATTGCACTTATAAACGAGATAGCGCTTGATATTGAAGTTATATACCTAGAAGGCAACCACGACTTTAATCTTAAAAATATATTTCCGCATGTAAAAGTTTTCCCAATCTCCTCTCAGCCTCTTACATGCAGATTTGATGGCAAGAAAGTTTTGCTCGCTCACGGTGACATAGAGAGCCCTCTTGGATATAGAGTTTATACATCCTTGATTAGAAATTCTACTCTTTTATCTCTTTTAAGAGTTGTTGATTCACTCATGGGACACTATATTTTAAAACGCCTTGACCTTTATTTGGGCAAAAAAGATGATTGCAGAGAGTTCACAGGCTTAGAAAAATTTATCTCAAACAGATTGGGTGAAAAGTACAAATGCGACTACTTTGTTGAGGGACATTTTCACCAAAACAGAACCATAAAATTTAAAGATTTTATTTATATTAACCTAGGTGCTTTTGCTTGCAATCAAAGATATTTTATTGTAAAATCAGTGCAAGATATAGAGTTATTGCAAGAGAATATTTTCTCAAAAGGGATTTAGCGTATGAATATAGAGAGTTCATTGAAAGTTGGCTCAAATGAGATGGAGCTTGTAGATTTTCGCATCTTCAAACAAGAAGATAACCAAGTCTATGAAGGAATTTATGGGATAAACGTCTCAAAAGTCCGTGAGATTATAAAGCTGCCAAAGTTAACAGAGCTTCCGGGTACTCCTGAGTTTATAGAGGGTATTTTCGATTTAAGAAGCGTTGTAATCCCTGTCGTAAATCTGGCAAAATGGATGAAAATCAAAGAGCCGGAAAGTGCAGAAAAAAACTCAAGAGTGATAATTACCGAGTTTAACAACGTGCTAATAGGATTTATAGTTCACGAGGCAAAACGCATAAGAAGAATAAGCTGGGCAGACATAGAGCCGGCGTCTTTTATGAGCAATAGCAGTTCCGTAGAGGGAAGCAAGATAACAGGCGTTACCAAAATAGAAGGAGACAATGTTCTTCTTATTTTGGATTTGGAGAGTGTTATACAAGATTTAGGTCTTTATGAGCCGGACACGCAGTTTACAACTTCCGAAAACGAAAATTTTTCAGGCTTGGCGCTTGTCTTAGACGATAGCTCAACGGCTAGAAAAATAGTAAAAGAGGCGCTTGTAAAGATGGGCTTCGATGTGCTTGAGGCGATGGACGGAAAAGAGGGCTTGGAAAAGCTTGATGAACTCTATGAGCTCTACGGAAGCAATCTTTCTAATAATCTCAAAATAATCATCTCTGATGTTGAAATGCCGAGAATGGACGGTTTCCATTTTGCTGCAAACGTAAAAGAGGATGGAAGATTTAACAAGATACCTATTGTATTTAACTCTTCAATCAGTGACCATTTTAGTGAAAATAGAGGTGTTGAGGCTGGCGGTGAAGCTTATTTGGTTAAATTCAAAGCAAGTTCATTTTATAACGAAGTAGCGCGAATTGTTCGTGCACATATGAAGTAGGAGTGGAAATATGGATGAATTTCAAGAGATATTACAAGATTTTTTGGTTGAATCTTTCGAGCTGATTGAGCAGTTAGATCAGGATTTGGTTGAGTTGGAAACTAGACCGGATGATTTAGAACTTCTAAATAGAATATTTCGTGTGGCGCATACCGTTAAGGGTGCTTCATCGTTTTTAAATTTTGATGTTTTGACACATTTAACACATCATATGGAAGATGTTTTAAACAGAGCAAGACATGGTGAATTGATAATATCTCCAAATATAATGGATGTTATTTTAGAATCAATTGACTTGATGACGGCTCTTTTAAATACTATTCGTGATACCAGCTCTGATGACGGCATCGATGTCTCCGGCTGTGTTGTCAGACTTGACTTGTGTACAAAAGGGTATGGAGATGCAGAAGCTCCTGCCGCTCAACCTGCCGCTCCTAAGGCTGCCGAGAAAGTTATAGAAGAAGTTGCAGAAGAAGTTGCCGAAGAAGTTGTTCAGGAAGAGCCTTCTTCAGGCGATGAGCTTGATTATGACAATATGGGCGCTGACGAGCTTGAAGCCGAGATAGAGAGGCTTCTAAAAGAGAGAATGGCGGAAGATAAGGCTAAGAGAGCGTCTAAGCTCTCAAGCGCTTCAGCATCTAAAGAAGAAGATGATGATTCTGGGCAAGAGTATGAACCGATTGCAAATGTTCCAGTGGCTGTTACGCCTGCTAGAAAACCGGCTTCAATGAGAGATGATTCAGACTCGATGGACGATGCAAGAGCGGCGGCTCCTGCGAAAAAGCAGTCTACTGTTGAGCAGACTATCCGTGTTGATGTCAAAAGACTTGACCACCTAATGAACCTTATCGGAGAGCTCGTTCTTGCTAAAAACAGGCTTATTAAAATTAATGATGATGTTGAAGAGCGTTACGAGGGAGAGAGCTTTTTAGAGGAGTTAAACCAGGTTGTTTCGATAGTATCTATTGTTACGACAGACCTTCAAATTGCGGTTATGAAGACGAGAATGCTTCCAATCGGCAAAGTATTTAACAAATTCCCGAGAATGATTCGTGACTTAAGCCGTGAGTTAAATAAAAAAATAGAGCTTGAAATATTTGGTGAAGACACAGAACTTGACAAATCAATTGTTGAAGAGATTGGCGACCCGCTTGTTCATATTATTAGAAACTCTTGTGATCATGGAATCGAGATACCTGAGATTCGCCTTGAGCAGGGTAAAAGCGAAACAGGAACAATTAAACTAAAAGCGTATAACGAAGGAAATCAGATTGTCATTCAGATTGATGATGACGGCAAGGGGCTTGATGTTGAGATGCTAAAGAGAAAATCTTTAGAAAAAGGTCTTATTACAGAAAAAGAAGCCGACAATATGAGCGACAAAGAGGCGTTTGGTCTTATATTTAAGCCTGGTTTCTCAACAGCGACAGTCGTAACGAACGTATCGGGCCGCGGTGTCGGTATGGATGTTGTAAAGACAAATATTGAGAAGGTAAACGGAATAATAGATATCGACAGCGAAATCGGTATCGGTACATCGATGAAACTCAAAATCCCATTGACTTTGGCAATTATTCAAGCGCTTCTAGTCGGAGTTCAAGAGGAGCATTACGCAATCCCTCTTGCTTCTGTTTTGGAGACTGTCAGAATATCCAAAGATGAAGTTTACACGGTTGAAGGACGCTCGGTAATGAGACTTCGTGAAGATGTTCTCTCTCTTGTGCATATCGGCGATATTTTTGAAGTTGAGCGTATCTTGGACTCAAGCGAATATGCCTACGTGGTTGTTTTGGGTCTTGGAACCAGCAAGCTTGGACTTATAGTCGACACGCTTGTAGGACAGGAGGAGATAGTTATCAAATCTCTTGGAGAGTTCCTAAAAGGTATTGACGGAATTGCAGGAGCCACTATCCGCGGTGATGGCGGAGTTACGCTGATTGTTGATGTTGTGGCTATTATGGATATGGCGAAGCATGTTAAAGCAACTGCTCTTATAGATACCACCTCTGATGCCGCAATGCTGACACATGAAAAAACAAAGGCAAGCGATTACACTGTTATGATAGTCGATGACTCTAAAACAGACAGAACCATTATGAGAAAAGCGCTTGAACCGCTTGGAGTGACACTGGTTGAAGCAGGCGATGGACAAGAGGCGCTTGCTATTTTAAAGCAGGGTGATTACAATTTTGATGCTATGCTTGTTGATATAGAGATGCCAAGAATGGACGGATACTCTTTGGCAACAGAGATTAAAAAATATAATCGTTACAAAAATCTGCCATTGATTGCCGTAACATCACGTACGGGCAAATCTGACCGAATGCGCGGCGTAGAGTCTGGAATGGTAGAGTATATCACTAAACCATACTCTTCCGACTATCTTATGAGTGTAGTTCAGAGAAACATTAATTTTAGATCGGAGTTTTTAAAATGAGCGATAAATTAAAACAGATTATTAAGAAACAGACTCAAAAAGAGAATGAAAACTTAGATCACGCAGACGATGTAGTTCAGCTTGTCGGATTTATAATCGGGGATGAAGAGTACGCGGTTCCTATATTATCTATTCAAGAGATTATTAAACCGTTTCCTTGGACTAGGGTGCCTCAGGTTCCAAAGTACATTGTCGGTGTTTTTAATATGCGCGGGGCAGTCATACCTTTAATAGATTTACGTTTAAAATTCGGATTAAGTCCTAAAAAACATAACGAAGATACAAGATTTATAGTAATGAGGGAGGGAGATGACATTGCCGGATTCGTTATAGACAGGCTTACAATGGCAATCAGAATCAAAAAATCAGATATCGGACCTGCTCCCGATACAGCCAGCGGCGACGAGACGGCAATTGACGGTGTCGGAAAACAAGCGGACAAGATAATAACAATTTTAAAGGTTAAAAAGCTTCTACAGAGAGATTTTTAACGTTTTTGCATGCATCACTCATCTTTAGATATTATACATATTGACAACAGGCTCTCTTTAAAATTTAAAGGAGAGCTCACCCTTTATAACCTCACAAAATATAAAAAAATTGTAGATAACTTAGATATAAGCAAAGAGAGCAGTGTAGTTATAGACCTCTCGGAGCTAAAGTTTTTAGACACTGCCGCATCAATTTTTATATATAACCTGCAAAAACATTTACGCTTTGATAGTTCAATACATGTAGATACGCTCTGCGACAACAGAGAAGTCATAGATATGCTTGAGCTTGTCAATGTGCAGAAATTAAAATCAAAAAAAATTCCAGATAAGAAAAAAAGAGGTTATGTAAGAAAAATAGGTGAAAAAACATATCAGAACTATCTTGTTTTTTTATCTTTTATGAGTTTTATGGGCGAACTTTTTGCACATAAGCTTCACTATCTGATATCACCTAGAAATATTAGGTTCAAAGAGATTGCTTTTGAAATAAACGAGAGTGCAATAAAGGCATTTGGTATTGTTGCGCTGACAAGCTTTCTAATCGGTCTGGTCATAGCTTATCAATCCGCATTTCAGCTAAAACTCTACGGTGCAAATATATTTATTGTAGATATGCTTGGTATATCGGTATTGAGGGAGCTCTCTCCGCTTATTACCGCCATAGTTATTGCAGGAAGAAGCGGTTCTGCATTTACCGCTCAAATAGGTGCTATGAAGATTACGCAGGAGCTAGATGCTATGCAGACAATGGGGTTTGACCCATACAGATTTTTAGTTATGCCAAAAATAGCCGCTCTTATGATAACCCTGCCGATACTCATTTTTATATCTGACATAATGGCGATTATCGGCGGAATGGTTGTTGCAAATGTAGAGCTTAATATTACTACCGACCTGTTTTTGGATAGATTTGGTGAAGTTATAGCGGTAAAACATTTTTTTATAGGAATTGCAAAAGGGCCGTTTTTTGCTTTTCTAATTGCTACGATAGGCATATATAGAGGTATGCTGGTTAGAGATGATACACAAAGCATAGGTTTCAACACAACAAAAAGCGTAGTAGAATCAATTTTTGCAGTTATTATATGTGACGCTGTTTTTTCAATAATATTTACAAACTTGGGAATATAATGAAAAATATTATAGAAGTAAGAGATGTGAAAACCCAATTTGAAGATAGAGTTATCCATAACAAAATAAGTTTGAGTGTGCCAAAAGGGTCTATCTATGGGCTTTTAGGTCCAAGCGGATGCGGTAAAACCACGCTGCTTCGGGAGATGGTAATGCTTCAAAAGTTTAATAGCGGAGAGATTGAAATACTGGGGCATAACCTTAACAATATCGGTTACGAAGAGGCTATGTTGCTAAGACGCGAGTGGGGAGTTTTGTTTCAATCCGGAGCACTCTTCTCATCGCTTAATCTAAGAGAGAATATAGCGTTGCCGCTCGTGGAGTACACTGATTTATCGCAGGCTATGATTAAAGAGATAGTTGAATTTAAAATAAGCATTGTCGGGCTAAAATCAGAAGACGCGAACCTCTATCCATCCCAGATAAGCGGCGGTATGAAGAAAAAAGCGGCTCTTGCCCGCTCACTTGCCATGGACCCAAAGCTTCTTTTTTTGGATGAGCCGACAAGCGGACTTGACCCAATCTCTGCAAGGGAGTTCGATGCTTTAATATTGAAGCTCCGTGCTCTGCTGAATTTAACCATTGTAATGGTTTCACATGATTTACAATCAGTTTATGATACACTTGACAAAGTTGCCGTTCTTGATAACAAAAGTGTTGTTTATGAGGGCGATTTGAAAAATATACTTAACGTTGAAAATGAGTTTATAAGAACTTTTTTTAAGGGAATGAAATAAATATGAATAACAGAGTTAATTATAGTTTGGTCGGTTTTTTAGTACTTCTCTTTTTGGCAATGATGGTAGGATTTGCTTATTGGCTTTTGAAGCCCTCAGAAGAGGCGGAGATGAAGATGTATGCTATATACTTTGACGAGTCGGTTTTGGGTCTAAACTTAGATGCTCCCGTTAAATACAGGGGAATAAACGTCGGCAAGGTGGTGTCGCTTAAAATCAATCCCAAGAACTCGGAACAGGTAGAGGTTTTGGTTGATGTTTTAAAAACAACTCCCATAAAGTCATCTACGGCCGCACAGCTTACCTCGCAGGGAATTACAGGTTTGAGTTATGTAAATTTAAGTTTTGGGGATGAGAAGGCTGAACCGCTCAGGGCTAAAAAAGGGGAGGAGTATCCGGTCATAAAAACAATACCTTCACTGCTTATAAAACTTGAAAATACATTTGGAGATATGTCTGTAAATCTTTCCCAAACCCTCGATAGAACACGGCAGCTGCTAAAAGAGGAGAATCAGGCTGAGTTCTCTCTGCTTTTAAAAAACAGTGCTATATTTATGTCGAAAATGAATCAAATATTGGATGAAGAGACAATCAATAATTTCCAACAAACGATGAAAAATCTAAACAGCTCCTCTGAAAAACTTGACAGACTGATGCCTCGTGTTGAGAAATTTATGGATAACAGTGTCAGATGGGAAAATAATATATCTGCCTCTTTTGGCTCAATTGTGAAAAGCTATGCGGGAATCGCAGGCTCTATGAATACATTTAAAGAAGCATTGCAGAGCGGAGATTTTAATATAAAAGAGATGACAAGCGATATCTTGCCAAATATGAATAACACGCTTTTGGATATGCAAAATCTGATTATAAAGATTGAAGAGACACTGAATAAACATGAGAGAAGTCCAAGCGATATTATATTAAAGCAAGAAGAGATAAAAAAAGGACCGGGGGGAAAACTAACATGAGAATAATTTTAATTATCTTAACGATACTATTTAGCGGTTGTACAACAATCAAGCCTCCTGTTGTAGAGTATAGAATTGTTGCCAAAGATTTAAAGAGTGGCAGTGCTGCTACAGGCTGTAAAGAGAAGTCTCTCAAGGTTGCACAGGCATTTAGCTCGAACTCTTTGATGTCCCTAAATATGGATTATACAGAGTCAAATAACAGAGTATTCTCCTACTCACAGTCTCAGTGGCAAGAGTCTCCAAACAGCCTTGTGAGTGCGGAGTTGCTAAAAAGCATAAGAGATTCGGAGCTCTTTAGCAGTGTTCACTCATCAAAATCAAGAGTTAAAAGCAGCTTGGTTTTAGAGACAAATATAGAAGAGTTTATGCAGTTTTACAGTCAAGATATGAAAAGTTCATTCGTGCATGTAGTAGTCAGTTTAACATTAATAGATGCCAAAACAAACAGTGTGATTGCGGATAAAACATTTACTTCTAAAATTGATGCCAAAACAGTTGATGCCAATGGCGGAGTCGAGGCTCTAAGCAGTGCATTCTCTGAAATAGTATCCAATAACATAGAGTGGCTTGGCGGAGTTTGTAAGTGATAAGCGAGAGCGAATTTAAAAAGAGAAGAGACTCTCTTGCTAATAAGATGCCAAATAGTTCAGTCGGCGTTATCTTTAGCGCAGAGCCTGCAACACGCTCAAACGATACGCATCACCCATACAGACAAGATAGCAACTTCTACTATTTAACAGGTTTCAAAGAGGAGAATTCAGCTCTGGTTTTTTTAAAAACTAAAAATGAACTCAAAACAGTTCTGTTCGTTCAAAAAAAGGATAAAACATTAGAGCTTTGGAGCGGCGAGCGTTTAGGCGCTAAAGAGGCAAAGAGTAGATTTTTGGTAGATGAAATTTATTTGAGCGATGATTTTAAAAAGAAGTTCAAAGAGTTTATAAAAGATAAAAAAAGTATATTTTGCGAGCTTGGTTCAAAAAAGAGAGAAGCCAAAAAGGTTTTAAAATTGACAAAAGATTTTAAAACAAAGCATGACATCAGACCTCTTATACAAAAAATGAGACTTATTAAATCTGCAGCGGAGATAGGACTGATAAGAGAGTCTATCGAAATAACGACAAAGGCTCATCACAGAGCTATGAGTATAGATAAAAAAGGGAAGTTTGAGTATCAGTTGCAGGCTGAAATAGAGCATGAGTTTAAAATCAATGCCGCATACAGCGACGCCTATACATCTATCGTGGCGTGCGGAAACAGCGCAAATACGCTTCACTATATAAAAAACGACAAACCGCTTGTTGATGGCGAACTTATACTCATAGATGCCGGCTGCGAACATAACTACTATGCAAGTGATATAACAAGAACAATCCCGGTAAACGGAAAATTTACCAAAGCGCAAAGAGAGCTGTATAGCTTAGTTTTGGAAACACAGCTAAAAATTATCAGTATGATTAAGCCGCATGTAAAAAGAACTCATCTGCAAGAGTGTGCAGAGAGGTTGCTGACAAAAGGGATGATTGAACTTGGTATTTTAAAAGGCAGTTACAAAAAAGCGATTAAATTGCTAAAGCATAAGAAGTACTATCCGCATGGCATAGGACACTGGATAGGGATAGATGTTCATGACCCCGCACCCTATAAAGATGACAAACATCAAGAGATAGCGCTTCAAAAAGGGATGGTTTTAACCATAGAGCCGGGTATTTATATCGATAAGGATGATAAAAGCGTACCGGAAGCGTATCGCGGAATCGGTATAAGAATAGAGGATGATATACTGGTTACAAAAGACGGGTATGAAAATCTATCTTCCGGTATTGCAAAAAGTATAGAGGAGATAGAGGCTATCTCTTCTAAATTTTAGTCGCTGTAGCTATAACTCCAACCGGTTAAACTTTTCTCTTTTGCCTCGCCAAAGTTCTCAGAATCTGCCAGAAAATCCATAACCAGCATAGGAACATTTGGAATGGCTCTCATATCTTCCTCCTTTACTAAAAGAAGAGGCATTGGAGTCTCTTGAGAACCTTCTGAAAAGCCGACGGGCATAATCTGGCTCATAACCTCTATCGGGCTTCTTATCTCATTCTCATCTAAGAATTTATCAAAAATAGCCTTCTGAATCTCTTTTGGCAAACTCTCAGACGTGTTTAAAAAAATAGTAAAATGGATAGGCGTATCTTTAAAGTATTCAGGCGCAGGAGCTGCCATAATTATATACTCAACGCTGCTTAGGTGTTTTTCTATTTCGCCTGTATCTAAATATTTCAGAGTTTTTATAGCTTTGGCTTCCAATTAGCTCTTTCCTTCATCTATTAATGGTTTGCCAATCTCCTCTTCAATCTCTCTTTGGAGTTTTGACATCTCAAACCTGACTATATCCATAATGTGTGGGCGTACATCGTCTGCTTTGCCCCACCTTACTTCATCTATATTTCCGCCGTATCTAGCTCCAAACTCTTCAACTTTTTTAGAGTACTCCGGTAAATCTTTACAAATTTCTATGCTGCCGCCAATGGTATCTCTTAGTTCAATATACCAATCTTCACTGCTGCCACTGGCCATTTTTATTGTTGATTCAAATATTACGGACAAAGGCTACCTCTTTGTTTGGTCAAATTTTCTAGTAAATGTTGCCAAGTCATCTCTTTTTTTCAAGTCGCCGTTATAGGTCATATTTGTAAAATCTACTCTGTCATCATTTAATATTTTTGGCACTGCATCACCGTTTTCAATAACTTCCATGTGTGCATCCAACTCATCTTCACTGTATGCCATCTGCATATCAGCGGTAATAACATGAGGAATAGCCTCTATAATACGAAGTTTTTCAAGCTCCTCGGCGACGCCTTCGCCCTCAATCGTTATTATAATCCTACCCATCTCATCGTGCATGTGATAATCACAAGCTTCACAATCTTTAAGACTTTGTACTACCTCGTTTAAGTATTTCGGTACTGTTTTAACTACTATGCTTGATATATTCATTTTTTATCCTTTTGTTTATTTTACACTATATAAATTAATAATTTTGTCATCACTTGAAACTAAAAAATCATTTTCGTTTATAAAAACTATTTTAGTAATCGTCATTTTGTTTCCGCCGAATTTACCTATAACAGATTTCGTAGAACTATCTATAAGTGAAACATTATTTAGCTCATCAGATGAATACCCTACAATTTTTCCACTCGGCGACAATCCAACGCTATAAACTAAAAAATCAGATTTTATATAGTAAGATGAGTTTGCTTTTGGGACATATACTACCATTCTTCTATCTTGTCCGGCAGTTGCAATTACACCTTTTTTGTAATCTACCTGAAAAACATTATCTAAGTTTTCATCAAAGAGCGTTTTTATAAGTTTGCCATTTTTTGTACTGTGAATTTTTAGATTTCCGCTCTCATCAGCTATTACGACTTCATCTTTTGATTCATTTAAGACAAAATCTGAAAATTTGGCACCGGAAACTTGAACTATCCAGTTATTGCGGCGTTTCTTTATATCATAAGAGACAATCTCATCGCTGAGAAGAGCTAAAAGAATGGTATTTTCATCCAAAAATTTGGCTTTTGCAACCGTAAGCGCCTCTGAGTGGTCAAACAAAAGTTCAGTTTTCTCATTTTGATAGATATGAACTCTTCTAAAACCTTGCTCTGCTTGAGATAAAATCAATATTTTGTTATTAATTTTATCTACAGAATAGACTTTAGAATCTACCTTTTCACCTTGAAAATCTTCTATTTTCGGTACTCTGATTTTTTTAACAACTGCTCTGCTTTTAAAATCAAAAATGTCTACACACCCTGCATCCGTAGCACTATAAATCTTTCCATCTTGAAAGATAAAATCAACGACAGAACCGCTTGAAGCAAAGCGTGCCACGGGCTCTTTTATATTTGAAGAAAACAGCAAAGAGAGCAGAAAAGTTAAAAGCATAATTAGTTTCACGATACTACCCTTAGCATTATTGCATTGGCCGGACATTTGCTTATGCAAAAACCGCAGAATATACATTTGTCGTTTATACTAGGCATAAACATGGCTTTAAAATTTATTGCATTCTCAAGGCATGGGTCTTTGCATGAAAAGCATAAAGTGTGGCCCCAGCTTAGACATTTGTTATTATCTATGCTGACGTGCGCATTTAAAAGTTTTTTTTCTTCAACCTTTAATACTCCGAATTTACAGGCAATCGCACACTCATCACAATACGTACAGCCGCGATATGAAAAATCTAAATAAGGAGTATTGTCATCTGCTATTTTTATTATTTCTTCTTCACAAACAGTGACGCATGCGCCATCGCACTTGTAGCACTCATTGCGAAAAAGAGATTCGTCGCCGAAATATGGTGGTCTTAGTAATGCCTCTTGCTTCTTTTTCCCGCTTAAGGATGAAGCAAGAGAGCTAAAAAGCTCTCTTCTTTGCATTAGTGAGTCGAGTCGCCTAGAGTTCCGGCAGGAGAATTTTTATTTGCTATATCATCCTGCGTTATAAAGCTTTCATCCCCGACCGTGTTTAGGGATTCTGTTATTTTCTTTCCAGCCCAGCTAGATCTGCTAGCACCGTCTTTAGCTGTGAAAACAGGCTCAAAAGTGTTTTCAACAGCCAGATTGCCTTGAGATTGTGGAGCATGGCATGCTGAACAGTTAAATCTTGCATTTTGAAGTTTGTCTTCTTGCACGATAGCAACTTCATTTTTTAACACATCCGTAGGTAATTCAAATTTGCCGTTAACCATTTTCCCTTTTGGTCTGAAATCCGTAAAGTGCGACACAGGAATCGGCGTTGCACCCATTGATCCGGCAATTTCCGGCATATGACACGTAATACATCTGTTGTCATCCGTTTTAATTGGAAGCATTCCGGTCGTATCGTGCGGAATCATTGGCGGAGCATCTTGAAACGCTCTTTGAATTTTACTGCTTGTCGTAGCCTGTGCACTTCTATACTCTGTTTTATCAGATATTGTAGCATCTTCTGTATATATGTCAGTTTTTCTCAGACCTAAAGACTCTTCGCTAACAGTCTTTGTTACAGCTTTTTGCGGTGCAGCTTTAACACTTTCGCCTACACAGCCAACCATCAGCAGTGCAGCAGCGACTAAACCAATCGTTATTTTACTCTTTGTTTTCATTTTACTCTCCCGTTCTTTTATTTTTTACTAGTTTTCTGATTGAAAAACCTAGAGCTTCGTCATCACACACTTCAATGCATCTAGCACAATTTGTGCATTCGCCCCGGAGAACGTCTGTGCTCTCTTTGGCAATCATGTATAAAACCTGTTGCTCAGGACAGACAGTTTTACATTTCATACAAGAAGTACAATTCTCCATAGTGTGATGTACTCTTATCAGACTAAATTTACCCACAAGTGAATAAAATCCACCGAGTGGGCACACATACCCACACCACCCGTTTTTAAGAACAAACAGGTCAAAAAGAAAAATGATGAGCGCACTTGCCCATCCAAAACCTAAACCAAATATTATACCTCTGTGAAGCATAGATATCGGTGATATAAATTCAAAGGCTGTGACACCCATCATAAGCGATATAATCAGACTAAGTACTAAAACCCAATATCTCATATTTCGCGAAGCCGGTTGTCTTTTAGAGATGCCATCAATATTTAGCTTTCTTCGCAAATAAGCTGCCGCATCAGTTATTAAGTTTACTGGGCAGACCCAGCTACAAAAAGCCCGACCGCCTATTACTAGATAAAACATAGTTATTATTAAAGCACCGATAATTATATCTGTTGCTAAAACAGCGCCGGCTGCAATCATCTGAAGTGCAACATACGGGTCACTTAGCGGAACAATATTTATAAAAAGTGATGAACTGAGATTTCCCATAAGGATAGTCCATCCCCACGCATTTGCTCCAAAATATAACAGCAATAAGCCTATTTGAGTAGCTCTTCTTAAAATAAGGTATCGGTAGCTGTTCCAAATAGTTGTCATTAGAAATCCTCCGAGTCACTATTTAAAGAGTTAACCGCACTATCTTTGCTTATCTCTGTTGTTGTTTTGATTTCTTTAGCATTTTCTAAACGCTTCTCATCACCTTTTTCCCAACCTTTAATGTAATAATTACCGGCTTTTCCCATCGCAACTTCTCTAGGAAGTACAAATATCGCTGCTTTTTCCGTAACACAAGCTTTCTCGCACAATCCGCAGCCTGTGCAAATATTTGAGTGGACAATCGGCGTCAGAAATGCGTGCTTGCCTGTTCTGTCATTTTTTTTGTATTCAACACTTATTGCTTCGCCTAGCAGAGGGCAAGCTCTGTAGCATGCGTCACATTGAATTCCCCAAAAAGCTATGCAGCTCTCATCGTCTATAACCGCAAGACCCATGTCTGCTGCTTTTATATCAAGAACTCCATCTGTTGTAACACTGGCTTCATCAAGTGCGCCCGATGGACAAATAGGCACACAAGGAATATCTGGACACATATAACAAGGTATATCTCTAGGAATAAAATATGGGGTACCCATAGGTTTATTGTCACCAGGTTTAGCAAGTAAAAGTGTATTGTATGGACAAGCTTCAACACAAAGCCCGCATTTAATACATGTTTTTAAAAAATCTTCTTCTTTTATGGCTCCTGGTGGGCGAAGCAGCAGCTGTGAAGCCGTAACTTCATCAACGTATGCACTCCACACAAAACCGCCAAGTGCCGCAATACCAGCACTTCTTGCCATTTTTAGAATAAACTTTCTTCTATCACTTACAGCTCTATTTTCCATTTTTATTAGGTGTGGTTTGCGTGAGCAAAACCATCCTCATCCTTTAGATATTTAATTACGCTTTATAAACTTTTACAGCGCATTTTTTAAAGTCTGTCTGTTTTGACATCGGACATGTTGCATCCAAACATACTTTATTGATAAATACTTTTTCATCAAACCAAGGCACGAAAACCAATCCTCTTGGAGGTCTGTTTCTGCCGCGAGTTTCAACTCTGGCTTTTACTTTGCCACGACGCGATTCTACCCAGCATAGGCCGCCTTGTTTAAGGTCTTTGTTTTTCGCATCAGTAGGGTGCATGTAACACAGAGCCTCAGGAACAGCACGATAAAGTTCTGGAACACGCATAGTCATGGTGCCTGAGTGCCAGTGTTCTAGCACGCGACCCGTTGATAACCAAATATCGTATTCTGCATCCGGCATTTCTGGAGGATCCATGTATGGACGAGCAAATATTTTGGCTTTGTTGGCCAATGATTTCTGTTCGCTTTTTGCATCCATTCCACTTAAATTACCGAATTTAAGCGCTTTTGCAAGTGTTCCATAGAAAGCATGCGAGTTACCGCTCTCTTTAGTTGCTTTTGCTGCATATGGGTCATATTTAGCATTAAATCTCCAAGCAGTCTCTTTTCCGTCAACAACAGGCCATTTAAGACCGCGCACTTTATGGTAAACGTTAAATGGCGCAAGATCATGTCCATGTCCACGAGTGAATGCGGCATACTCTTCAAAAAGATATTTTTGAATGAAGAAGCCGTATCCGTTAAACACTTTTCCGTCAGTTCCTACAACATTTCTGCTGTCTCCATATCCCTCAGAGTTATCATACCCTTTTTGGATTGTGTCTTTTTGATCAAGTTGGTAAGATTTAGCAGTTTTGTTGGCAAAAAGTATATCAAACATAGTGCTATTTTCACTATATCCCATCGCTTTTGCTTTTTCTATAACACTTGGAAGTGCCTCTTTTCTCGCACCGCTTGGAGCCCATTCACCCCATAAGTCTTTAACAGTAAATCTTTTAGAGAGCTCAACCCATTGCCACGTATCACTCATAGCATCGCCGACAGGAAGAACTTGCTGTCTCCAGTGTTGTGTACGACGCTCAGCATTACCGTAAGCACCCCACTTCTCATAAATCATAGCGGAAGGCAGGATAAGGTCTGAAACTTTAGCCGAGATACCAGGGTAGCCGTCCGAAGTTACAATAAAGTTGTCCATTTCGCGAGCCGCTTTAATCCAGTGATGAGCTGATGCAGTATCTTGGTAAGGGTTACAAACATTTACCCATGCAAATTTAACCAAACCATCTTCAATATCACGGTGGATTTTCATAATGTGCTGCACGCCAACAGCATTTAGAGTTCCCTCAGGCACCATCCATTTATTTTCGGCAATTTTTCTGTGTGCAGGATTTTCAACCATCATATCGGCAGGCAATCTATGTGTAAATGTACCAACTTCACGAGCAGTACCGCAAGCAGATGGCTGTCCAGTTAAGCTGAATGCTCCAGAACCTGGAATTGCCTGTTTATTTAGTAAAAAGTGAACATTGTAGGCAAGTGTGTTTACCCAAGTACCGCGAGTATGTTGATTCATACCCATTGTCCAAAATGATACTACTTTTCTGCCTTTTTCAATATATAAATTAGCTAATTGTTGAAGTTTTTCTTTAAATACTTCAACATTTTCATCAGGGTCGCCTTTTACGATAGCAGCCGTATACTCCAATGTGTAAGGCTCTAATGATTTTTTGTAATCTTCGTATGAAATTTCCCAGTGAGCAAGAGTTCCTGCTTGGTGATTCATTGTATCACCAGCTTTAAATCCGTATGGCTCTAATGCAGGACCCTCTTTTTTGGAAACGATAGTCTTCATCTCTTTAGAGATTATCTCCATCTCTTTGGCACTGTATTTTCCATCTTTAAGTGACTTTTCGCCCTCTCTTCTAAGTCCGTAACCAATATTTATCGGGCCGGCTGCAAAAATCATATGTTTTTTAACAAAATCCCAATCAATAATGCCTTCAGCCGCATCTCTCATAACTATCTCTCTAGCAATATAGTTCCATAAAGCAACATCTGTGTTTGGTGAGAAGATAATTTCAATATCGGCTAAATCTGAAGTTCTGTGGGTATAGGTTTGAATCGAGATGACTTTTACTCTATCAGGGTTTGATAGTTTTCTATCAGTTACACGAGACCAAAGAATAGGGTGCATTTCAGCCATGTTTGAACCCCAAGATACTATTGTATCTGTTAATTCAATATCATCATAACATCCTGAAGGCTCATCAACGCCGAATGTTTGATAAAAACCAACAACCGCAGATGCCATACAGTGACGCGCATTTGGATCTATCGCATTTGAACGAAATCCGGCTTTCATCATTTTTAGAGCTGTATAACCTTCCATAATCGTGTATTGACCTGATGCAAACACAGCAACAGACTCCGGTCCGCCATGTTTGAGCGCTTTTCTGATATGAACTTCCATCTCGTCATAAGCTCTTTGCCATGATACCGGAACAAATTTACCTTTTTTGTCAAACTTACCGTCAGCGCCAACTCTAAGCAGCGGCTGAGTAAGTCTGTCAGCACCGTACATAATCTTAGCATTAAAGTAACCTTTAATACAGTTTAGACCACGATTTACGGGTGCAGCCGGGTCTCCTTTGACAGCAACGATTTTACCGTTTTTCGTTGCCATCATAATACCACAACCTGTACCGCAGAAACGACAAGCCGCCTTGTCCCATCTCCAGTCGCCTTCAGCTTGATTTGCCGCTGCTTCCAGCTCCGCCGGTACACTCATACCAATCGCTGCTGCCGCAGATGCCGCCGCTGAACTTTTAAGAAATTCTCTTCTTGAAAGTGACATATTTTCTCCTATT
>DAIDMU010000075.1 GCA_027448805.1 Sulfurimonas sp. | reverse complement strand
AGCGGCACAATGAGTGAGATGTTAGCTTCAAGAACACTTCTAAACTCCCAAAGAGAACTTATAAATCACAACAGAGAGTGGGTTGGTTTTGCAGCCAATCAGGTAAATCAAGCAAAACAACAACTAAAACTTGATATGATTCAACATGAAAAGTTTCAATATTTAGAGCTTCAAGAGATAAAACAAGAACTTCAAAAAAGAAAAGCTAAAGAGGCAAAAGAGTTGGACGAGATAGCTTTAATGACATATATGGAAAAAAACAGATGATAAAACTACTTTTAGCAACTATCTTTACTTTAACGTCCCTAAGCGCACTAGAGACAAGCGATAAACTGTTTGAGTGTACGGAAATATTTAAAGCAAGAAAGAGCGAACTTCTTATAGAGCTTGAGAGAATAGATGAGCAAAAACAAGCTCTTAGCGCCCTTAAGGCCGCAACGGAAGAGCTGCTCGTAAAACGAGAAGCAAAAGCATCTCAAGACGAAGCAGCAGTTAAAACGAAATTGAGTGAAATTTCCTCAAAAGAAGAGTCTATAAAAAAAATGCTTCAAAAAAATGAAGAGATTTTAAAAGAGACAAAAGCTATAAAGATGAGTAAGATGGCTGAAACTTTTGCAAAGATGAAAGCGGCAAATGCGGCAGATGTCCTCTCCAAGATGGAGTCGCAGGATGCTGCGGCAATCCTCTCTTCGCTAAAACCTAAAACCGTAGGGACTATTTTAAGCAAAATGGATGGACAAAAAGCTTCCGAGCTGACACTAATATTGTCAAAGTAATCTACATTTAAGAAATATTAGCTAGAATCATGCCCAATAATAATTAACTAGAGAGTTTTTGCATGCTAAACAATATGAGCTTTTATAATTTTATGCACAAACAGATTTTAGTTTTAATCGCGCTTTTTGCGTCAACTGCAAGCTCGTATGTTTTTTTTGGAGTTGTCTACTCATCTTATTTTATAGAGCCTTTTTGGTATCTCCTTGTCTTGGCGGTTTCATACTGGGGGTATAGGCTTTATAGAGCATATTCTGATAATAGTTATACAATCGAGGAGAAAGAGAAGTGGCTAAGCAAGCTGCGCTATTTTCTCTTCTTTTATTTCTCCACGTGGACAATAATGTTTATTGTCTATGTCTCTAGCGGCAATATTGAACTTCACTATCTTGCAATTTTTACCCAACTCGGTGTTGCCGTTGTTGCTGCAACTATCCTTGTTACGGAGAAAAAATTAGCAATTTTTATCTTAACATCTTCTATGCTTCCGATAACAATCTATCTTCTTCTCATCGATGAATTTTATGCTGATGTTATAGCAATTTTAACTGTTGTTCTTGGCTGGGTGCTTCTATACGGCTCAAGAAATACCTATAACTATCTGCTAAGAAATCAGTTTCAGGCATACCACGACTACCTGACAAAGCTTGGAAACAGACGCTATTTTGTTGAGCTGCTTGAAGATGCGATAAAAATTCAAAAGAATGACAATAAATATATGTATCTTCTTTTGATAGACTTAGACCATTTTAAAACCATAAATGACACATTGGGGCATGATGTTGGGGATAAGCTGCTATTTGAGGTTGCACAGAGAATGAAGATGCTGGTTAAATTGAACAACAGCAGTGTCTCAAGATTGGGCGGGGATGAGTTTTGTATATTAAGCTCTTCATATAAAGATAAAGATGAGTGTTTGGAAAGAGCACAGGATTTTGCACTTGAACTGCTGCATCTAATCAAACAGACCTATATTATAGATGAGCATCATCTTTATATCAGTGCCAGTATCGGTGTAAGCATTGTAGACAATCCAAAAATGACAGCCAATACTATGATAAAAGAGGCCGACATCGCCATGTACGAGGCAAAATCGAAGGGAAGGGACGGAGTTATACTATTTAATGATGAACTATCGGTAAGAATAGAGAGAAAACTTGAGATAGAGAGGCTGCTTCACTTTGCTTTGGAAAATGGTGAAATAACACTTCAGTATCAACCGCAGGTCAACTTAGATAGTGAGGTCATCGGGTGCGAGGTTCTTGTTAGATGGCATAACGAACAGCTGGGACAGGTCGGTCCTGATGAGTTTATTCCGATCTCTGAGCATACAGGATTTATAGTCGAACTTGGGCATTATATAATGGAAGAGTCTTTTAAAACATTCAGCGAATGGACCAAAAATGGGATAAGATTGGAGCAGCTCTCCATAAACATAAGCATGAGACAGATGTTTCATACCACTTTTTTAGCTGATGTCTCAAAGCTGTGTGCAAAGCATCTGACTCCTGAGTTAAGCTCAAAACTTGTTTTTGAGATGACGGAGACTAGTGCTGCAGAAGATGTAGGCAAGCTGATAAACATCATGAATAAAATTAAACGACACGGTATTCGCTTCTCAATGGATGATTTTGGTACAGGATACTCATCTCTCAGTTATCTGCGTCAAATCCCAATAGATGAGTTAAAAATAGACAAATCATTTATCAGCGAACTTGACGATGCAAAAAAAGATATAAATATGGTTTTAACCATACTAAATATTGCTAAAAATCTGGGCTTAACCATTGTTGCAGAGGGTGTAGAGACAAAGATGCAAAAAGATTTTTTAATCAAAGAGCAGTGTGACATACTTCAAGGCTACTACTTCTCAAAACCTCTAAATAGAGATAAATTTGAAGAGTATATTGCTGAGAAAACAAAAAAATAAAATATTTAATTTGCGCCAAAATAACTTTTTTCTAATCGTAAACTAACCTTACTTATTGTAAAATACCCAAATTTATTTAATACATATAAGGTTCATCGATGAAAATATCACTTAAAACTATACC
>DAIDMU010000074.1 GCA_027448805.1 Sulfurimonas sp. | reverse complement strand
CAGTTATTTGATAAAAAAGGAAGAGCAGTGAAGCGATACGCAATTGTTATCTTTATCGCTCTTTCTATTTTTAGTGCCAACTTTTTTACGATGTCGGATGCTTTTTCAAAACACGATTTTCACGATAACATCAACTTCTCTTTTTTAAGTGTCTCAAGCTCTAGGTCAGTCAAAAGAACATCACCTTTCTCAGCTTTTGTGATTTGGTCGTCAAGCTCATTGTGCTTATCGAAAATTTTTAAAAAGTGAGCGTTTGCAGCGCTGTTTTCTTTCATGTGAGTAATAACATCACGGTATTCATGTAACATGGGCAATCCTTAATTTTTTTGGAATTTTACCACATTTCAGGAAAAAATCTTTTTAATTTCTCCATAAAGTTCCTTGGAATTAAGAATAGAACTTTTCTCTACATTTTAATCCCGAATTTTCCAAGAATTAGTATCATCAAGTAATAGGCAGCTATTGTCAACATAACCGAGACAGCCATACTTGGATAAAAACTTACTCCTTTTTTTATTAGGATTGGAAACATTATAAACAATGTCATGGACGGTGGAATCAACCAAATAATTTTGTTTGCAAACTCTACCGCCGCATCGCTGTTGTTTGTGTCTATATACATCCAAGTCATAGCCAATATTGAGACTAAGGGAATAGCCGCCAATAGCGCACCGACAAGAGAGCTTCGCTTTGTTATTTCAGATATAAGCACGATTAAAAGTGCCGTAATAACGATTTTTGTAATGTAGAAGTACACTTTCTCTCCTTAAATCATGCCAGCCAAATGGCTGACACACTCTCTACTTGCCTGTAAAATTGGCACCTATTATTTCACCGTATTGGTTTACAAAAATATAGAGATTTTGCTGCTCTGGATTTGTCTCTTTTGGATTTTTAAAAGTAACTACCCATTCAGGTACAGATTTGAAAACTTGCTGTTTTGCACTATGAACCGGAGCACTCTCCCAACTCTTATCAAGCTTTCCTTTAAGAACATACCTTCTCATCTCTTTTAAAGCAATCTCTTTAGCTTTTGTCTCACTGATTTTTTCCTGAGCGTGGCTATGTCCGTGTTCATGGTCATGCCCTGCGCCCGCATAAAGAGGATTTACTCCAAGTGTTAAAATTGCCGCAACTGCAACCTTTGTAATAATTTTTTTCATTTTGTTCTCCTTTTATAATGAACCATGTGTGTTTTGTTTTAACTCTTCTGCATCCATATCAAGATGGATATGCGTGTGAGCATCTTTGTTAAAGCCTAATTCCTCTTCGTTTGTGGTATGCAAATAGCCATGCAGTTGCATAAGCAAAAGCATAAAACCTGCAAACATAAGAGCGTGGTTGGCAACCTTGCTTTGCTGCATAAATGACTCTTTTTTGCGCCAAAGCATTAGAATGAAAAGTATTGGAATCAGGGCAATAATTTGTCCAAATTCAACACCGATATTAAATGATACTATCCGCAACAATATAGAAAGAGCATCTTCACCAAGAGGAAGCTGCTGCAGGCGAGTTGAGAGTCCAAAACCGTGTATAAGCCCAAATAGAAATACCACCCACAAGAGGTTTGGTGATTTCATATGCAGGTAGTTTTGAAAGCCTTTATTGTTGTCAAATGCCTTATATATAACGCTAATTGCAATTACTGCGTCAATCAGATAGTAGTTGGCATTGACTCCCATAAAAGTCGCCAAAATCAGCGTAATACTGTGTCCCAGTGTAAAGACGGAGACAAATTTCACAATATCTTTTAGTGTGTTTAAGAAAAAAACCACACCAAACAAAAAGAGCAGATGGTCATACCCACTAAGCATATGGGTAGCACCAAGCCAAATATATTTGAGGTTTCCCCCATCAAGCATTGCCTGCTTATCTGCGGCTGAAATACCGTGCGCAAAGGCTATGGTAGCAGGCAGAAGCAATGCGCTTAAAATTAAAAGCGTCTTCATAGACTTCCTTTTGAAAAAATTGTATGTATTAGTTAAGAGAAATCAGACGATAGGAGGACGGAAGAGTTCTTTAGATATAAAAGAGTGATGAAGTTTTGCAAAGTCAAAGTTGTTTTCTTGCGCACAAGAGGATAGTTTTATCTGGATGCTCTCTGCTATATAAAAATCAATAAAACTGACTTTATGGCTATGATTATGGGTATGTTTTACCGCATTATGTGTATGTTGATGTTCATGAAGAGAGTAGAAGTTATCGTGAAAATCGTGTTTTGAAAAAGCATCCGACATCGTAAAAAAGTTGGCACTAAAAATAGAAAGAGCGATAAAGATAACAATTGCGTACCGCTTCACTGCTCTTCCTTTTTTTATAAAATTACTGCGTCCAATTATATCAGTCAAATAGTAAAGATTAAAATATAGCCTTAATCTCTCCATAAAGTTCCTCGCCGTTGTAAAGCGAGAGCTTTTCATCCATCGTTACTTTAGTATTTGGGTCAAAAAGCATCATCTGTGCTTTTGCTCCGACTTCTATAACGCCACACTCTTGTCCAAGAGCTTTTGCAGGGTTTTGTACACATAGCTCTACAAGGCGGTTCATGGAGACAAAACCACCCTTAACCAACTTCGTGTAGTAGAGGCTCATCGCATTTTTTAGCCCCTCGCATCCATACGCCGCATCGTAAAATGCCACCTCTTTGTTTACAGGTGAACTTGGCTGATGCAGGGTTGTGAGGATATCTATTTGACCATTTTTAAGCGCTTCTTGCAAAAGTACGACATCCCCGCTTGATGCTAATGGAGGATTAAGTTTTGCGGTGGTGTTGAAGTTTCTGCACGCCTCATCAGAGTTTAAAAGATGGTGGATAGAGACTTCACAACTTACCGCCATACCCTCTTGCTTTGCTTTGCTTATAAGGTAGATGGAGCGTGGAGAAGCGATGGACTTAAATAGAATCTTTATCTTAAAGTGTCTAGCGATTTCTATCATTCGAGAGACATGCAAAACTTCACTCAAATCAGGAATCCCCGCAAGCCCGAGCTGTGAACTCACATCACCCTCAAGCATCACACCGCTTGAGATAAGAGAGTTGTCTTCGGCTTTGCAAAAGAGCGTTACACCGTACATCTGGCAATATTGTGCAATTTTAATCGCCAAATCATTCTTTGCGATGGTACTCATATATGGAGCGATTGCGCCACGCTTTAGCAAGATAGCGATATTGCTAAGAGTTGCATCTTCCCTTAAAGCACTAATCATCAAATCAACTTTTGCACCTTCCAAACCATGAAGCCCGTTTTGTGCAAACTCCAAAACAATCTCATTATCAAGAGCGGGCGAACACTCCGGATTTAAGACAATATGCCCTATGCCGGCGTCAAGTGCCTCTTGTGAGAGCGATTTGATATTTTTTGCATTGAGTGCTGCATCTTGAACTCTTATGTTTGTGTCCACCAAAAGCGGCAGAAGATAGAGACCTTTTGCATCGATAAACTCATCTCCTTGAAGATCTGCCCCCATCTCCACGACGACACCATCTGCCACCCTAACATCAACTTCTCTCTCGCCATTTGCATCGCATACTCTCGCACTTTTGATAATCATAAAAACTGCCTTGCTTTGGTATAATTCCAAAATTATATTAGACAAAGGCTTA
>DAIDMU010000073.1 GCA_027448805.1 Sulfurimonas sp. | reverse complement strand
CTTATTCCACAAAATTTTTTACCCTTAAACCATGAAAAATCCAAATCATTTTCATCTTCAATGTGGTAGCTGTCCTCGCAGTTATCATGTGAGATGCTAAAAAGTTGTTTAGTATTTGATGAATTTTTACCGCCGATAATTATCATAACATCAGCTTTTTTAGAGATTTTTCTCACCGCTTCCTGATTTTCAAATGTCGCATTACAGATAGTATTAAAAACCCTTACCTCTTTATAGCGAGGAATCAAATAGTTAGCAATCTCCATATAATCTTCTACTTTTCTTGTTGTTTGCGCAACCAGAGCTATCTTCTCTTTTAGTTTTAAATCCTCAAGCTCTTTTGGAGAGGTAACAACTCTTGCTCCATAAGTTGCATAGCTCTTGACACCCTTAATCTCTGGATGAGCCTCATCGCCAAAAATAATGATATCATACCCCTGTTCGCTCATCTCTTGGCAAATTTGCTGTGGTTTTGTTACATATGGGCATGTTGCATCTACAACATCTACATTGTTGGCTTTTAGTTCTGCCAACTCATTTTTTGGTATTCCGTGCGTGCGGATTACCGCTTTGTCACCAGAAGCAAAACTTTTGTGGTTATCAGTCAGGCTTACTTTAAAATCTTTTTCAAGTCTCTCAATCTCTTTGGAGTTATGGATAAGAGGTCCGTAAGTTGATGAATTTTTGTTCTCTTCTGCTATTTTAATGGCTCGCTTAACGCCAAAACAAAAACCGTAACTCTCAGCTAGCTCTATCTTCATCTATTTAAACTCTACTTTCGTAATTTTTTGCAAAAGCTCAAAAAAGTTTGGAAATGATGTATTTATACAATCAACATCATTCACACTCATTCCACACTTAAGCCCTGCTATAATAAAACTCATTGCTATTCTATGGTCGCCGTGGCTGTCGATTACAGCCTCTCTTAACTCGCCGCCTTTTACACTGTAACCGTCATGAACTTCATCAACTTCAATGCGGCACGCTCTAAGGCCGTTTACAACCGTTGAGATTCTATCAGACTCTTTTACGCGGAGCTCCTCGGCATTTTTTACAATGCTAATACCATCTGCGCATGCAAAAGCTATCGAGAGGGCAGGAAGTTCATCTATAAGCCAAGATATATTATGCTCAACCGTAATCGCTTTAAGCGGAGCATGTTTTACATGTATATTTCCGATTGGCTCATACTTGTTCTCTGTTATTTCGTAACTCATAAGTGCACCCATTCTCTCCAGTGCCTTAAATGCTTCAATACGAGTAGGATTAAGAGTAACACCCTCCAACACAACATCGGAGTTAGGGGTAATTGCCGCTGCAACTGCAAAGAAAAATGCACTTGACGGGTCAGCCGGCACTCTAATTTTTAAAGGAGAGAGAAGCTTTTTCATAGGTTTTATCCTGGTGGTTAAACCATCTACTTCTATCTCGGCACCCATGCCTTTTAGCATTCTCTCAGTATGATCGCGGCTAAGTTCAGGTTCGCTGTAGCTGCATTCGCCATCAGCTCTTAGAGCCGCTAAAATCATGGCGCTTTTAACCTGAGCCGAAGCAATTTTACTCTCGTAGTTAAACGCCTTAAGAGATGCGCCTCTTATGCTTAGCGGAGCCAAATCGCCATCTTTTCTGCCGTCAAGTTTTGCACCGATATCACGAAGCGGAGCCGTTACTCTCTTCATAGGGCGGCGGCGAAGATACTCATCTCCGGTTAGTACAAAATGACCCTCTGCCGAGCTCAAAAGTCCGCAAAAAAGTCTTATCCCTGTTCCTGAGTTGCCGCAATCGAGTATTTCGCTGCTCTCTTTTATACCGTCTGAACTTATCCTAATTGTCACGCCGTCATCCTCAACTGTTGCGCCAAGGTTTTTTACTATATTTAAAGAGTTTAGAGTATCTTCAGCTCTTAAAAAATTCTCTATCTCGCTTGTTCCATCTGCTAGCATTGCAAACATTGCACAGCGATGAGATATTGATTTATCTGGCGCAATCTCAGAGATGCGAAGTGAAAACGCTAAGGTTTTTACAACTTTTACACTGCTCATCTGATTCCTATTCCCAACTCATTTTTAAGTGCATTTAAAACCGCATCCATTGAATTTGTTATATCATCCTCTTCCAATGTCTTTTCAAACGACTGAAGAACAAAACGGATAGAGAGACTCATATTGTCACCAAGAGATGCGTCACTGTATTTATCTACCGGATAGAAGCGCACCAGCTCTTTAGTAGCGGATGAGTCTATTACACTCTTAACCTTTTCATAACTCATCTCTTTTGGCATTACAATACTTAAATCTCTAAAAGATGCCTGATATTTTGAAGTCTGTTTTGCTTTTTTTAAACTGCAAGGCAATTTTTCAAAATCCAGTTCACACATATATGTAACATCCAAATCATAGCTCTCTTGAACGTTTGGATGAACACAAAACAGCTCCCCTACAACTTCACCGCAAACTAATATTTTAGCAGACTGAAATGGGTGTGAAAGAGTGTGTCTGGTCTCAAACGCCCTTAGCTCAAATGCTCCTATAATGTCAGAAACTTTCTGAGCAAAAAAAGCAAAATCTACTT
>DAIDMU010000072.1 GCA_027448805.1 Sulfurimonas sp. | reverse complement strand
TGCATTTTGAATGCAAATCTATAAGCTTCTAAAAGATTATAGATTTACCTTCTACAATGTAAAAACAGAAGCTACCTTCTGAGTGCTCCGGCGCCGCTCATCTGACCCATCATTGCCTGAAGGTCTTTCATGCCGCTTTTGCCTGAAAATCTCTTAGCCATTTTACCGGCATTTTTAAACTGCTTAATCATACGATTAATCTCAACTTGACTAAGCCCGCAGCCGACGGCGATTCTCTGCTTGCGTGAGTTGTTTAAAAGATCAGGATTTTCTCTCTCTTTCATTGTCATAGAAGAGACCATTGCCTTAATATTTTTAAGTTCGCCGGAATTTTCAATGTCAAAATCTTTGAGCGCTTTAGACATATTTCCCATACCAGGAATCATACCCATTAAAGACTTCATGCTTCCCATTTTCTTCATGCTTTCCATCTGCTCTAAAAAGTCATTGAAGTTAAACTCACCCTTTTTAATCTTTGAAGTAAGTTTTTTAGCCTGTTTTTCGTCAATTGCCGACGCTGTTTTCTCAGCTAATCCTTCAATATCTCCAAAACCCATAAGACGATTTACGACACGGTCTGGCAAGAAGATTTCTAAATCTTCCATCTTCTCACCGCTTCCAATAAAGCGAAGCGGGACTTGAACTTGTGATGAGAGTCCAAGAGCAACACCGCCCTTTGAATCACCGTCATATTTACTTAGAATTACACCGTCAATGCCTATCTTCTCTTTAAAAGTTGTAGCCGTTTTAATTGCATCTTGTCCGGTTAAAGAGTCTGCTACATAAAATATCTCACTTGGATTTGCCGCTTTTTTAACAGCTTCAAGCTCATTCATAAGTTCGTTATCTATCGCTAAACGACCGGCAGTATCTATAAGCACAACATCGTAAATGCCACTGTTTGCTTTTTTTAGCGCAGCGGTTACAACTTCAAGAGGATTTTTTGTACTCTCATTCTCGTAAAGTTCAACTCCTATTTGAGTTGTTATTTGACGAAGCTGTTCAACCGCTGCCAAACGCTGTAAGTCGGCTGCAACCACCATGACTTTTTTCTGTTTGTTTTTTAGATAAAGTGCCAGCTTGCCCGTAGTTGTTGTTTTTCCAGAACCCTGAAGTCCGGTCATAAGAATAACGGTCGGGGGTTTTGAAGCGAAAATAAAGCCTCTGTTTCCGCCTATCTCTAAAAGTTCATATAGCGCGCCTCTAAGAGCAGCCAAAAACTGGTCTTTTCCGATTCCGTTTTTTCTGGTCTCTATCTGAACTTTAGATATTAAGTCCCTAACAACTTTATGGTTTACATCCGCTTTTAAAAGAGACTTCTTCAGCTCATCAAGAGCCTTAGCGAGGGCTTTGTCGTCATCATGAAATCGAATTTTTTTAATAGCATTTGTAAACGAATCTGTTAATATATCAAACATAAAGCCCTCCTATTCTAATCTCGTATTGTCTGAACAAGTCCAGACTTCACTCAGTCACTAAAGCTACGCCTTTGGCGAGAGTAAGTCTTGAAAAACTGATAGTTACACTTTCATTTAAGTGTAAAAAGTTGCGAATTTTATCTGAAAGTTACTTTAAGTTTGCTTTAAATTTTGCAATACTTATTTAAAAACTTATGAAGCTGATTTGCAAACTGATGAGCATCGTTTTGGTCAAACGGTTCTGGACCTTTTGTCATCTCTCCGCTCTCTCTTATCTTTTCCATCAAATTTCTCATGGCTAGATATTGCTTAATATTATCAACGCTATAAAGCTCACCCCTATGATCAATGGCATGCGCATCTTTGGCAACAACTCTGTCGGCGAGCGGGATATCGGCGGTTATAACCAAATCGCCCTCTTTTACCAACTTGACTATATGGTTGTCCGCCTCATCTGCGCCCTCTTCTACTATAATATAAGAGATAAGTTTAGATTTACCGATGGTTATATGCTTGTTTGAGACGACAAACGTTTCTATATTTAATCTCTCAATTGAACGAAATATAATCGGCTTAAGCAGGTTTGGAAAAGCATCTCCGTCAACAAAAATACGCATTATTTTATAAGGGAGAGTTTTTGAATTTTTGAGAGCTGTTTGATTTGATACTCTCGTTTTGAAGCGCTGCTTTTGTCTTCATAAGACTCAGAGTAGATCAGCTCTACGGGTCTTCTTACGCGTGTATATTTTGCCCCTTTTGACGAGCTGTTGTGCTCATGTACCCTTCTGTTTAAATCTGTAGTAATGCCTGTATATACACTCTCATCACTACATTTTAACATGTAGATATGCCACAAACTTTTTTGACTACTCAAAGGTAACAAATGTCTTTGGTTCAGCTGCTACAAACTCCATATCAAGAAGTCTTACTTTATACGCATGAAGCATTACGCGTTTCGCGCGTCTTCCTCCATACTGCTCATCGCCGACTATCGGATGTTCAATATATCTTAGGTGCGTTCTAATCTGGTGAGTTCTTCCATGGTGAATAATGCATTTTACTTTTGTCTTATTTCCGCTCACTAAATCCGGAAAAATCTCCGTTCTTGCAGGCTTTCCTTTTGCAGATACGTTTGATGCTGCACGATTATTTTTTTTAGTTGTCAAAATTGGTTTATCGATATCTACCGGCTCGCTGATAATCCCCTCAACCCATGCAATATACTCTTTGTAAACTCTATCTTTTTTAAACTCCATTATCGCTTTTTGGCGAAACTCTTCGTTTTTGACAAGCATCAAAACTCCGCTTGTTTCTTTGTCAAGTCTATGCAGAAGAACAGCGGGTTTAAACTGTCTTTCTATCTCGTCTGAATTGACATGTGCAGGTTTATCTACAACAATCAAATCATCATTCTCGAAAATAGGCTTTATTTTTTCTACTTTTTCAACTTTAAATAGAGTTTTTGCATCAATATCTCCGCGGGCTATCATTACTTTTTTATTAGCAACATATACCAAACCGCGGTCTATCATTGATTTTGCTTCCGAGTTTGAAATTCCCTCTTGTGCTGCTAAAAGTTTATACGCTTTTTCTAGTGCCATTTTATTTATTTCCTTAATTTTCTAATATCTTCTTTATAATCGGTTCTAGACTGATTTTCTCTTCCACCATGCTAGGCGGCAACCCTCTGCATTTCATAAGTGCTTTATGTATCTCATCAGGTTCAACATACTGAACATGGTGCACATATCTGAAAAGCTCCTTTTGATGAAAAAAGTGTTTTCCAGTAATTATTTTACATCCAAAATAGGCCGGTTCAAGCGGATTATGCCCGCCAACGTCATCCCTAAACGCACCGCCAAGTATTGCTATATCGCTGACTGCATATATATTGTTAAGCTCGCCCATAGCATCGACTAAAATCATATCTGTTTTAAACTCTCTATCTTTAGAAAATCTACTCAGTGTCAGAGAGTTTTCATCTGCATATTTTTTCATAAGTTCAAAAACTGCCTCAAATCTCTCCGGATGTCTTGGAACAACAGCCAGTTTTGCGTCACTCTGCTTTCTATACTCTACAAATGATTTTAAAATGCTCTCTTCTTCGCTCTCATGCGTGCTTCCTGCAACTATTAGCTGGGCCTCAGGCTTCTTATACTCTTTTGTTTTGACTATTTTACCGGCTAGCTTAATGTTTCCGATAACCTCGATATTTTTTGCCCCAAGTGCTAAAAAACGGTTTTTGTCCGCCTCGCTCTGTGCATAGATTATCTCTACATTTGAGAGCAGTTTTTTATAAAACCATGCAAATTGGAGATACTTTTTAGCGCTCTTCTCAGATATACGGGCATTTAAAAGGACAATTCTCGTTCCTTTAGCTCTTAAAACGCTAAAAAGCATAAACCAAAACTCTGCTTCTAGGACTACCAATATCCTCTGCTTCTTAGCCCAAAACGGCAGAAACATCTCATACGGCAGATACCTAACCTCTGCATCGTACCTTCTGGCTTCTGAGTGCCCGGTATGTGTTATGGTGGTTATCTTTATATCTTGATCTTTTAAAAGTTCTAACAGAGGTTTTAACGCTCTTGCTTCGCCGAGCGAGCATACATGAAACCAAACTCCGTTACCGTTTTTAAATCTTGGATTGTTAAAGAGAAAAAAACGGGATGGAATCGACTCTCTATATTTTTGTTTAAACGAGAGATAGACCAAAAGCGGCAGTGCTACAAGATATAGCACCACGCTCAGGATGAAGTATAGAAGGGTAAATGGCTTCAAGCCTATTCTTCGTGAGCTTCCATGTAGAGAATACGTCCGCAGTGTGGACAAGTTGTAATCTCCTCAGCTTTTATAACATCAGCATAAATTTTATCATTGATAAGCATATGACAACCCATACAAGCTTGTTCTTCAACAGGAACTACGGTAGAGTTTTTAGCCCATCTGCGAATTTTTTGATAAAACGCCAAACCTTTTTGATTCATTTCAGAGATTAGTTTCTCTTTTTTTACAAAAACTTCCTGGCGAGATTTATTGATAACTTCAAGCTTCTCATCTACTTCAGCTTTTATAGATGCCAGATTAGCATCCAGTTCCACTAATGTTTTTTTTGCAGCTTCAACTTGTTCTGTTTTTAACTCAACAATTCTCTCAAGTCTCTCTATCTCTTCATTTGCAAAAGTAACTTGCTCTTTAGCAATTTCCTCTTCAAGCTGAAGTGATTTCATTTCACGCTCAGTCTTAACTTCATTGCTTTTTCTAGAGTTATCTACAAGCTTTTGAGAAAGTTCGGCCAAATGAAGTTCATTTTTCTTCTTTTTTATCTCTTCATCTCTGATTTCGTTAGTTAGGTTTTCGATATCGGAATCAATACTCTGCTTTTTTGCAAGGGCTGCTTCAAATTTATAGTTAGCCTCTTCTATTTGAGGTTCAAAAGCATCTATCGCTTTATCTACGTGTGATAGGTCAATTAGCTGTTTTAGATGTAAGTTCATTAATCTCCTTTTGGATTAAATAGTTATGCCGATTTTCTTATATATAAGTAAAAGGGTTTTTTGATGATGAAATTATAGCTTCTAAACCTAAATTTTTCAAATGTTTCAGTAAAATCTCTGCAAAAAATTGTTCACTCTCGAAATGTCCGATGTCAATTAGCGACAAATTTATACTTTTTGCCTCCATCGCATCGTGGTATTTTACATCTCCTGTTAAAAAGCAATCCGCCTTTATTGATTTAATCAAAGAGCATCCTGAACCTGTTGTCAAAGCTGCTCTTTTTACTCTTGGAGAACTTTTTACACATTTTGCATGCGGAAGAGAGAATGCTGCTGCAACTTTAGAAGCAAAAGTATCAAAATCTTCATCTATATCCAAATATGCAACAAACCCATCCTTTTGTGCAATTTTATACCCCAAAATTTCTGTTGCGACATATTCGTTTAGATGCGTTTGGTCAAAGTTAGTGTGCATTGAGATATTTGAGATATTTTTTTGCATCATTTTATGAATCAGATTTGCGGGATATTTACTAAATTCCAACTGCTTAAGTCCGCCGAAAATAAGCGGATGGTGTGTTATTAAAAGAGTGTTTTCTTCCATGGAGTCAATGAGTGCTTCATCAACGTCTATGCTCAAAACTATTTTTTCTATATCTTGATTGAAATCTCCAAGCAACAGACCTGAGTTATCCCAAGGCTCTTGAAGCTCAAAAGGCGATAGTTTGTCTAAAAAATTATATATTTCCGATGTTTTCATCCGCTCTCCTAGCCGAGTTTTTCAAGCTCTTCTTTAGCCTCTTTAAAATCATCTTTAAGCTCCAGCGCTTTTTTATACATCTCTTTGGCTTCATCTAAATGTTTCATATCCACCAAAAGATTTCCGTAGTTATAACATGTAATTGGATTTTTATCATCAATCGCCAAAGATGCGCTCAGGTGGATTTTAGCCGATACAAACTCACCTTTTGCCCTGTAAACACTGGCTATGGAGTTATGAATAAATTCATTCTCTTTGTCCTGCTCGAGAGCCTCTTTGTAACGCTTTAGCGCCTCTTCGTTATCACCGAGCTGTTGCAAAATATAGCCCATTTTAAACAAAACATCAGAATTTTGAGCCTTTTTTGCGTTTGCTTCATTCAAAAGAGCGTATGCCTTTTGCAGATTGCCTGCTTCAAACTCTTCATCTGCCTTTATCACCAGCGCTTCAGGATCAAACGGAGAAAATGTATTTACTGTTTTATTCTCCTGCGACGAAGTCTCAATATCTTCTGAACCACCGTCTTTTAGTGTTTTAATATGCTCATAAACTTTAAATGCGAAAAATGCCGAAGCCCCCAGCATTAGCAGTTGAAATAGTGTCATTGTGTGCCTTTTAGTAAATTTTTATTTATTAACTCTATAAAGTGAAGCGGGTCAACCTGCTCACCTCCGATTCGTATGCCAAAGTGAAGATGCGGTCCACTTACTCTTCCCGTATCTCCTGAGAGTCCTATAACATCGCCTTTTTTAACATCTTCACCCTCTTTGACGCCAAACTTGCTCATATGAAAATAACAGGAATAAATCCCATGTCCATGGTCTATTATAACAGAGCCGCCGGAGTAAAATCTATCTTGAACTAAAACAACTTTTCCGTCATTGCTTGCCAAAAACGGAGTGCCTACAATAGCTCTAAAGTCTGTCCCGCCATGATAACCCTTAACCGTATTGTTATAAACTCTCGCTTTTCCAAAATCGCTTGTTACTTTGCTATCCATTGGAACTATAAAATCTGATGTCATGTAGCTTTTATGCGTAGCCGTGTTGTATATCTTCATCGCCTCGGCATACTCTTTTGAAGCTCTTTGCTGGTCCTCTTCACTCAGTGTGACTTTTGAGTCATCAACGCTCAATGTCTCTTTCTCATATTTTGCATCTTTTATGCTTAAAGAGATGATTTTGCTTTTTTCTTTACCCGCCTCTTTATAAAAAACTTCCACTTTTTTGTCACTAGGCTTCTCTTCATAACTTATTGGAATCAATGCGTAAAATTTTTCACCATTTACAGGATTACCAAAAATTTTGTATCTTTTTTTATCAACCGCTGCATATTCATAGCTGATATTTTTCTCTTTTTTAAACTCCAAAAGAGCAGTTTTTCCGTTTGAAACGGTTGAGTTTACAACCTCTACATCAAACGCGAAAATTGTACATGTAGAAAAAATAAAAGAGAGAAAGAGCTTCATCAGTAATCTTTCATGGAACGCTCCATATCGCGTTTCATATCTTTCTCTTTTAAATCATTTCTCTTATCGTGAAGCTGCTTTCCTTTTGCTATTGCAATCTGAATTTTTACAATATTTCTATCATTAAAATAGAGTTGCAGAGGAACAACAGTATAGCCATCCCTCTCAACCGCTTTTATCATCTTTGCTATCTGCTTTTTATGCAAAAGAAGTTTTCTGCTTCCCCTCTCTTCGTGCGCATAAAAGTGATGAGTTGTCTCTAACCTGCCTATGTGCGCGTTAAAAAGAAATGCTTCACCCTGCACAAAACGGATAAAACTATCTTTTAAGTTTACACGCCCTGCTCTTATGGCCTTTATCTCGCTTCCCTTAAGAACCAATCCCGCTTCAAACTTCTCTTCTAAAAAGTAGTCAAAATAGGCTTTTTTATTTTTTGCTATCGTCTCGCCCATTGCCTATTGCTCCTTTTCTTTTACCCTAAAAAAACTGCTTCCGCTACCGCTGAAGTAATATCCATGTCTATAATGGTTTTTTAGCTCTTTGTACACTTCCAGCGCAGGCTTAAAGAGGTCGTTTGCCTCATCCACACTCATATTTTTTAGCACATCCAATGATGCTGTTTTTTTCAGCTTTTCTGCTTCAAAACCGTTTATGGGGTTATAAAAATGTTCTCTATAGACACCATAAACCTTTGGCGTGCTTATCTCTATTTTTGGAGTGATAACCTCAATATCAAGCAGCTTTTCTTGAAACTCTTCAACTATTTCGCCTATTCCGCTGACATTTGCACTATCATATCCGTAAATAAAAAATGGAACATCCGCACCGACCCTTAGTCCTACAAGCGCCAATTCATTTTGGCTAAGTCCAAGATGCAGAACCTCGTTGCACATTTTTAAAAATGTCGCCGCGTCACTGCTTCCCCCGCCAAGACCGGCAAACGCAGGAATATTTTTTTTTACATGTACGCCGTATTTACTCATCAGATTTTTCAACGAAACGGTATGCGCTTCATCTAAAAATTCTAATAACGCAACGTAGGCTTTATATATCGTGTTTTGCTTTGTATCACAGGAAAAAGAGCCGATAATTTTAAAGTGGTCACTAGGCTCTTTTTCAACAAACGAGAGTTCATCATAAAGAGAGTCAACCCTCATAAATCTAGAGATAATTTCGTGATAGCTGCCTCTTATGCCTGTTATTTTTAAAAATATATTTACTTTAGCATAAGCTTTATATAGCTTCATAATCTGTCTCTTATTTTTTTATAATAGCACTAAGGGAGGTTAAATCAGAGAGTTTTGTCTCTTTAGATGCCGCTATGTTGGCATCTTTTACATCTTCAAGCAGCTCATTTCTAACTATGGAGACATTTTTAGGCGCATCAACTCCCAGCTTAACAACTCCCTTTTCAACAGATATAACTTTTATTATAATATTGTCCCCGATAACAATCGACTCGTCCACTTTTCTGGATAGTACTAACATTCAATCCTGCCTAATTCATAATTTACTTCTGTATTTGCTATATTTATAATTGAGATAAAACTACCGCCATCAAGCCAGTAATATCCATCCTCTTTAATTTCTAAATCCTCTAAAGCAAGAACTCTTCCATATTTTAGGTTATCGCTCTCGCCATGGTAAAAGTTTTGCCTAATGTTTAGAGACTTTTTTATATCCAACGGCTTTTCGCCGTCGTATCTAAACTGCCCCTCGTTCAATCTCTCCAAAGCACTAAGAGACCCAAACTCTACGCCAAGTCTATTTGCAACTATCAACCCAAGAGAACGAATATATGTCCCCTCAGACACTGTTGCTTCAAAAGTTACAAACGGATGGCAGTAGCTTATCAGTTTTGTCTCATAAATCGTTGAGCATATCTTATTTAAAGTAAACTCTTTGCCCGCTCTGGCCAAATCATAAGCCCTCTGCCCGTCTATGCGTTTTGCGCTAAATATCGGCGGTTCATACGTAAGTGAGCCCTCCAAAGATTTTACGGTTTGCAAAACTTTAACTTCATCAAGCTCTTTTAAAATTTCTACATGTTGAATCAGTTCCGTATCCAAGCTGTCGCTTTTTGCTCCGAGCCAGAGGGTTGCGCGGTAAACTTTTGGCGTTTTATTCAAAAAGCGAAACAGTTTTGTATAACTGCCGATACCTATGAGAAGAACCCCTCTTGCGAAAGGGTCAAGCGTTCCTGAAAAGCCGGCTTTTTTAGTTTTGTATTTTCTTTTTAGTTTTGTTAAAAAGAAGTTTGAACCTACCCCTGTTGGTTTGTATGCAACAAAGAGTCTATTCATAGTCTTTCAACAAATGATGCCAAGATATCTCTTGAAGTGCCGGCGAAGTTAATATTTAACTTAAACTCTCTTCCTGACTTGCTTACACCGTTTACTCTGCCAGTTCCAAAGATTTTATGACGCACCAAATCACCCTTTTTAAAGGCTGTGTTTTTCTCTACTATCAAAGAGCCTTCGCAGAGTCCCGCTTCATTAAAGAACCTGCTCTTTTGTAAATCGCTTCTGCGGCCTTTGTAGAATCTACTGTCGGCATGTGAGAGTGTTAGCGTATCTTTTGCTCTGGTAAAAGAGACGTATCCCAGCCTTCTCTCCTCTTCAAGGTCACTTCCATCACCAACAAGCGGTAAGAAGCCCTCTTCAAGCCCGATTATAAATATATGGTCAAACTCCAAACCTTTTGATGCGTGAATACTCATCATGTAGATGCTCTCGCCCTCTACTTGGTCCTGTTCACTCTGAAGTGTCAGCTCATTTAAAAACTCATCCAATGAAGAGTCTGGAGAATTTTTTACGAAATCTCTAAAGAGTCCGTAAAATTCATCCATATTTAAAACTCTCTCTGCTTCATCCGGCATGCCGATATAGATATCTTTAAGACGGAATGTCTCTTCCAAAACATCTATAAAGTTGTATGTAGATTCACTTACAATTTTTGCAACATTTTGAATATCTTTAACAAACTTTTTAAGAGTTTTTGCATTTTTGTTTTTGACTAAAAGCTCCAACTCTGCGATTGGAACTTTCTTGATATACTCAAATATGGATGTTTCGTTTGCGTGTGCTGCCAACTCTGTCTTATCCACACTTGCTTTTCCCAAACCTCTTTTTGGCTTGTTTACTATGCGCTTAAATGAAAAATCATCATGAAAATTTGTAATAACTCTGATATAGCTAATCAAATCTTTTATCTCTGCCCTGTCATAAAACCTGAGACCGCCGACAAGTTTATATGCAATTCCTGCACGGTTTAATCCCTCTTCGATTGAACGGCTTAAGACATTCACGCGGTAAAGCACTGCTATTTTTTCTGCTCCCACACCTGAATCTAGAAGCTTTGTAATCTTTGAAGCAATTTTTCTTGCCTCTTCATTTTCATCATTGGAGTTTAAGATAGTTATATCTTCACCGCCTCCGCGAGTAGGAATAAGTTTTTTGCCAAGCCTTGAGCGATTATGTTCTATAAGCGCATTTGCAACTTTAAGAATCGGTTCTCGCGAGCGATAATTCTCTTCAAGCTTAAAAACAGAAGTGCCTTTAAAATCCTGATCAAACTCCATAATATTTCTTATATGAGCCCCACGCCAGCCATATATACTCTGGTCATCATCGCCGACGACGCATATGTTGTTATGCGTTGTGCAAAGTTTTTGCAAAAGCTTCAACTGCAACTCATTTGTATCTTGATACTCATCCACCATGATGTAGCGATACTTTTGCGATGTGGCATGCGCCAATTCTGAGTTCTCATCCAACAGTCTGAATGTCAGAGCGATTAAATCATCAAAATCTACTAAATTATTCTCTAAAAGATAAGTTTCATACTCTTCATAAATCTTTGCAATCTGCTGATAATTAAAAAATTCTGCCTGCTTATATGCATCGTCAGGCGTTAATAGCGAATTTTTATATCTCGATATTTCACTCGCTATTAGCGGTGTGGGAATTTCACTGTTTATTTTTTTAATGATGCGCTTTTTATCATCGGTATCAATAACCACAAAATTATTTTGGCGGTTTAAAAGATGAATATTAAATTTTAAAAAAAGCAGTCCAAACTTATGGAAAGTACATAAAAGAGGGGGATAAGCAGGGTTGTTCATCATACCAGAAGCACGCTCTCTCATCTCTTTAGCGGCTTTGTTTGTAAATGTAAGCGTCAAAGTATTTGAAGCGGGAATACCAAGTCCCTCTATAAGGTAGGCTAGACGTGAAACGATAGTAGTAGTTTTTCCGCTGCCCGCTCCAGCTAAAATTAATACAGGACCCTCTGTCTGCCTGACAGCGCTAGCCTGCGAATTGTTTAATTTTTCAAATATTTTTTCCGTACCTTGCCGCTATTATTATTGATTTGATTTATTATAGCCAAAAAGATATAAATTATTACGAAACTATTGCATTAATTATAATAATGAGTTATACTTTTGCCTATTATCTAAACTTATAGGAATTATTATGTTAAAAGATTTTGCAAAGTTACAGACTTTTTTGATGGTCATAAAAGAGAAGAGTTTTTCTAAGGCATCAGCAAAATTAGGCATTTCGCAACCGGCGGTTACACAGCAAATAAAATTTATTGAAGATTATCTTGATACGAAAATAGTTGATAGAAACAAGAACGGTATTTTGTTGACAAAAGAGGGTGAAGATCTTTTTAGAATCGCTTCTAGACTTGAAAAAGCAATAGCAAATAGTGAAAAAGAGGTTTTAAAAATTATCAATAAAGATTTCACTTTTATTATGGGTTCATCAAATGCAATAGGAAACTATGTTTTACCAAACTATCTTAGTGAAATTAAAAAAAGAATTAACAATAACGTATATATGAATGTCGCTCTCTCGTGCGAAATTATAGACCAGCTAGAAGATAAAAAAATAGACGTTGCCCTTATTGAATCTCCTGTTTTTAGAGACGGTATTGTGTATAGAGAGTGGGTTTTAGATGAGCTTGTGGTGTTTTCAAATCAGCCATTGAAAAAACATTTGACTGCCGATGATTTGCTTGATTTTGACTGGATATGCCGTGATGAGCACTCACATACGAGAAAGCTTACAAGCGAAGTTTTTGAAGAGATGGGAGTTCAGTGTAATAACTTCAGCGTGCTCGGTATTTTAGGAAGCCCGACCGCAATTAAAGAGTCTATTTTACATGCAGATCCACACAGCGAGAGACCTATTGTCTCCGTTATGTCAAAACATGTAATTGCCGCTGAACTTGCTGAAGGCAAGCTTTTTGAAGCAAGACTTAAAAATTATAAGATTGAGAGACACTTCTATATAGCCTACCTAAAAGATAGAAAACATGACGCTTTTGTTGACAATGTTGTAAACTTTTTACTATCCCTAAACAAAGTATAAATCGAACAACTTTAACAATCTTGTGAGTCAATCTCACAAGACACTCTGCAAAAAGTCTATTTTTTAAAAAATTTTGAGTTTTCAGGATTTGACAGAAAAGAGGCCATTGAATTTTCAACTCCTCCGTTATCAACCTTTTTAACCGTTTTTTTCACTTTTTTATAATTTGCCAAATTTATAAGCAGCGGTGTTTCATCTATGATTATCTGTACTATGCCTAAAAGCGGAACAGTGACAATGCTGCCAAAATTATCTGTTCCAAATCCAGCCTCAAATACTAAATTATCATCTAAAATAGCAGCAGTGTCAAATGTGTATCCTGCCAAAAAGAAAAGGGTCATTGACCTAAACTCTGAGCTTATCTCTTTTGGAAGCGGGGGCTCAAATGTTATCTGATCTATCTTGCAAAGAACACCAAAATGCTCATCTTTTTCAAATAGATAAATTATCAAATTTTGTATATTTTTTTGCATCACTTTTGCAAAATTTTTATCTTCTATCACATTATCTAGCAAAAAAAATCCTTTGTGTTTTGCGTAATTATATCAAAATCTACCATAGCATTCATAAGAGCAATTTTAGAAAATTTTTTTAAATCTTTTACAGCTATATCGGCTTCAAATATTTTTCCATCTCTAATCAGCCTCTCTCTGGTTGTCCCCTTTAGCAGCGGGAAAGCAGGAGTTAGCCATCTCTTTGAATCAAAAAAAGCTATATTTGCTATGGTTGTGTCTGTTACAAGAGAGTTTTTTACAATTAAAACATCATCGCATTCGCCTCTTTGGTCATACAGAGCATCCAGTCTATCTCTACATACAGATTTTAAGGCGTACTCTATTTCATTGTCATAAACAAGCTTTAGGGAGCTTATATCTCTTTTTTTGTATTCATGATATGTCACATCTATCCTGTGCGGTCCTTTTGACAAATCATACGTTAGGCGGCATCTATATAGACCGATTTCCGGCGGTTTTATAAATTGCTCTAAATTTTCCACATCTTGCACGCCAAACTTTTTTAAAACACTCTCATATCGCTCTTGATGAAAAGAGATATGAAAAAGCTCCCCATCTGCTGCTTTGATGGTTTCCAAAAAAGTTTTATTCACTAAAAAGCTCTGTGCTCAAATATCTCTCACCAGTGTCGCAAAGAATAGTAAGAAGCGTTTTGCCTTTGAACTCCTCTCGTGAGGCAATTTGCATCGTTGCAAATACATTCGCGCCAGCAGATATACCGACAAGCAGGCCCTCCTCCCTTGCTAACATTTTTGCGGTGTTAATTGCATCTTCATTACTAACTTTTACAACTTCACCATAAACCGTAACATCTAAGGTGTCTGGAATAAATCCTGCACCTATTCCCTGAATTGCGTGCCCACCGGCGCACTCTCCTGAGAGAACTGCCGAGCTAAGCGGCTCAACCGCGAATATTGCAATATTTTTTATCTCTCTCTTTAACACCTTTGAAGTTCCGGTTAGTGTTCCGCCAGTCCCAACTGCGGCAATAAAGGCGTCAACTTTTTTATCAGTATCTCGCAATATCTCCTGTGCTGTAGTAAGTTCATGAATCTCAGGATTTGACGGATTTTTAAACTGCTGCAAGACTATCGAGTTTTGAATTTCACTCTTTAGTTCATCCGCTTTCGCAATTGCCCCGCTCATTCCAAGCGCGGCAGGAGTGAGTACAAGCTCGGCCCCAAACGCCTTTAATAGCTTTCTTCTCTCCATGCTCATTGATTCTGGCATTGTTAAAATCAGTTTTATATTAAGGGCGGCGCAATTTGCAGCAAGCGCTATCCCGGTATTTCCACTTGTCGGCTCTATTACGGTAGTTCCATCAATGATTTGGCCAGCCTCGATTGCACGTCTTATCATATTAAACCCGATTCTGTCTTTAACAGAACTTGTAGGGTTCATAAACTCGCATTTGGCGATAATATTTGCGCCACAGCGCTCTGAAGCTTTATTTAGTCTGACTATGGGAGTATTTCCGATTAGTTCGGTTATATTTTTTGCTATTTTCATAAATTATCTCCAAAATAATAAGGGTAACTCTAAAACATTTTTATGATATGCTACCAAAAAATTTATAATAGGGAGCTATTATGTACCTACACAAACAAATTAATTCTATCGAAGCAATGCCTCAAAAGGCGGGAAAAGGCGTATCCATGAAGATGCTTTTATCCCCTGATGAGTCACCAAATTTTGCAATGAGAAACTTTATAATAGAAGCAGGCGGGCATATGCCGCTTCATACAAACAGCATCGAACATGAGCAGTATGTTTTATCAGGTCACGCGCTTGTGCAAATCGGAGATGAAACTTTTGAAGCAAAAGCAGGCGATGTTTTATTGATTCCGGCAGGTCTTTCCCACAGCTATAAAACAATCGGTGATGAAGCGTATAGTTTTTTATGTTTGGTGCCAAAAGGCGAGGACTGTATTACGATTATAAAATAATATCTCTTGTAATATGTTTGATATGAGAAGCGCTTCAAAAAAAGTCAAACAAAATGGAAAAGACCTCCGTTTACATGTAGAGAAGAGAGGCTATATGAAAGCAGAGCAGGATTCAATTTTTATTTTCTATATAGATTAATAGTTGCAGAGATAATATATGCTCTGCAACAGACTACTACTCTTCAGAGCTATCTTCTTCCTCTTTTTTATTTTTGCGCTCTTTCTTCTCAGAACTCTTTTTCTCTTTTTTTACCTTAGAATCTTTTTTTTCTGATTTATCCTTCTCTTTTTTTGCCTTCTTTTCAGATTCGTCTTGCCCTTCCTCAGCCTTATGCTTCTCTTTTTTTACTTTTTTTTCAGCTCTATTATCCCCATCTTGGCGTTTTTCCGCTTTTATTTTTTCACCGTTACTTTCATTATTTTGCTCACCGTTTTGAGCAAAAACAACAGATGGCATAGCGATGAGCGATGCAACACATAATATTTTAAAAACAACTTTTTTCATAAGAATCCTTTTTATTTGCTATATGATATACATATACTACTATAGATATAAAAGCTGGTTTTGGTCTCATTAGAGAATTAAAGCTTTTAAAACGGAAGTTTAAAAATATTTCAAAACAATAGTACACATAATAATATAAAAGAGAGTTAAAATTTAAAAGGGGATTTTTACATTTAAAATAATGGTGCGACCGGGGAGATTTGAACTCCCACACCCGTAGGGCGCTACCACCTCAAGGTAGTGTGTCTACCGTTCCACCACGGTCGCATATAGAGAAGAGAGGTTTAAAACGCCCTAAGGCGTTTTAATATTTAAGTTGATTAACCTAAATATGGGTTTGCGTAAAGTGCTATAAGAGCAATTACCAGTGCATAAATAACTTGCGCTTCAATCATTGCAAGAGCAATGAACATTGTAGTCATAAGTTTAGCGCCTAAACCTGGGTTACGAGCTGTACCAGCGATAGTTGCAGCAGCAGTATGACCCATACCGATAGCTCCGCCTAGTGCAGCAAGACCTAATCCAAGACCAGCAGCAATCATTGAGTAAGCTTTAAGAGTTTGGTTAGCAACATCAGTAGCAGCAACAGCGTCTTCAGCAAATAAAGCAGCAGCGAATGCTACCATTAAGAAAAGAATTTTTTTCATAGTATTTCCTTTAAAATTATTACAAATTTTTTCGGCTAGCGTAACCATATTCCAATGAATATGGCAATCTATGCATAAATGCAAAGATTTCCCTACTAAAATTTGATGGCGGATTATACATAAGAAGTGCTAAAATAGAGTTTAAGTTTTATAAATTTATTTAACAAGCGTGCTCTGCATAACAGAGCTGATATTGCGGTGCAAAAAGTTTATGCGCGGCCTAGTGAGATTTTGTTGCCTTTAAACTCTAAAATCTCAACATTTATCTCTTCTCCCTCTTTTAAAACATCGCTTACTTTTTCTACTCTTTGATCGGATATTTTAGAGATGTGCATAAGTCCGTCTGTTCCATCCGGAAGCTCTATAAAAGCCCCAAAATCAACTATCTTTTTAACTACACCTTTATATTTATCGCCGACTTTGTACTCGATTTTTGCAACTTTTGGAGCGTTTATGATAGCTTCAATATAGTCTCTTGCAGATTTGACGCCGCCCTTGCTCTTTCCTGTTACTTTTACTTTTCCGTCTTTTTTATCAATATCAATAGCCACTTCAAACTTCTCAATTATTTCACGTATGGTTTTGCCTGCCTGACCTATAATCTCTCCGATAAAACTCGGGTCTATATGAAAGAAGTCAGTACTAGGCAATACGCCGTCGTTAAACTCAATATTTTTCTCTGCTTCAACCATAACATCTATAATTTGGGCTCTGCCTTCTTTCGCCTGATAGAGTGCCTCTTTTAAAATATTTAAACTGATTCCGCCGAGTTTTATATCCATCTGCATAGCAGTAATGCCCTCTTTAGAGCCTGTTACTTTGAAATCCATATCCCCATCGTGATCTTCAAGTCCCATAATATCTGAAAGTATCGCATATTTGCTTCCTTCACTGACCATACCCATAGCAATACCAGCGATAACATCACTTGTCTCTATGTCAGCAGCGCGCAGAGCCATATATCCACCGCAAACCGTAGCCATTGAAGATGAGCCGTTTGACTCTAAAATTTCAGAAACAATACGAACTGTCTGCCCATCAAGGTTAACTATCGGCTCTAACGCTCTTTTAGCCAAATTTCCGTGACCAAGCTCCCTTCTCTTTGTTCCCATAATCGGAGAGGCTTCACCCACGCTAAACCCCGGAAAGTTGTAGTGAACCATAAAGTTCTCGTTTTGCACTCCGCTGTCAGTTAGGTTTTCAAACATCTGCGCATCTTTTGGTCCGCCCATTGTAAGAACCACCAATGCCTGAGTTTGTCCGCGGGTAAATAGACATGACGAGTGAGCTCTTGGAAGTACGTTTGTGCTTATAGATATTGGCCTTACTTCATTTAATGCTCTTCCATCAGCTCGCACTCTCTCATTTAAAATCTGAGCTCTTACCTGCTCTTTTTTTACATTTTCTATTGCATCTTTAAGCTCCACTTCATTCCAATCTTCTTGCTCAAGAATGATTTTTTTTCTAAGAGTTCTAAGTGCAGTTGAGCGCTCAGATTTCGCCATCTGATTCATTGCGGATTTTATATCTGCAAAGTGGTTTTGGCGTACATATCTGACCATCTCTTCATTTAGCAAATGTGCTTTATACTCTATCTCCATCGTCTCTTTTTTAAATGCACTAAACGCTTCTTCATACTTGGCATTGCTAAGAAAAAGAAGCTCCTCTGTTTTTTCAAAAATAGTTATTAACTCATCCTCACCGACAGCATTTGAAACATGAGTTGTTATAACAGGAGTGCTAAGCGTAGGGTCCATCATAGGATCCACAATCAGAGTGGTGTCAACTTTTTCTCCTCCGATACTTCTCATCTCAATCATAAGAAGATCATTTTTTGTACCAGAGAGATAAAGGTCCAGCGTAGAACGGTTAAGCTCTGATAAAGTCGGATTTAGGACCAACTCTCCGTCAATTTTTGCGGCTCTTACGGCTGATACAGATGTGTTGATATCAATATTGCTTACAAATAGTGCCGCTGAAGCCGCATTTAGGGCTAAAACCTGAAGATCTGACTCTTTATCAACGCTGAAAGTCATAATTGTTATTTGCGTTGGATACCCAAATCCTTTTGGAAACAGAGGACGAAGCGAGCGGTCAACTATGCGAGATGTCAGAGTTTCAAAATCACTTGGCTTCGTTTCGCGCTTAAAGAATCCGCCCGGAATTTTGCCCGCTGCATACGTTTTTTCAATATACTGAACTGTTAACGGGAGAAAATCATCTTTTACTATCTCTGTCTCATCTATAACAACCGTTGCTAAAATAACCGTATCACCGCTTTTTAACCAAGCCGATCCGTTTGCCTGTTTTGCAACCTCTGTAAATGAGTACTCTTCACTTCTATTTTTTAAATCTACTTTAACGTTATATTTCACTTTTTTCTCCTAATATTTTTTCTATTCTCTCTTCATCTATCTTAGCAAACTCTTCGTAATATAGCGATGTCTCAACGTAATCGTCTATTTTGTAAAGAAAAAAGAGATCATCCGCAAATGGCTCCAAAAACTCCAAAACATCACTAGGTATAACCGGAGAGGCGATATAAATAGCCTTTGGTTTCATTGCCAAAATCGCTTTTAATGCGGTTGCAAATTTTAATCCTGTTTCTGTTCCCTCATCAACCAGCAAAACTATCTGATTGCACATTGAGGTAAAAGGACGCCCCTTTCTATACTTATAAATATAGCTAAGTATCTTCTCTTCATGTTTTCTATGTGCTTCACCATAAATATAGTCATACTTTATTCCAAAACTTGAAACCAGATTTTCGTTAATTACTATCTCTTCTCCTTCGCAAACCCTGGCTATTTCACACTCATGATTGTTTGGAGCCATTATCGCTTCTGAAAAAAGAATATCAATGCTGTTTTTTTGTTTTCCTCTTATCTGGTACGCAAGCTCCAAACCGCCTCTTGAAACCGCGACTAACCTCCAGTTTTCATCTTTGAATTTTTGCATAGGTATAACATCATGGAGCTTTTTTGCCGCATCTTCACGGTTTTTTAAAATATTTTTATATTTTGTCATAGCTCTAATTTGTCTCCGATTTATCAGGAAGTCTGTATGAAAAACCTGTTCCTTTGCCCTCCGGCGACATAATAGGTTTTAGTCTTACAATAATGTAAATATATCTGTCATATATTGAATCTGAAACACCGCTTAGATTTAGGATAGGTCTGTTGTTTTCAACATATCTAAGCCCAAAATCCCAGCATCTTTTTTGATACAAAAAGCCAACTTCAAACCCCTTCTTTTCACTTCTCTCTAAGTCGTAATCATGTTTATAGGAATAGGAGTAGTGTTTATTATATTTGTAGCTTATACTAGAAGTCAAATAACTTGTATGTTGCAAAATATTCCCGGAATCAGGTATAAAACTATTTTTATACATGTGAGAGAGCCCAATGTCAAAACTGCTGCTTACATACTTTATTTTATTGAAATTTTTAGAAAAACCACTTTCATCATAGTTATAAAACATATTATTGTAGTAATTCAAGCTATTTGTAATCTGATAATCAAGTTCATTCTCAAGCTCGCCGGCTCCGCCTCCAATATCTTCATAAGATATGCCCTGAGCAACTCTATGATAAATTATCTGCCTTCCGGAAATATCATATAGATAGTGTGAGAAATACAGCTGCAGGCTCTCCTCGATATCTGTAATATTATAAAACTCACAAATAGGCTGTTTCTTGTTCTCTTTTATTGAACAGTAATCTTTTTGTTCATCATAATACCCATCTTCCATCTCATAGCCGCCTAACTGATACTCTGCACCGAAATCAACCACATGCGTGATTTCGTCAAAAGCACGCGTGAGCTGCGTTGACGCCGTTACTGAGTGATAGTTTCTTGCAAAAAAGCCGTCACTGTACTCATTTGTCGTCGGTATCTCTTCATCACCTTTGAAGCTTGTATGCTGTGCATTTATGTATGATTTATATGAAACATTCATAAGCTCATCAAAAAGCGATGTCTGAAGTGTTAATGGAATGTTTATATCTGTTTGAGTAGCACTCTTACCAAGACTTCTGTAGTAATTATTACTTTGCACATCAATATTATATAAAAAATGCTCATCCAGTAACGTCTCTAAATATTTGTGATAATGAAGTGCCGGAAGATTTTGAAGAGTTTTTTCATTGCTATCTAGCGTTAAATTTTTATAATGCTTAAAATATGAGCCGAAATAGTTATTGTCCGTATTATAAAATAGGTTTATTCTTGAGAGCAACTGCGTTGTCGTCACATTTTGAGTCGTATCATTTGTAGAGAGGTTAATATAATCAACATCATTCATATTGACGATATCCATATATAAACCTGATTGCCCCTCAAAGCTTGTGCCAAACCACTGATTTATAACATCGCCGTTGTCATAGAGAAAATTAAACCCATAATGTTTTTTATTTGCTAAACCGCTCTCAAGAAAATATTTTTCCCTCTCTTTAAAATATCCTGCTGTCAAAGAGCCTTTTGATATTTTGCTGTCCACAAACCTAAAGGTACTATATAAACCAGAGCCGCGATTTGTTCTTATCTGAGGCTTTAGCTCCAAATCCCACCAGTTTTGCTCAGCAATATAGAGTGCCTGCTCATAGTAAAAACCCTCTTTGTCCGAAAATCCGACCATAGGAGGTAAAACTCCTGTTCTTCTTGTCGTATCGAGAGAGTATCCAAAGTATGGAGTGTAAAAAACCGGGATGTCATAGAGATAAATTCTTGCATTGTAAAGATTTAACCACATCGTATCCGTGTTATATTCTGATGATGTAAACTCTATCTTCCAAAGCGGGTTATTGGGATCACATCCGCTCATAACCCCTGACTCTACCTCTACTTCTATATCTTTTGCATAAGAGTTGGCGCCGCTAAGCCAAACATCGGATGTTTTTTCTAACATGTAGAAAGGTTTAAATGTTCTCTCTTTTTGGGCAATATTGAGTTTTGCATACTCTCCGAGTAGTTTAATATTTTCGCCTTGGCTTGCTCTAATATTTCCAAAAAGCTCTAATTCACCGCTATTTCTGTCATAAATCGCTCTTTTGGCACTTAAATGGTAATCCTGATATACTACTACAACCTCTCCGCCTGCTGTAACAACATTATCTTTTGTATCCATTGTTGTTGCATATACTTCAACCTTGTCATTAACATCATCACCGATTAGATGTGTAATAAACACCATTAAAAGCATAAATAACTTAAACATTTACAACCAAAGTTTTAGCACTTTTGTCATGCCAAGTTTGTCGAGATGGATCCATAGCACCCCATAAAAATCCAAGATAAAAAAGCATCTCGCTTACCACTCTTACAATCGCGCGATTTAGTGCAACGATAACATTTGGGGTTTGGAGTGTCTTAATCTCTACTACCCTTATTTTTATAATAAGCTTGCCCAGTGTTGCGCCATACTGCATAACAAAAAAAGCTTGGTAAAAAATCTTCATTGCCATATATTCCAGAACGAACGTATTTGTTAAAATAATCATCTCTTCAACCGTTTTAGCCTCAAAAAATGAGTCCGACAAAGCGATAATAAGCAAAAGTGAGAGCAGCATCTCATCTATAAAAAATGCGATGGCTCTCTTTTTTATCGGTGCCAAACTCATTCCCTCACGATTAAGGATCTCTTGAATCTCTTCGTTCACTTCACATCTTCTTAGAGAGCTTGGTAAGCTATATCGGTACGAAGTTTTTTGCCTGCAAAATGAACCTGCCCGCATCTCATATATGCTCTGTCTCTTGCCTCTTTTATCGTACTTCCAATGCCGACACAAACCAAAACTCTGCCGCCATCTGCATAGAGTTTGCCATCAATCATGCTAACTCCGGCGTATGATATATGCGTATATTTCTCTATATCTTCATGATGTACATTATCTACTATTATCTCTGCCGGCGTCGAGCTTTTATATGGATAATCCGCACTTGCCATAACCACGCCTACCGCAAACTCTTTAGAAAACTCCACTTTTATTTCACCAAGTCTATTCGTAGCGGCTTTATAGAACATGTCACTCACGCTTGAAGTCATTAACGGCATAAGTATCTCGCACTCAGGGTCTCCAAAACGAACATTAAATTCCAGTGTAATAGGCTCGCCGTTAACAACCATAATCCCGATAAAAAGAACTCCCTCGAACGGAGCACCCTCTTTTTTCATGCCGTCTAATGTTGGACGGATAATTCTCTCTCTTACCTTTTGATAAAGCTCATAATCTACAAGCGGTGTCGGAGCGTACGCCCCCATACCGCCAGTGTTTGGTCCCTGATCATTATCTAGAAGTCTTTTATGGTCTTGCGCTGCCGGAAGTAAAATATAATCATCTCCGTCGCAAACGGCAAACATTGAGAGCTCATAGCCGTCCAAGAACTCTTCGACAACTACTTTTCTCCCAGCATCTCCAAAACTCTTTCCGCTCAGCATCTCAGAGATTGCAATTTTAGCCTCATCATGCGTTTGGGCAATAATAACACCTTTGCCGCCGCAAAGGCCGTCTGCCTTTACAACTATCGGGGTAGAGAGCTTCTCTGCAAATCTAAACGCATCTTCTATTGAAGAGGTCTCTATGTAGCGGGCAGTCGGGATATTATACTTCGCAAGAAAATTTTTCATATATACTTTTGAGCCTTCAAGCCTCGCAGCCTCTTTGCTTGGTCCAAAAATAGTAAGTCCGTGAGATTTAAATATATCTACCACACCATCAACAAGCGGACCCTCAGGTCCAACAATAGTTAATTCAACGCCGCTTTTCTTAGCAAACTCTGCCAATTCGCCATAATCTTTAATATTCAGATTCGTTCCAAGAGAGGAAGTTGCACCGTTTCCAGGCATAAAGAAGAGCTCATGCGACTCTTTTTCGTTTAAAATTGCACGGGCAATCGAGTACTCCCTGCCGCCGTTTCCTAATATTAAAATTTTCATCAAAACTCCATAAATAAGTTAAAAAATATCTATTTAAAACATCTAAATGTACTAAATAAGCATCTTTATAAAAATAGCCCGGATAGCCGTCTCGCATTTGGCTCGGTTCTAAAAGCCGTATTTGGGCGAAGAGAGAGTTCTCTATCGGCGGCATTATCTCGACAGAGTTAACGTATCTCAAACGATAACACCGACACACGAAAACCCTAGTAGTTCGCAATTTGAAAATGTAGAACCCTCATTACGCGATATGTCGAACTACCCAGACTACTAGTACTATTATACAAAATAATTCTTGATTTTCTTTTATAAAATGCTATTTTATATCTAATGCCAACTCTACACAGCTCTCTATCGATGTATTTTGGCTAACTATATACTCCGTGCCTTGCGGCAAATAATTAGCCGTTGTCTTGCCTATTACTATAACTTTTGCATCGGGATGTATAGAATTATTTTTCAAAAAGCACTCTATTGATGATGGCGAAGTGAAAATAAGCGTGGAATCGTCAGTTACCCTGATATCTAAAATCTCTTTAGAACATTCGCTTACATAAATAATTTTTTCATCTATCATATATCCGTCATCTCTGCTCTTTTGAACAAAATCAGAAGCTATAAGCTCTGCTCTTAGATAGAGCCACTTAGTCTCTTTTGGATACTCTTTAATATTCTTAATAAGATTATCGCCGTATCCATCCCCGATTGCCAAAATTTTACCGCCAAACTCTTCATACTCATTCGCCGTTTTAACTGATACGCAAAGCGCAGGAGTATCTATAAAATCTTTTTTATCATACTGCTCCAGCGCTTTTACGGTCTGTTTTGATGTGATAATCAGGTAGTTATATTTAGAAAAATCAATGTCGGGCTTTAAAAGCCTGACATCCAGAGATTTCACATTTATAGCATGTTTGCTTTTTGACGTGGCAAAGAGATAAATTTTTTTTGACATGTACTAATTTTATTCCCACTCAATTGTTGCTGGTGGTTTTGAAGAGATATCATATACTACGCGGTTTATGCCATCTACCTCATTTATGATTCTTCTGCTTATTCTCTCCAGCAAATCATGCGGAAGATGCGCAAATGTTGCCGTCATTCCATCAACCGCTTCAACAACTCTAACACAAACGGTATTGTCATAAGTACGGTTATCGCCCATTACGCCGACCGATTTTACATTTAGTAAAACTACAAATGCCTGCCAAGTTTTTGCGTAATACCCGCTTGCTTTTAACTCATCCAACAAGATAACATCGGCTTCTCTCAAAAGCTCCAGATCTGGCTTATTTACATCGCCCATTATGCGGATTGCAAGTCCCGGTCCAGGGAAAGGATGACGGTTTATCATAGATTCCGGAAGACCAAGTTCTAAACCGATTTTACGAACTTCATCTTTGAAAAGTTCACGAAGCGGCTCTATTAGTTGGAAATCCATCCAGTCAGGCAATCCGCCAACATTGTGGTGAGATTTTATAACCTCTGATGGACCATTTACAGAAACAGACTCTATAACATCAGGGTAAAGCGTGCCTTGAGCCAAAAACTTAATGCCGTCGTGCTTTTTAGCCTCTTTTTCAAACTCTTCTATAAATGTGTGACCGATAATCTTTCTTTTTGTTTCAGGATCGCTTACTCCTGCGAGTTTGCTTAAAAAGTTTTCTCTGGCATCAACAACTACCAAAGGCACTTTTAGATTGATTTTAAATACCTCTTCAACCTGTTCTCTCTCGCCTTTGCGTAAAAGCCCGTTATCTACAAAAACAGGCACTAGCTGCTCACCGATGGCCTCATAAAGCATAGCGGCAACGACTGAGCTGTCAACTCCGCCGCTTAGCCCGCAAAGAACTTTTCCCGTTCCGACTTTTTCGCGAATAATCTTAATCTGCTCTTTTAAAAAGTGTTCCATTTTCCACTTCTCAGTTACTCCGCAAATATTTCTTGCAAAGTTGCGAAGCATCAAATAACCCTCTTCAGAGTGTTGAACCTCCGGATGGTACTGCATTGCATAAACGCGTCTTTTTTCATCTGAAATAGCCGCATAAGGAGAGTTTGCCGATGTTGCAATAGGCGAAAAGCCCTCTGGCAGAACATCAACTTTATCGCTATGACTCATCCATACAACTCTGTCATCATCACAATCTTTTAGGAGCGGCGAACAGTTCTCACCGACATCTTTGATTTTTAGTTCAGCTTTACCATACTCATGATGAGATGAACGAATAACACTGCCGCCAAAATCAACAGCAATTCTTTGCATACCATAACAGATACCAAGAACAGGTATTCCCATCTTGTAAACGCCAAGGTCAACCTCATATGCATCTTTGTTGTAGACAGAAGATGGTCCTCCGCTAAGAATAATTCCTTTTGGATTTTTAGCCTTAATATCTTCTACCTTTGTGTGGTAAGGAAGAATTTCACAATAAATTTTATCTTCACGAAGACGACGAGCAATAAGCTGGGTATATTGAGAGCCAAAATCTAATACTATGATGCTAACATTTGTCATATGATACCTTTTTAAGAGTGTTTTGAAGTGCCAAAAATGGCTTTAAGAGGGCGCACCCCTTCGATGATGAAAGGATACAATAATTAAGATTAATGTTTAATATATAGACCTAATACCTGATACTGCACATACCAAATAGCAACAGATGCAACATAACCTATAAAAATAGTCCATGCGTATTTCATATGTGAGCTGAATGTGTAAATTCCAGGAAGTTTGCCCATTACGCCTACTCCAGCAGCAGAACCAAACGAGATTAACGAGCCGCCTACTCCCGCGGTCATGGTAACGAGCATCCACTGATCAACTCCCATGTCAGGATTTGCTTTCAAAATCGCAGACATAACAGGAACGTTATCAACGATAGCAGAGAGGAAACCGACGCCTATATTTGCCCAAGTAGGTCCCAAAACTGACGGGTCATAAACAACGGCAGCAAACCCTAGCCATCCTACAAAATAGAGCGCTCCGACTGCAGCCAAAATACCGAAGAAAAAGAGAAGCGTATTGTTCTCTATTTTGCTCATAGATTCAAATATATTGAGCTTTGAGTTATACTTTTTCTTCAATCTGTATTGATATATTTTTAGAAGCGCCAAACCAAACATCATACCCCACATAGCCGGAAGATGCAAAAACTGATGGAAGAGCACTGCCGAGAGAATCGTTATTACTCCAAGCGCAACAACTCTGTTGGCTCCTTGCATCAGCTCAGGGACTTTCTCTGTCGTAACGTCAAAATTTGGCTGAGTTTCAGGCACAAATCTGCTTAGCAGATATGCGGTTATCAGATATCCGCCGATTGCAGCGGGAAACAGAAACAGGAAGTCTGCAAACTGCCCTTTGCCCGATGTCCAAGCCATAAGCGTAGTGATATCCCCAAACGGACTCCATGCACCGCCCGCATTTGCCGCAACAACTATATTAATGGCACCGGGGACTAAAAACAATGCCTTTTCACGCTCAATTGTAATTAATACGGTTGAGAGAATAAGCGCTGTTGTCAAGTTGTCGGCAACCGGCGAGATAAAGAATGCCAAGAAACCTGTAAGCCAAAAAAGTTTTCTATACGTATAACCCTTTGAGACAAGGTTATATTTCAACTTCTCAAAAACATTCATATGAATTAATGTTTCAATATAGGTCATCGCAACAAATAGGAAGAAAAAGATCTCGGCTATTTCAAGTATCAAATGCTTTACTTGAGTGTTAACAAGATTCATATCAAGTTCATTTAACATGTAGAATACCGCTATGATGATAAACATGAAAGTACCTGCTAGCAGTGCCGGCTTAGCTTTATCAATATGATATTTTTCTTCAGTTGCTACAAAATAGTACGCAACCACAAATACAACAAGAGAAGCAAAACCAACCCATGTAAATGTTAAATCAGGGATGGTACCAGCGACATTTCCTGAATTTGCGAACACAAAACTAAAACTGAGCATAATAATTAATAATTTAATCATTATCACACTTTTCTATAAAATGCACACCTATTGACTCATCTCTGGCTAATGCCGCATTCACAATCTCTTTTGCGGTAAGCAGACGAAATTTAAGAAGTTTGCCGATTTTTTCATTTAAAAGAGTATTTATTTGACTAAGCGCACTGCTTAGACCTTTTTTCGTTCTGACTATTGAGACATTTTCCCACATGATTTTTCTAAGAAGATTCTTCTTCTCCTTATCCTCTTTAAGGCTCATTACCTCATCGCTTACTTCAAATTTTATCTCTTTTTTAGCACTCTTTTTCTTTAAAATATCCTCGACTGCCCTTTTCCCAAATACAAGACCCTCTAGAAGAGAGTTTGAAGCAAGTCTGTTTGCACCGTGAACTTTCGTAGATGCAACCTCGCCCACGGCATAAAGAGATTTAACACTCGGCACGGCACCGTTTATATCCGTTTTTATCCCGCCTATTGCATAGTGAAAAGCCGGAGATATCGGAACTCTCTGCTTTGGCACATCAAACCCTAAAAGCTGTAAATTTTTATATAAGTTTGGAAATCTTTTTGTAAAATAGACATGGTCAAAATTTTTAAATGAGAGGTATGTCTGCATTCCCGTTTTTTTATTATGATCATATATCGCTTTGCTGACAATATCTCTTGAAGCAAGCTCGCCTCTCTCATCATAATCAAACAGAAATCTTCTTCCCTTTTCATCCTCAACGGTAGCACCCTCGCCTCTTAATGCCTCTGTTAAGAGCAGCTTTTGAGCAGAGTTGTTATCAACATAAACGGTCGGGTGAAACTGCATCATCTCCATGTCTGCGAGCTCTATTCCTTTTAAAACACAAAGACCCTGCATATCGGCGCTGATACACGGCGCATTTGTGTGATACTCATATAGTGAGCCTACCCCGCCGCTGGCAATTATTACATTGTCTGCATATATATTTCTGCTCTCTCTATGGTCTAGCACCGTCACGCCGTAGCATTCACCATCTTTTATAAGCAAATCCACGACTCTGGCATCCGTCAGCATAGGATGTGGATTTTGCTCCAGCAAAAAGTAGTGCATGTATCTGCCGGTTGCATCTCCGCCCGCATGAAGTATGCGCTCTTTCGAGTGGGCCGCCTCCTTTGTATAGAGCAATTTCCCCTCTCTGTCTTTGTCAAACTCAAATCCGCGCGCTATTAAATCATCAATAATACCTCTTGAACTCTCGCTCAGAACTTTTACAGCCTCTTCATCACAAAGACCTGCTCCTGCATCAAGCGTATCCTTTATATGCAGCGGAATATCCTCTTTATCAATGGCTAGAGCTATACCGCCTTGGGCATAAAAGCTATTGCATTTGAAAGTTTCTCTTTTGTTTATAAGAAGAACTTTTTTATCACGCGGCAGATGCATTGCGGCATAAAGACCTGCTACGCCCGCACCTACTATTATCACATCATATTTCATCTATTTACATTATCGCTTTCATTATTATCACTGCTTGGCTTTTTGATAATAAATTTTATATTATTATCACCCTGTGGCGCATTCTCTAAATAATATGGATCTGCCCTGTATCCACATCCACTCAAACTTAACAAAAACATTGCTATAATTACTAAATGAAAAACGCTGCTCAAATTATAAACTCTATTCAAAGTAGACCTCAATTCTCTAAACTATCTTATTACAAGTGTATTAAAATAGTACAATCTATGTTCACTGCACCTGTACAAAAAATGATCAACTTTGCCTACATAAAAAACAGAACCCTATTTTTTGTATTTAATCATCCCGTTGGGAAACAAGAGTTTGATAATAATATACAAAGCATTAAAAGTGCTTTAAAGTTTTATATGCCCGAGGAGTGCAAAGAGTGCAAAGAGAGTATCTTTGATGATATAAAAGCTTTTGTGACACATACCCCAAAAAAGAGTCAAGAAAATTTCAAAGAGGTGAAACAAATCTACAAAGAGCGTTCAACCGGTAATTTTGAGGTAAATATAGAAGACGAGAAATTAAATTCATTAGTCAGAAGCATCCAAAAAATTATAAAAGAAACTAACAATCATGAATCTTGAAGAGACTATAAAACAGCTGCCGAATTCTGCCGGAATATACCAATATTTCGATAAAAACGGACATCTGCTCTACATTGGAAAAGCGAAGAGTCTGGCAAAAAGGGTAAAGAGCTATTTTAACTTCACTCCGGAGCTAAAACCTAACCCAAATCTCTCAAGCAGAATTACAAAGATGATTTCTGAGACGCTCTCTATGAACTACATAGTCGTAAATTCAGAACACGATGCGCTAATACTTGAAAATTCACTTATAAAACAGCTTACTCCAAAGTACAATATTTTGCTTCGCGACGATAAGACATATCCATACATCTACATAGACAACTCGCGGAGTTACCCAAGGTTTGAGATAACTAGAAAAATTATAAAATCTCCAAATATTAAATACTATGGTCCATATTCCGTGGGTGCTCGAGATATTTTGGACTCTGTCTATGAGATATGCAGGCTTGTTCAAAAAAAAGGGCCTCTAAAATCAAAAAAACTCTGCCTCTACTATCAGATAGGAAAGTGTCTGGGTCCATGTGAGCTGGAAGTTTCAGAGGAGACCTACAAAAAAGAGCTTGACACGGCAAAAGAGTTGATTCAAAACAAAAAAATATTGATAAAAAGACTAGAAGAGAAGATGCTCTTTTATGCCGAGAACCTCCGTTTTGAAGAGGCAAGCGAGATAAGAGACAGATGCGAAAGAATAGGCCGTTCAGAGATTAAGAGCGAGATAGATTTTGCAAGCAATGAAAATTATGACATTTTTGTGGTACAAAACACACCAAACAGAGCAGTTGTTGTCAGAATGTTTATGCGAGAGGGCAAAATAATCTCCTCTACTTACGACTATATTCAGCTTCACGAAGGGTATGATGAAGATGAGATATACCAAAGGGTAATAATGGAGTTCTACTCTAGCGGCAAACCTCCAATTATAGCACCAATCTTAGTAGCCTCAGAGTTTGAAGGCAGAGATATTATAGAGAGCTACCTCACGACACTTTTTGAAAAAAAAGCACATATAAGAGTGCCAAAAACCGGAAATAAAAAACAGCTTATAGATTTGGCTCTCATCAACGCCTCCGAGCTTCTAAAAAAAGAGCATAAACAAAGTGATATCGAAATAATAGATGAAATAAAGGAACTTTTTTCACTGCAAAAAACTCCTAATCGTGTAGAAATTTTTGACAACTCACATATGTCTGGAGTGGCAACCGTCGGAGCAATGGCGGTCTATGAGGATGGCAAATTTGATAAAAAAAACTATCGTATCTACCATCTAAATGCAAGAGACGAGTACTCTCAAATGAGAGAGCTTCTTACAAGAAGAGCGGAGAGTTTTTCTAAAAACTCTCCGCCTGATTTATGGATTTTAGACGGCGGAAGCACACTTTTAAATCTTGCTCTTGAAATTTTGGAGTCAGAGGGAATTTTTTTAGATGTTATAGCTATATCGAAAGAAAAAATTGACGCAAAAGCCCACCGTGCCAAAGGAAAAGCAAAAGATATCATCCACACAAAAGAGAGCGCTTTTAAACTCCAAGAGAGCGATAAAAAACTCCAATGGGTACAGAAACTAAGGGATGAAGCCCACAGATGCGCCATAGGCTTTCACAAAAAAACCAAACTAAAACTTGACCAAGAGAGTAAGCTTTTGACGCTCAAAGGGATATCTCAAGCAAAGATTGTAAAGTTACTAAAACACTTTGGCACGTTTGATGCACTAAAAAAATCAAGCGTTGAAGAAATAAGTTCTATTTTAAACCTAAAAGATGCAAAAATAATAAAAAATATTTATATATAAGTTTTTTTTTAAACTATTAATGATATATTTAGTCGAGTTTATGACGTTAACTATATTACACAGAGGTTTCTATGAACAAAGTTGTACCGAAAAATGAAGAGTATGTTTTTGAAGGCAAAGTAGCTATTAGTCAAACAGATTTGAAGGGTAACATAACTTTTGTCAATAGAAAATTTTGTGAAATATCAGGTTATACGATTGATGAGCTTATCAACACCAGCCACAGCATAATAAAACATCCAGACGTTGACCAAGCCGTATATGAAAAGATGTGGAAAACTCTAAGCAGCGGCCAAGTCTACAACGGCATGCTTAAAAATCTGCGTAAAGACGGCCGTTACTACTGGACTGATATAGAAATTGCTCCGATACTAGACAAAAAAGGGCAAACAACAGGATATATCTCCGTAAGCAAGCCTTCTCCTAGAAAAAACATCCAAGAGAATGAAAAATCTCATCAAAACACTAATAATTAAGTAAAGGGTTCACATGTTAATCTATAATCATAAAAAAGAGTTTTTAGGAATTGATGAGAGTGATTTAAAAACTCTTGGCTTCTCAAGTCTCGCAGATTTACGCGCTGAAGTAGCAGATTTTGCCGATTTGTTTGTAAAATCACCGGGTTACATTCATAATTTTAAACATGTTCACTGGATTGATTATATTACCTGCAGCGACAGCGGTGTAGATTCCAAAGCGATTATTAATGTTAAAGGCAAGAGCTACTCGACAACCATCGATATCAGAACAATCTATTTGGTCGATAGCCCTACCCAGAAAGCCTACATCATAGAGTTGCCAAATATTAAAGCTTTATCACAAGCGCAAAATGAAAAAATAGCTATCAGTGTGGCGCAGAAACAGGATGAAGCGGTTAAAGAGCCTATAACTCCCCCAAAAGCCGCTCCAAAAAGTGATGTCACGCATGAGCGCCTAAATCCAAATATTGTTAAAGACATTTATGAGGAAGATGCCCACGAATTTGCCTTTGATGTTGGCAAACCTCTTGATATAGAGATTGAAGAAGAAAAGAGAGAAATTGTAGCAGAGCCGGTTGTTGAAAAAGAAAAACCTGTTGTTAAAGAGCCTCTGAAAAAACAAGTTATTGAAAAAAAAGAAGAACATAAAGAAGAGGACTCTTTTGCAGATTACATATATGACCCGCATGTTGCATCTGAAGACCTTGGCTTGCCGATAGATTTGGTAGAAGAGTTTATACAGGACTTTATTGCGCAGGCAAACAGTTTTAAAAATGACCTTTACGAATCGGCAAAAATAGGAAACAGTGATAATCTAAAAATACAGTCTCACAAACTCAAAGGTGTTGCCGCGAATCTTAGAATTGAAGATGCGCTGGACGCCTTAACGATAATCAACTCATCAAACAATGACGATGAAATTATGGCAAATCTAAATAGGCTGTATAGAATCATAAATAAATTGGACAACAAAGAAAACACGCCACCTGAGCCTTTGGCTCCCGTAGAAAAGCCTAAAGAAGTTGAAGAGGATTTTGTTTTATCATTTAAAGACGACAGCTTTTCACCTGCTAAAAAAACTGATAAACCAAAAGATTTCTCAACTATAGAGATTGATGATTCGCAAGTTCCTGACTCCATAGATATGCCGGAACTGGCGGATGATGATTTTTTAAAGCAAAAACCTATTGCAGAGATAGATGAAGCTATGATGGTTGATGAAGATTTGCCTGCTTTAGAGGAGCCAAAAAGCGTTATTCAAGATAAAATCGAAGAGGTTCAAGAGACCGTTCTCCATTATGACAAAAAAAAGATAGCACATGATATTGGCTTGGACATAGATAGTTTTAATGAACTGTTTGAAGATTACTTGAGTGAAACGAAAGATCTCTCAAAGTCAATGAGCAGCTCTATTGAAAAAAATGATTTATATGCATGCAAGAGTGCCGCTATAAAACTAAAAGTGATGAGTGAAAACATGAGGATTCACGATTTTGACAGCTCACTAGAAGCTATTATCAACTCAACTGATGCAAATAGTGCTAAAGCTTTTGTAAAAAGTGTTCTCTCAAAACTAGATTTAATCTCAAAAACAGAGGGTAAATAATGCAACTTGGATTAAAAAATAGATTAAGGCTAATAAGTCTTTTACCGATTTTTATTCTCTTTTCGGTAACAAGTTACTATCTTTATAACTCTTACGTTGCGTTTAATGCAGCGCAAGAACTTCAAGACAAATTGGATCAAAACAAGCATCTTAATGAAGTGGTAGGTAATGTTGCCCGTGAACGCGGTATGAGCGCAATGTATCTCGGCAATAAAACAGAAAATATTTTAAAATCTCTCAATGAGCAGAGAAAAGTTGTCGATGAAAAGGCAGCCAAATATCTTGAGTATTCACAAAATAATACAACACTCCATACACACAAAGATAGCAAAAACAAATCAGAGTGTTTGGCTTGTGCCAACATAGACGGCGTTATTGCTTCTATGGCTAAAATCAAATCGGTTAGACCGCTTGTGGATGAACATAAAATAGAGTTTAATGAAATGTTTATGAACGTTTATGTTGCGGTTCAAGAAGTTTTCATTAAGCAGCTGGAGCAAATTGCTGACAATCAGGTAGATAAAGAGATTAATGAGCTCTACTCTCTATATATCTCAATGGTTAATGCCAAAGAGGCTTCTGGAATTGAGAGAGGTTATCTTGCATATATCATCTCTCGTTCAACAGCATTGGAAAGCGAAGACTTAAATAAGTGGATTTCTATTATCGGTAAAGCTGATGCTATTAACTATGAGGGGATACATAACAAAGCTCTGGTAACTAAACTGGACGCACTGTTTACGACTGAAGAGAATATAGAATTATTTCAAGATATAAACAATGAAAGAACCGCGATTATTTCAGTTGCCGAGAGCGGAGAGTATGAGATTGACTCCGGTATTTGGTTTACAATGTTGTCAGAAAAGATCAACATTATCTCTGAGGCAGAAAACTTGCTTCTTAATGCCATGAATAACAGGGCAAGCGATGTACAAAAAAATTCTCTGCAAGTACTAATAATAACCCTATCCGTATGGCTCGTTGCAATCGTTCTTGCGCTTCTTGGTTATATCCTCTCAAAAGAGATTACCAACAACATAAAACACCTTGAGAGCGTTTTAGGAAAAGTTGCTGAGGATTATGACTCGAGCAGCAGACAAATAAACCTCCATACATCAGAAGGTACGGACTTGGCTTATGCGCTTCTTGAAGAGATTATTGAGCAGACAAAAAGAGATAAACTCTCTGCCCAAGAGGCGAGTGAAGCAAAATCAATGTTCTTGGCAAATATGTCACATGAGATACGTACTCCGCTAAACGGTATTGTCGGATTTACTGAACTTTTGAAAGATTCAGGCTTAAAAGAGGAGCAGAGTGAATTTGTCGACATTATTGAAAAAAGTTCTGAGAACCTGCTTGAAATCATCAACAACATTCTTGACCTCTCTAAAATTGAAAGTAATAAACTCGAAATAGAACATATTGCATTCAACCCGATATTAGAGTTTGAAAGCGCTGTTGAAGTTTATGCGGTTCGTGCTAGTGAAAAACATATTAATCTCGGCTGTTTCATCGACCCAAGTCTTGAATTTCCACTTAAAGGCGACCCTACAAAACTTAAAGAGGTTATTATCAACCTTCTTTCAAATGCCGTCAAATTTACCAACAATGCAGGTTCAATCAACGTCAATATCAGAAGAGTCAATTCTAGCGAGATAGGTAAAACAAGAGTTAAGTTTGAGATTCAAGATAGCGGTATCGGTGTTACGAGCGAGCAAAAATCTAAAATCTTTGAAGCATTTTCTCAAGCCGACACTTCTATTACGCGTAAATACGGCGGTACTGGACTTGGACTTACAATTTCAAGCAATTTCGTTGAGCTTATGGGCGGTAAACTTGACTTAGAGAGTAAGGTTGGAGAGGGTACAACTTTCTTCTTCACTATTGATTTTGAAGAAGTTGAAACTCTAAACGAAAGCTCTCAAGGAAGTTTCAACACTCTAAAAGCACTGATTTTAAGCGACTCCGTAAAACTTAAAAAACAGGACAGATATTTGAGAGAGTATCTTGATTATTTTGGGGTCGGATATACGACATTTAAAGATATAAGCAAAATAGAGATTCTTCAAAAAGAGGCAAACTATAATCTTCTGTTTGTGGATTATGATTATGTGACGGAAGATTCTCTGCGTGAATTTGCAAAACTTCCGCAGGAACTTATAGTTTTAACAAAATCAAATTTAATGAAGCGAGTAGATTCGCTTGGCTTTGATATATTTAAAATTCTTTATGAACCTATACACTCAAGTAAGATAAAGCTGGCATTAGAGAACTATGTATTATTAAATTCTGCTACTCAGGTTGTTAAGAAGCAGTCTCGTAAAAAGTTTGACTTAAGCAAATCAAAATTTGTTGCTAACGTCTTGGTTGCGGAAGACAATATAATAAATCAAAAACTTATCCAAAGAACGCTTGAGGATTTAGGGTTAACCGTAACTATTGCAAACAATGGTCTTGATGCGTTTCAAAAGAGAAAAGACGGAAATTATGATCTTATATTTATGGATATTCAGATGCCGTTCCTTGACGGGGTTGAAGCAACTGCTGAGATTTTAGAGTGGGAGCATGACTACAATCAGCCTCATACACCTATCGTTGCGCTAACGGCAAATGCCCTAAAAGGAGACAGAGAGAAGTTCCTGGCTGCAGGGCTTGATGAATATACGACAAAACCGCTTGTACGTGCGGAGATAATATCAGTACTCAATAACTTCTTGGCTGATTATATAGTTGAGGCTGCCGACATGCCAAAATCCGAAGCTCATGAGACACAAAATATGAGCGCGCAAGATGTTCTAGTAGAAAAACTAACCGAAGCTCAGGAACACACAACTCCTGAATATAGAGCGGATATATTGATTGCTAAAAAAAGCGCTTTTGAAACAAGACTGTACACCAAAGTGATAGAAGCAATGGGCGGCTTAACCTATGAGATAGCATCCTCTTTGATAGACTTTCAAGAGCTTATAAATAACTACTCTTACAAAGTTGTTCTTTTTGACAAGGAGTATAGTGATTTAGATGTTCAAGAGATAGCTTCAAGCATTAGAAAACTGAGCCTCTCCAACGGACTTGAATCCCATGTCGTCTTAGTAGATGACTCTATTCAAAAAAACAGTTCACAACATATAGAGCACGTAGATGAAATAATAGATAATGTGGTAAACAGAGATCTGTTAAAATCTCTGTTTACAAAATATGCCTAAAAGGAAAAATAGATGTCAAAAGAGTTAATAATACTAGCGGTCGATGATGATTTGATAAACCTTAAACTCTTAAAATCGATGCTGATGAAGAATCCTGATGTCAAAGAGGTAATAGAGGCAAAAAATGGAGCTGACGCTATTGGTCAAATAAAATCAAGAAGTGACATAAATCTTATTCTTTTAGACATTATTATGCCTATTATGAATGGATTGGAAGTACTAAAAGTTGTTCGTTCAGATGAAAATATAGAGCAGCTTCCTATTATTGTTTTAACAACAGATGAGACAAAAAAAACCGAAGCGCTGGAACTCGGCGCTAACGATTTTTTAATGAAACCTATAAGAAGTGCTGAATTGATGCAAAAGATAGAGTCAATTATAATCTAAATACTAAATTATAGAAGAAGTTTTAAACCAAAACCTGTTTTAAGACTTCTTCTATCCTGCTAACTCCGACAATCTCCAGCGATTTTCTTACCTCGCTTGGAATATCATCTAAATCTCTCTCATAATTTTTTGACGGAATAAGCACCTTGCTCATCTCAGCTTTATGTGCTGCAATCAGCTTCTCTCTAAGCCCGCCTATTGGCAGAACATCCCCGCTAAGCGACACCTCTCCCGTCATCGCAATTTCTGAGCGAACTTTTCTGCCGCTTAGGATTGAAGCAATAGCGCTTACAAGAGCTATGCCTGCGCTTGGACCATCTTTTGGAGTTGCGCCGTCTGGAACATGTATATGCAAATCGTACCGCTTGTAAACTTCGCTGGAGTCGATTTTAACTTTATCCTCAACCTCTTTTGGAGAAAGCGGAATATTTTTTGCATCTATTTTTAATTTTTTAGTGTCAATTAGAGTTTTTACAACGCTGTATGCGATTACCGCCGACTCTTTCATAACTTCGCCGAGACTGCCGGTAAGCTGCATTGTGCCCTTGCCTTTTATACGGATGCTCTCTATCTTTAAAACATCCCCGCCGACTGCCGTCCAAGCAAGACCATTAACAACTCCGATAACCGGAATCCTTGTCGTTTTTTCTATCTCAAACACCGTTTTATCAAAATAATCTTTAAGATTTTTTTGAGTCAGTGAAACTTTATTGGTTTCCGGATGTTCCAAAATTTCACGAGCTACTTTTCTTGACATGTTGGCAAGACGGCGGCGAAGATTACGAACGCCTGCTTCGCGTGTATAGCTGTGAATCAGCTCTTTTAACGCCGGTTTAGAGATGCTGACTTCAGATTTTCTAAGTCCATGTTTTTTAAGCTCTTGCGGTATAAGATATCTTGATGCTATCTCAAATTTTTCTTGAGGAGTGTATGAGCTAATACCTATAAACTCCATTCTATCACGCAGAGGTGCTGGAATATTGCCGACATCATTTGCCGTTGCTATAAATATAACCTTGCTCAAATCAATATTAAAGTTAAGATAGTAGTCACGAAACTCTCTGTTTTGTTCAGGGTCTAGTATCTCTAAGAGTGCAGCCGTCGGGTCGCCTCTTCCTGTTTTTGCGACTTTGTCAATCTCATCCAAAACCACAACCGGATTCATTTTTTTTGCGTCAATCAGCCCTTGTGTTATACGTCCTGGCATTGCTCCGACATAAGTTCTTCTGTGCCCTCTTAACTCGTTTACATCCTCAAGCCCGCCGAGTGCAATTCTGATGAGCGGTCTTTTTAAAGCTTCGGCAATTGAGTTTGCCAATGATGTTTTACCGACTCCGGGAGGACCCCAGAAGCATATTATTGCGCCTGAATTGCCTTTTACGCCTCTTAGCTCCATCAGCTCTTTAACCGCAAAAAACTCTGCTATTCTCTCTTTTGGTTTTTCAAGTGAGAAGTGGTCTTTGTCAAGCTGTTTTTCCACTTCGCTGATTTTGAGCTCTTTCTTGCTCTCGTCTCCAAAAGGAATCTCCAAAGCCCAGTCAAGGTATGTTTGAGTCATTGAAGCATCGGAAGAGTCAGGGTGCATACGCGAAAATCTCTCTATCTGCTTGTTTATCTCTTTGTAAGCTTCAGGGCTCATCTTCTCTTTTTTGGCTGCAAGTTTTCTTCGATACTCTTGCATCTCTTCGTCTCTTGAAGTATCGCTTCCAAGCTCTTTTTGAATCTGCTTCAACTGCTCTTTTAAAAAATACTCTTTGTTTATCTTCTCTATGTGTGTATGCACTTTTGAGCGAATCTCTTTTTGAAGTTTGTTAGCTTCAATTTCATCAATAAGATGCTCTATAAGGTCTAAAAATCTCTTCTCGGTGTTTGATTCTACAAACAAGCCGTAAGCCTGCTCTTTCTTTATCTTAACGGTACTGCAAATAAGATCGATGATGCGGTTATAGTCATGATTTTCTTCTATTGTTCTGAGTAAATCCGGCGGAAAATAGTTGCTCACACTAGCGAGTGTTCTAACTTTTTCACGAAGAATTTCCAGTATTGCGTCTATCTTTAGTGAGTTTACGTTTGTTGCTTTTATCACATCTACATGTGCCATAAGCGGATTATCCGAAACTTTAGATAAAACCTTAGCACGAGCAAGCCCCTGAAAAAGAACCTTAACTCTTCCATCGGGAAGCGCCACTTTTCTCATAATAGAACCAACTACACCTGCGTCATAAAGCGACTCAAACTCTCGCTCTCCCTCTTGTGAGGGCTTAGTTGGACAGACTATTACTAAAGAGCCGTCTTCTATGGCTTTTGTAGCCGCCAATATATTGCTATCGTCACTCAAAAAAAGCGGTGCAATCATAAAAGGATATAAAAAAATCTCATCTTCGGCAATTACGGGTATGTTTGTAGGAAAATTACTGTAATCACTTAGCTTCATTGTTATCTCCTGATATGTTATCATCCTCTGATACAGAGTTTCTTGATACAACACTTTTTGTATCCGGTATCAAAAATTCATACCAGCTAGAAGTACCGTCCCCCTCAAACCATGCACGATACCAAGAGGCAGTAGCTCTGTTTATATCTTGGGAGAGTATCCATGGCTGTGGATTTATACTTCTGTAATAATCGGCACTTTTTGGCTTATCAAGTCTTTTATAAAGGTCAGTTATCTCTTCATTTAACACAAACTGCGCAAGATAGAGGCGTGTAAGCATTGTATTTACAATCTCTGTGTAGATGGAATTTGGATAGTTGGACTTAAACGCTTCTCCGTCCGTTATGGCTTCATCTATCAAAACCTGATCACGTCTTGGATTTGGAAGGGCTTTGTATTTTGCTTTTATCTTTAAAAACTCCGCCTCCTCTTTTTCGTTTGGCGTTGCATACCTTTTTATATACTCATCCAAAAAATGCTCACTTAGGAGATACTCCTCTTCATGCATGTGGGCAAGAGCCAGTATCATGGTTGCTTCAGGAAGCAAAGGAGAGCCGATGTGCTCCCCCTGGAGTGAGCTGTAGTAACTATCCGCCTGCTCCAAATCGCCATGAGAAACATTCTCCACTATTTTTGAGTACCAGTACATTGCAGGTTTGTTATACTCCTCGACGCTCTTTGAGCAGTTTGTAAAAAGCAGTGCTATGGGCAAGAGAGCGATTATCTTGTAAGTTTTTAATTTCATTAAATATATTCCTGATTATAAATAGGTTGATATTTTATCTAAAAGATATACAACACTCATTAAACTAGGTATATTTTATGCTTAAAGTGATACAATTAACGAAATAAATGACAGGGGTTTTTATGAAATTTGATATTTGTGTACCTATTTTAGGCTTTGAAAATGTAAAAGAAGTGACGCTGGAGAAGATTGATGATATTTTTATGAGAATGCAATCAGCGGAAGATAAATATATCTCTTTTACTCTAATTAACCCGTTTGTCTTGAGGGAGTATGATTTTGAAATTCCTGACAACACGCAACAGCTGCTCGGCATAGATAAAAACTCAAACCTAATAATTTTAAACATCGTCCTTATCCAATCCCCGATAGAGAACTCGGTAGTAAACTTTGTAGGGCCTATGGTCTTTAACACCGACAACAACAAAGCTGCTCAAATTATCCTATCAGAATCTACAAAGTACAGTGTTGCAGAGAAAATTTCTACTTTTTTAAAGAAGTAGAAGTTGTAACAAAAATATCGCCATTTAACTCGCCAAATATATCTTTAAAATCACTTATATTTATTTTATTTTAGCGTTATATTGGGCTCTTCAAGGTGTTAACATCTCGCCATTTAACTCGCCATAAAATTATGATATAATTTGTTTATCAATATAAAAAAGGCTGTTCATGAACTTCACTCCGATAGCGCCTACGGATATAAACGGAAATATCAATTCTACTCTGATATCCAAAGCTGATGAACTTTTAATCCAAAGTGCAAAACTAACGGGAACGCATACAACTCAAATTATTCAAGCCGTAAAAAACCTTTTATACACAGTCAACAGCTACTACTCCAACAAGATAGAATCGGAAGGCACCCACATCATAGATATAGAAAGAGCAATGCAAAACGACTACTCTAAAGACACTAAAGAGAGAAACCTGCAAATACTTTCGCTTGCTCACATAGAAGTTCAAAAAGAGTGTGAAAACTATTTTAAAAGCACTCCTGATGGCTCACCGTACAGCAAAGAGTTTATTTTAAATATTCACAAAAGTTTTTATGGCAAAAAAGGCATGGAACCATTTTTACATGTAGCACATAATGATTTAGAAGGAGTAATAGTTCCTGGAGCTATCCGCAAGCAAAGTGTTAAAGTTGGAAATCACATAGCACCAAGCTATGATAAGGTTGAAAGTTTAATGAACGAATTTGAGCACCTTTATAATAAATCATTAAACTCAAGCAAAGCTCTTAATCTGATTTATGCGCTATCATCGCATCATAGACTAATGTGGATACACCCGTTTTTAGATGGCAACGGCAGGGCTGCAAGACTAGCACTGGATGGGGCGTTTATAAGTATTGGCATGAGTGGCTACGGCATGTGGAACATCTCACGCGGACTTTCAAGAAATTCTCTAGAATATAAAAAATACCTATCTCTTGCCGATATGCCACAACAAGGGCAATTTGATGGCAAAGGTTCGCTCTCATCAAAGGCTTTGGAGGAGTATGTAAATTTTATGCTTGATATTTCGCTAGATCAAGTACTTTTTATGAGTAAACACCTTAAACTAGATGCTCTTTCATCAAAAATTGAGTTATTTGTTCAAAAAGCAGATGACGGCCTGCTAGATATAGAACCTTTGCCAAAACATAGCAATAAGATATTTCAATATTTACTGCTTAATGGCGAGTGTAAAAGAGGAAAAATTGCTCAAATCATAGACATAAAAGAGAGAACAGCATCTAGGGTTACAGCTGAGCTGCTGAAACGAAATTTTATAGAATCAGATTCGAAAGCATCTCCAATCAGATTAAAAATCGGAGCTTCTATGGCATCGTTTCTTTTTCCTACGCTAGTTCCAGAAAAATAAAATAGATAAAAAATAATTTAACTTCACAATAATCTCTTAGCCTCGCTAAAATCATTAAGCGCTTATTAAGTACAACTGATAGTATAATGTAAGATTAGTAAGTCGAGCTCATGCTTTTACTTGGAGGACCCAATGAATTTCTTTCGCTCTTTTTTAATTGTCTTGTTTACAGTGTCGTTTCCTAGTTATCTCTTTGGAGCTGCGAAAGCTGACTTAAGTATAACAAAAGCGGCTTCATCGGCTATAGTCAATGAAGCTTCAGCCATGTTTTACACAATAACGGTAACAAATTTATCCGCTAGCACTAAAGCGTTAGGTATTAATGTTACCGACACATTGCCATCTGGAATGTCATTTACAAGCGGAAACGGAACTGATTGGAGTTGTAGCGGTGTTGGCTCGCCTGTAACTGTAACATGTTCACTTGCAGAACTGGAAAAAGGAACCTCTACATCGCTGGCATTGAATGTGACTGCTCCTACTTCTGTCGTTGCAGGTGCAGTCACATTTAGCAATACCGCTTCAGTTACTACTAGCGGCACGGATGATATAGTATTAGCTAACAATATTAGCCCTGCCATAAGTGTAACACTCAACCGCCCTCCTGTTACTGTTAATGACCTTTTTAATACAGCTTCTCATACAGCCGTAAGCGGAAATGTACTGACAAATGATTCTGATTTAGACGGCGACTCTTTAAGTGTTACCAACGCAGGAACCTTTACTCTAAGTTTTGGTTCTCTTACCATCGCAGCTAATGGCGCGTTTACTTACACACCCGGCTATTTTACTGGAGAGACGGATGAATATACCTATGCAGTAAGTGATGGAAGAGGTGGAGTAACAACAGGCACACTTCAGATAGGTATCGGCTCAGCATGTACTGCAACAGGTCTTGTAAATGCAGAACGCAATTTTTGTCTTAGAAAACAAACTGTTTTGTTTGGAGATATGGTAACAATCGGAAATACCCTTGTTGTTCCACCTAGTCCTCAGCCAGTATCAGCAACTCAAACAACATATTGCAGCAGCTACACAAACGGTGCTTTTCTTGCGGACACACCAGGTCTGGATAATCAATCTCTTTATTTATGTAGCTATAAACCAGATACGAATCTCAATGCGACTACTGCCGAACTAAGTATTCCTGCCGGCAGTACAGTCAAATGGGCTGGACTATATTTGCAGTCTGTCGTTAAGCACAGCGATGCTTCAGCTCTTTCATCTATGAATGTGAAAATGAAAAAGGATAACGGAAGCTATGTTGATGTCGGAACTCCCAATGTAGTCAATTATGGCTCCTATACGACTGCAAATTCAACAGCCTATGATAATTACTCAGCTTTCATTGACGTAACAAGTAAATTTACTGCAAATAGCTGGAAAGATGGAACTTATACCATTGCGAATGTTCCTGTAACAACAGATACTATTCAGGGTGGTACTGCAGTTATCGGTAAATATGGTGCATGGTCATTGGTTGTCATATATGAGAATGTTTCAAAACCACTTAAAAGTGTTTCTGTTTATGACGGATGGCAAAAGATTACAGGTTCTACCTCTTCAACTTCTGCAACAATTACTGTAGATAATTTTTATACACCTACAACCGGAAGTATTGAATCTGCAGTTTCAATATTTGCTGCAGAGGGTGACAAATACCGTAGTGGTGATAGATTTCAAGCGCAGGATGGAGGCAGTTGGGTTGATTTAGGCATTCCTTCTGACAATGCATTTGATGCAAGTATTTCATTAGCTGGTACAAGAACTCCTTTGCTAACCAATAATCAAGGTATTGATATAGAAACATACCAAATCGGAACTACAGGAAAGGATCTTCTTTCAAATTCTCAAAACAGCATAAGCTTTAAGCTTTGGACAGGGGGAGATATTGACTATTTTTACCCCTCAATGCTCGCATTTTCAACCGAAGTTTATCACCCTAGAATGTGTTACTATGAAAAACTTTACAACTCTGGTGGAGTTGAACTTACAACAGGCGCTCTTGTAGCAAAAGGAAGTGCTATTGATGTAAGAGTTTTATTAAGAAACGACATGAACGAACCTGCTGAAAAAGTTATGCTTTATAGAACTTTTAATACAGGTCTTCCATATACACCGAGCTCAACGAGCTATAAACTTAACCCTATTGGACTTACGGTTGCCGACATGATGACAGACACAACAGCGCCTCTTACAGATTTGTTAGACGGCGATATATTTGACTATAGCACACCGTTAAAGCTATTCTCTCTTCATACAGGGTCAGGAGCTACTTACAACCAAGGCGGAGATTTTACATTTGGACAAGAGGCTCTTTTTGAGTACTCAACCACTGCAAACTTTGACGGAAACACCTCTATATCTTACCAAATAGCATACACGATGCCAACCATAGGGTACAGATATGAAGGTGAGCTGGCAAAATGTGAAGAATTTGATAACACTTTTGGAGTTATTCCGCAAGCCATTGTGGTCGGAAATATGGATGTTATTGAAAACACATCTTATGCTAATGCCGGCTCATACGCAGCAGCAGATAAAAACATCTTTACTAAAATGGTAAACAAAGATTTCAATTTAGAAGCCGTTTATTTAGATACTTCTGGAAATGAGCAAATTTACAACGGTATTATAGGAAATAAAATAGTTAATATGGCTGTCATGTTATACACTACAGATAACACATGTACAGAAGAAGACCAGCTTATATGGCGAGGGCAAATAGTGCACAACAATTCACATGCTACTGCCGTTGTGGATAATATTGATGTTGACACCGCAGATGAAGAAGAAGGCTTCCTCCTTGCTAAAGCATCGCCAAATAGGAGAATAAAGGCAAACTTTATTGATTATGGCACACTCATAAACAATACAAGCGACTTAAATTGTGCAACTAGTTCATTGGATAGTTCTTTATGTCTAGTTCCTGCGTGTCTAAACAGTGATACACAAATTTTAAACGTTTTCCCACTTGCAGAGTATCCGTATGTTGCTACTTGTTTATATGGTGATGGAGGAGGAGCAGCACCTTGTGATTCAAGTGCATATAACGGAAGCTGTGGTGGTAAGAAAACAACAATAAGCCCAAGCAAATACAACAATGATATCGGTTGTGCTATGTGTTTAGCTGATGCACTGGGTATGGATGGATGTTCAAGTGATAATTTTTCTATCCGTCCAGATACTTATACAACCGCAATTGCTCCAGGAGGAACGCTTGTAGCCGGTCAAGAGTTTGATTTAACAACTGTAGCAAAAGGATTTAATAACACCGCCTTAACCGGATACAACGGCATAGCTACCGTTGCACCGCAAACACAGATAGACCTCTGTGCCGTACCTGATGGAAACCTCACAAACTCTTCCGATACTTCTTTCAACGCTATAGTTTTTAACGGTGTTGACACAAATGTTTCCAACAACATCAAGTTTGGAGATGTCGGTGTTTTTGATGTCAATATAACAGACTCAACTTGGACAGCTGTTGACAGTACAAAAAACCCGATTGAGTGTATTGATGAAGATGATACAAATATTGCAGATGCAAACGGCAAAATAGGTTGTTTAATAAAAACTGTTATTAACCCTATGGTTATACCTGACCATTTCGATGTAAACGGAACTCTTGCGAACGGTTCAAACGGGTTTACATACCTAAACAATTTTGATACTAATGCCTCTTTAGATCAAGATATATCAGCGACTTTAAATGCAGTTGTTACCGCAAAAGCATTTGACATAAATACTACTACACAAAACTACTCAAGCGAGTGTTACGCAAAAAGTGGAAACAGTGTATTAAATATTACATTAAATCCATCTCCACCACTTGGAGATTTGACACAGTTGCTGTGGTATGATGATAACAATAATAGTGTCGTGGGTAATTTTGCTATTGCCGGTCCATTTAGTTTTCCACACCCTGCTGCTCGTTTTACAAGCGGAGTAGGAAACCTAAACTATCGCCTTAACTTTGACAGAAGTATAATAGTTCCAGTCAACCCATTCCAGATGACGATTCCTCAAATGGTTGTTACTGATACAGACCTTGTTGACGGTAACAATTCCATAGATAACAATGCCACATATCTATTTGGTCGCACACACGCTTCAAGACAGAGATATCAAGGAAACACAGGCACTGCAAACATCTACTTTGAGTCTTTTTGTTTTGGAACCCTTTGCAATAAAACTCTGCTTCCAAACGGGGTAAACTCTACAAGAACTGATGATGTGAGATGGTATGTAAATGGGGCGCACGCAGTTCCTCATGACGGAACAGCAGGTACGGTTAGCGAAAAAACTACTACCGTTCGTGTAACGGCAACCGGACCGACGGCAACCAACCCATCGCAAACAACTTTAACATATGACGGAAACAATGGCTTCCCATACAAAACAACAATGCAAAATACAGCTTCTGCATGGCTTATACAAAATGAAACAAATCCAAATGCCACGACAAACGAGTTCCAAGTTGAGTTTGATCTTTCAGGTGGCTGGACTGGTGAGCATGAAACCAACACCACTACAAAAAGCGTAGGCGGAACAACTACTAACAGGAGAATAATGTGGTAAGTAGAAAAACCGCTCTTGGTAGATTTGCTTTTACCATGATAGAGCTTATATTTGCCATTGTTGTTATCTCTATCGCCGTTATCACTCTTCCTATGATGGCTCAAATTACCTCAAAAGGCATCGAAGACAACATAGCTCAAGAGGCTATCTTTGCTGCTTCTGCCGAGTTAATGGGTGCAACGTCGTACTACTGGGACTTAAACTCAATGTATGACAACAATCTCAGCCGCTTAGAGAGAGTTATAGATGTAGAAGGTATATCTTGTAATGGAGATAGACTAAGACTAGGACATGTGAATCAACCATACCACAGAAGATGTTTGGACAGCAGTGCAATTGGGCTTACAAACACCTCAAATGCAACTTTTCCAAATCTAAATAATGCTGTTCATGGAAGCGAATTGATTTTTACCGATGCCACAAAAGATGCGGCTGGATATAAAAATAATTACTATAGCACTGTAGCGGTTGGAAATTTTAATGAAACAGGAGCAGCAGATAACAATGTTAAAAGAATTACGGTTACAATAACAGATGCGGCTCCAAATACCATTACTCTCTTAAGCACATATAGTGCTAACATCGGCGAAATAGATTTTTATAAGAGGAGATTTTAATGCGTAAATCTGCCTTTACACTTCTTGAACTTATATTTGTTATAGTCATTATTGGCATTCTTAGTAAGTATGGCGTCGAACTTCTCTCTCAGGCGTATAAGAGTTTTATATTTTCAAGCATAAATAACGCTCTGCAGTCAAACAGTGCGGCAGCAGTAGAATCCATAGCTTCAAGACTTCAGTACCGCATAAAAGATTCTGTAATAGCAAGACAGCTAGACAACTCCTTTCAGGCACTCGCTAGCAATACGGACCATACTGCTCCTATTTTAGAGTGGGTCGGAACCGAGATAGACGGCTTTAGAGGAAATGTTGGCACGCTTCCGCACTGGAGCGGGATAATTGATCTAGACCTCTCAAATGTTACAACTCTTGTATCTCCAGGAACAGACACAGTAGCGCTTAATACACTTATAAGTACTCTATCAGATGGAGGCAGCGGTATTGACGATGCAGCTCTCTACTTTATAGGCTCCGATAGCGATATAAATAATTACGGTTGGGTAGGTGGAACACCTTTAAGTGATCATAACACCAGCGTTATGCACCCGATAAATGATGTTGCGGGTCAACCAAACCAGTTTGCATCCGGAATAGCAGGAGTGAATTTTAGCGGTGCCAATATCTATGAGTACCACCAACTGGCATGGACAGCCTACGCTGTTGGGATAAGAAACTATAATGCTGCTACAAAAACAGGTACGCTTATGCTCTACTATGATTATCAGCCGTGGAAGGGAGAGAGTTATTTAAATGGAAAAAGTGCTGTTATAATGAATGATGTAAGTACTTTCCAATTCATGGCAGTTGGGTCAATAGTAAAAATACAGGTGTGTGTAAATTCTGATTTGATGGAGGATTATTCGTTATGCAAAGAAAAAACTATATTCTAAAAACCAATCCTCTCCAAAAAAGAACCGGATTTGCAAAGAAACGCTCAGGCTTTGCAATGATTACTGCCATAATAGTAATTTTAATAATCTCTACAATTATGGCTCTTTCTCTGGCTTTAACAGCCGAAACAAGCAAAAGAACAGCTGACTTGTATCTTTATGAACAAGCCGTGTTGTATTCAAAAAGTGCGGCAGAACTTACACTTTTAGATATTGCACAAAACGGCTGTATCAACAGTAAAAATATCACATTTGACGATGTCAGCGGAAATCCGCTCTTTGACGCAAATGTAACTATGCAATATATTTATACGGGGGCTGTTGGCGGATGTACAAACTATATTAACATTACGACTCCCGAACAAAACGGTTCGGTACTGATGGATATAACGGTAAGTGTAAGAGACGATGCAAACATTTCTGCAGAACCAATTCACTACTTTAGAAGAAGCATCCAAAAACTCTAAATTGTAAATATTGTAAACCATTTAATGATATAATATTTCACATTTAGAGACTAAAGGATTTAACATGAATATATCATTAACAGGACGACATTTAGAGCTTACAGAACCTATCAAAGCTCATATGAACTCATCTATCGAAACACTTAGCAAATACAACATGGACATTATTTCTGTGAATGTCATCGCATCAACTCAAACAAAAAAGGGAAAAGAGCAGTCGGTTGTTGAGTATGTTATCAACTTGGCTCACAAAAATTCCATCGTTATCAAACAAAATGACCAAGACCTCTATGCGGCTATCGATTTGGCGACTGCAAGAGCTCAAAAAGCTATGCGCCGTACGCACGACAAAGACAACAACCACCATAAAGACGGGATAAACGAAGCTAAGAGCGAGGCTAGTGCAAATGTGGATCTTCATGAGGCAAGCGAGGCTATGGAGGATGAGATTGTGCCTGTCGAACTCCCGCTTTACAAACCGCGCGAAGTTGAAGATGTTCTAAACGATATAAAAGAGAACAAAAAGCTCTTTGAAATCTTTATAGATAACGACGGTAAAACTCGTGTTCTTTACAAAAGAAACGACGGAAGATTCGGGCTATATTAATCAATATGCAAAGGGGCAGCTCCCCTTTGCAAATCCATTTTCACACATTTTACTATCTCTTCATCTTCTGCCAAATCGATCCACCTAAACTGGCTTCCGCTTTGGTTGTGTCCCTTTAGCAAATCACCGCCCTTTCTAAACTTCAAATCAAGATTTGCAATATCAAAGCCGCTTGTCGTTTTGGTAAATCTATCAAGTCGCTCTGATGAACTCTGGTTTGTATATAAAAAGCAGTGTCCTTTAAGTCCGGTACGACTAACACGACCTCGAAGCTGATGAAGAGTAGAAAGACCTAACCTCTCAGCACCGACGACAACAACCGTGCTAAGTTTAGGCAGAGATATCCCGACCTCTACAACCGTAGTAGCTATAAGAATAGCACCTTTTTTGTCAAACTCTTGCAAAACCTCCTCTTTCTCCTTGTCTTTTCCATGGGTAACATAAACGTTGCTAAAATTTTTCTCCCAAAATCCTCTCGCCTCATCAATACTCTGATACTCTAAAACATCGCTCTGCTCAACAAGAGGATAGACCAAAAGAACTTGATTTTTTTTAGCTATCTCATCCTCTATATGAAGCAGTAAATCTTTAAAATCGCTCTTATGAATAACTCTGCTTGTTATATCTTTTTTAAAAGGTGTTGTTGTGATAAGCGAAACGTCTATGTGCGCCGTCTCAATCATTGCCTGCGTTCTAGGGATTGGCGTAGCCGAGAACTGCAAAAAATGCGGCTTTTGGCTGCCTTTACTGACCAACTTTTCAAGCATATTTCTCTGAGCAGTTCCAAAGCGGTGCTGTTCATCAGCCATTACAAGAGCAGCTTTTGGGAGCTCTCTGTAAAGCAGAGCATGAGTGCCTATGATAAAATCGTCCTCCTCAAGGTTTATGTTTTTGCTTTTGTTTGTGACTAGTGCAATTTTGACATTAGGTAGAAATTTTTTGGCCTCTACAAAGAGTTGATTTGCAAGAATTGTCGTCGGAGCCATTAAAACAGAGCGGTTTGGCAACATCATCAGTGCAGATGCAAGAATTACCATTGTTTTACCGCTTCCCACGTCTCCGACTACCATTCGTTTGGCTGAGATATCCTTGCAAAAATCTGCTTTTATCTCTTCAATAGCTTTTATCTGCTCAAGGGTCAAGCTAAATGGAAGTGTTTTCGCCCACTCTTCGTAACTGTTACACGTAGAAAATAAAGCTTTAAAATATCTTCTTTTATTTGATAGTTTTTTCATATAGGTAAAGAGCTCTGTATATTTAAGCGCGTTTATGGTTTTTGGCTCTAAATCTCTTAAATTTGGTATATTTTGGCTCGGAAAGTGAAGTTTTAAAAGCTCCTCTGCAATCTCTTCATTTAAACCCTCTGAGACTAAATTCTCTTTTGTTAGAGAACTCTGCATCAGGCGGAGCATCACGTCGCTTCTTAGAGGAGATTTGTATTTTGGTGTAATCGCTCCGATGTTTGTAACTTTTTTTGGCATGCTAATGCTGCACAAACCGCTCTTGCACTCCACCATTCCATAGTAGTAGTCTCTCTCGCCAATTTTAAATTGATGCATCATATATGGTTTTGGACGAAATATAACACCCGTAATAACATGTCCGAAATTATGAGCAAAAAATGTAACTTGAAGGGAATTTGGCGCTCTGTAAAGTGCCTCTACAGTAGCGTCAATGAGCCCCATTGCATGAATTTGGAGCTTGTCTGAGATTCTTAAATCTTCATAGGAGGACGGGGTAATAAGAGCAAGTTCACAGCAACTGCCCAGCCCAAGTTTTTTGAACTTTTCTTCTTGCTCTTTTGTTACGTTCATCTTAAATCCTTAGTATCAAATACTACCTATTTTTATGAACTACATGTTAAAAATATTGCGTTTTGCAATATTTACTTGGTTACTATTGCAAAACTCATCTCTAAAATCTCTTTATGAGCTTTTATAAAATCATTTAAATCTTTTAGGTTTAAACTTCTAATAAGCTCCAACTCTTTCAGTGAGTGCCCAAGTTCTTGACCGTTATAGTACTCCATAAAAGTTCTATTTAGCCTCTGGCTCATAGTTTCAACCCTCAAAGGTTCGCTTCCAAGCAAAAACTTTCTAGTCTGCTCAAGCTCATCTTTTGTAACACCGTTTTTTACAAAAGCTGCCACGACGTCTTTAACAGTTTTTTTTGCCTCTTCAAGTGAGTCAAGCTTTGTCTGCAGATAACCGTTCATATAACTGCTTGATTTAGTAACGTCTATCTTTGCGTAAGCCGAGTATGCAAGCCCTCTCTTAACTCTAATCTCCTCCATAAGTCTTGAACCAAAACCGCTGCTGCCCAGGATAAAAGTAGCTACTCTCGCCTTATAGTAATCCTTTGAATCAATACTAATGTCGTACGGAGAACCAAAATAGATATAAGCCTGCTCCGTCTCTTTTTTAACCATCTTCTCTTTGGGCTCTTTCGTTACGGAGTAGTTTTTCACTTCGCCATTTTCGCCGACGGCCATTGCTTTTATAATTTTCGTTACTTTAGTTTTTACATCCTCGGCTTCAATATCTCCGCCGACTACCACCATCAGTTTAGATATAACTAAATTATCTTCTAAAAACTTTTTAACATCTTCAAGAGCTATACTCTTTACGCTCTCAACTGTTCCCAAAGATGGCTTTGCCAACACGCTGCCCTCAAAAAGAAGCGCTTTTAACTCATTTGAAGCGATATAGTCAAAATCATTCTCTTTGCGGGCAAGGGAGCCAAGAGTAGTAGTTTTTACCTTGTCTATCACATCCTCGGTAAGATTTGGGTCCTTTAAGAGCATCTCAAAATATTTCAACCCCTCGTCAAGCTCCTCTTTTAAACACCCCACCTCTATAACGAAAGTCTCTTTTCCTGTCGAAGCGGATATATGAATTGCTTTACTCTCTAGAGCCTCGGCAAATGCGCTTGAACCAAGCTTCTGAGTTCCCTCGTTCATCACTTTTGCACTAAATTTTGCCAAACCGGCTTTTGTAATGTCTGCTATGCTTCCGCTGTTTTTAAAAACAAACTGCATCGTGACAAGAGGCAATCTTTTATCCTGCTCAAAAATTACAGGGATGTTCGTATCTTTAACTTTTATCTCTTCTATTGTTGCTGCCATTATTATATTTCCTAAAGCGAGTAATATTAAAACTATTTTCTTCATCTATGCAAATTTCTCTAAAATCTCATATGCTGTATTTCGCACGGCAGGAATTTCGCCTATATCTTTTATGAGATGA
>DAIDMU010000071.1 GCA_027448805.1 Sulfurimonas sp. | reverse complement strand
CTTAACCAAAAGTGCAGAGGTTGTTTTAGACAAAGAGATGGGTGTAACTCTCCATGAACATGACAACATTGCAGCAAGTATCTCTTCGGGCTCTTTTGGTGTGGATGCCATGATAATCGCACCGTGTAGCATGAACACTCTGGCAAAGATAGCATGCGGCATAGCGGACAACCTAGTGACCAGATGCGCTAGCGTGATGATAAAAGAGCATAAAAAACTCATCCTCGCTCCACGTGAGATGCCTTTTTCGGCGATTGCACTTGAAAATATGCACAAACTCGCAACGCTCGGTGTTATCATCGCTCCGCCCGTTATGGCGTACTACTCAGAGCAACAGACGCTTGATGAGATGGAGAACTTTGTTATTGGCAAATGGTTTGACCTTCTTGGCATCGAAAATAGCCTCTACAAAAGATGGGAATCATGAAAAAAATAGCACTCTACCCTGGGACGTTTGACCCTATCACCAACGGACATTTTGATATCATAGAGCGGGCATTAAACCTCTTTGATGAAGTCATAGTTGCAGTGGCGATTTCTGCCGACAAAAAGCCGATGTTTACGCTGGATGAACGTATAGAAATGACTAAAGAGTCTGTAAAAAATCTTCAAAATGTTACTGTTGTAGGATTTGACAATCTCACGGTTGAACTGGCACGAACATATAACGCAAAAGTGCTTATAAGAGGGCTTCGTGCCGTAAGCGATTTTGAGTATGAGCTACAGCTTGGCTACTTAAACAACTCGCTTGATGACACCATCGAAACGGTTTACCTTATGCCAAAACTCCAACACGCTTTTATAAGCTCCTCCATCGTGAGAAATCTTCTCAAATTCAACGCAAAAACAGAGCATCTCGTTCCAAAAGAGGTGCAAAAAATCATCAAGGAGATGCAGTCATGTACATTGCAATAGAGGGCATCGACACAGCAGGCAAAAGCACGCAGATAGAGCGTTTGCGCACCTATTTTACAGACGCCATCATCACAAAAGAGCCAGGTGGAACTGAGGCTGGAAAAGAGATACGAGAGATAGTACTTAGTGCTAAAACCAAAAGTAAAAAAGCAGAATTTTTACTCTTTTTGGCAGACCGTGCTGAACACATGAAAGAGGTGGTTGAACCAAATCTTGATAAGATGATTATCTCCGACAGAAGCGTTGTCAGCGGTGTTGCGTACGCTCTCATTCAGGGCGAAATCAGCGAAACTGCCATCCTCCATCTCAACAGATTTGCAACAGGCGGCATCTATCCGCAAAAAGTTTTTTTACTCTCTCTTACAAAAGAGGAACTCATCTTTAGACTCTCACAAAAAAAACTTGACGGTATAGAACTAAGAGGCGAGGAGTATCTTTTAAAAATCCAAGAAGCGCTTATAACAGCCGCAAAACTCCTAAATGTCGAGCTTATCCAGATAGACGCAACAAAAGATATCGACACTATAACGCAAGAGATAATCGACAATATCACTCAGGTTTGATATATATCAACGCCTCTTGGCAAAAAACTCTCTATTATTCGTTATCGTTATATTTGAGAGGGATTTATGCGTCTTAGAAACTACTTTGCCAGAATGCGCTCTAAGAGCATCAGACCCACACGAAAGCCCATGAGTAAGATACTTTGGTCTGTTTTTGGCGCATTTGTAGGCATTTACGCTATGTCCATTTTTAGCAACTCTTTTTCTGCACATGACAGCTTTTTTCTTCTTGGCTCTTTTGGGGCTTCGGCAGTTTTGGTTTATGGTGCGCCTGAAGTGCCATTTTCACAGCCTAGAAATCTTTTAGGCGGTCATGTTCTCTCTGCTTTGGTATCTGTTTTTTTGGTAAAAATGTTTGATGGAGTTTTGGATTTGGCACTTTTGTGTGCTTTGAGTGTTGCGCTCTCTGTTTTTGTGATGCATCTCACCTTGACTATGCATCCACCAGGTGGAGCAACTGCACTCATTTATGTCATAGGAAGCGAGCAGATACGCTCTCTTGAATGGCTCTACCCATTCACTCCCATAGCACTTGGAGCGCTCATCATGCTTATCATTGCACTTGTTGTAAACAACCTCTCAAGCAACACAAAAAGGCACTACCCGCTTTATTGGTATTAGGTTAGTATTAGGTAGCTTTATTTTTTGCATTGACAAGCCAGTAGGCAAATGCAAGCGCAACAATCACTGCACCGATGACAAGCAAATCATTCCCTTTTTCCGAAGAGAGAGAATAAATCAGCACTTTTCTGATGAGAGCAGCCATAGCTAGCATGATAAAAGCGCCTATCGCAAAGCCTTTGCCTTGGAGATGGTTTATCTCTTCATGGATAAGCTCAATCGCCGCCCATAGTACGAGCAAACTTCCTAAAACAGTCAAAATCCCCTTTTCTATGCCGATATCTGAGAAAAAAAGCAGATAAATATCATACACAAAAAGTCCGATAGCAAAAAATGCCACAAGTGCTAACGACCCTGCTAGAAAAAAGTTGATGTAGGAGTTAAACTTTTTTAAACCGCTAAGGATGGTTTTTTCAAACCGAGACAAAGAGAGAAATTTGCTAAGTTCCTCTTCTCTATAGGAACTTGTCAGCGTGTCGAGATTCATATCTATAATTTTTTCAGAAGCAATTATCAGCTGAGTACATTTTACATCGTCTTGCTCATTTTCTTGGATATTTTTGATGATAAATGTTCTTACAAAGGTAAAAGCGGAGTTTACATAATGTGTTGGAAGCCCAATACGTACATGTATTTCGCCTATTTTGTAAAGATATGTAAAGTAAGGAAGGTCATATTTACCGCAAAAAAGATTGACAAACCATGTTTTTATCTTACTGCGATGATAATCAATAATCTGCTGGTTTTTTAGAAACTTTGCAGTTGAGCCAAATCCCCAAATATAATCATAAAATTCGTTGATAAAATCCTCCGCTAGTTCGTTCATTCTAGGCTG
>DAIDMU010000070.1 GCA_027448805.1 Sulfurimonas sp. | reverse complement strand
AAACCCATGGTATCCAAATCTACATCCACAAAAACTGAAGTCGCCCCCGTGTAGCTTATGGCATTGCAAGTAGCTATAAATGTCAGCGGCTGGGTTATAACCTCATCATCTCTCTCTACGCCTGCCAAAAGAAGGGATATGTGAAGCGCAGAAGTTCCGTTTGTGGTTGCAACTGCATACTTGGCTCCCGTGAACTCTGCGATTTTCTTCTCAAACTCATCCACAAACTTGCCAACGGAAGAGACGAAAGTGCTATCAATACACTCATTTAGGTATTTTTTTTCATTGCCTATAAATCGCGGTTCATGAAGTGGAATAAACTCCGCGCTGTCAAAAGTTTTTTGGATGAAATCAACTATATTTTGCATATTACATCTTTGCATCTAAATATTTGCCCGTCTCTTTATGCCCAAAATCAGGAATCATTTTAAAAAAGAGCTCGACTATCTGCTCTTTGCTCCACTCTTGGTTTTTTTTCATACTGCTTATTTTATCAGCAAATTCATTTAGAAGTTCTTCATCAAATATTGCTTCGTTTTTTATAATGCCCAAGTTCTCAAACCTATCCATATCAAGCGTCTCTTTATTGGTAAAGAATTCCTCAAAATCCTTCTCTCCCGTCGTGTCGCTTGTGCTAAAAAGGCAAGGCCATTTCCCATGGGCAGGCAAAGTTTTCGAGAGCTCTCTTGCTTCATCTTCATCTTGGCAAAGATAGGGCTCGTACCCTTTTTCTTTTAAATATTTTACCGCAATATCCGCAAAAGTTATCAGATGCAAATCTTCGCTTAGTTTTGGAAAAAAAATATCGCGATTCTCTCCGAATATACAACTCATCAGACAAAGCTCACCGCTCTCTTGCGGCGTTACAAAGTACCTTTTTATATCGTTTGGTGCGACGATGGGCTGATTTTTTTCTATTCGTTGGTTAAACCCGTGAAGCAGGCTTCCGTCGCTAAAAGCAACATTTGCAAATCTAGCCATGGAGACATTGATTTGTTTTGATTTGCGCATCACAAACATCTCCATGATTCGCTTGCTTGCTCCCATCATATTTACAGGGTTTGCAGCTTTGTCCGTGCTTACGCAAAAGTATTTTTTAGTACCGTTTTCTATGGATTGCGCAAGTGTTTTATCTGTATTAAAAATATTTACATCAATCATGCGCATAAGAGTAAACGGATCTTTTTCGCTTCTTACATGTTTAAGCGCAGAGAGATTTAAAACATAGTCATACTTGCCGTCAGCTTTTATAAAAGCATCGTATTCAACTGAACCGACATCAAGGGCAAATGTAGAAAAATCACCCTCAATATATCCAAAACTGCTTCTTATATCTCTTACAAGTTCTACCATATTGTTTTCACTTATGTCAACTACATGTAATTTTTTTGGATGGCGCTTAAATATCTCTTTTGTGACTGCCTGACCGATAGAACCAGCTCCGCCGATAACCAAAAATGAAGAGGAGAAAACAGCATCAGATAGTTGCTTTTCATAATTATCTATATCTTTTTCGAATAACTCTTTTTCTCTGCCTATTAATTTCAGTGTTTTATTCATCTGCCTAATTACCTTTCTACTTCTCAAACTGACCTGCCAATCTCTGATAAACTTCACAACTCTCTAAAAGCTCACTATGCTTTCCGCTTGCTATAATTTTGCCTTTTTGCATAACTAAAATTTTATCTGCATTTTTAATCGTGCCCAATCTATGAGCGATTGTTATAGTAATTTTATCTTTTGTGTACTCATCAAGAGCGTTCTGGATTCTCTTTTCGCTCTCGTTATCCAAAGCTGATGTTGCTTCATCGAAAATAATAACCGAAGAGTGCTTGTAGATGGCTCTTGCTATCGCCACCCTTTGTCTCTGTCCGCCGGATAGATTTGAGCCGAACTCCTCCATCTTGGTATATATGCCATTCTCAAGCGAGGCAACAAAACTTGAAGCATCCGCCAAAGCAAGTGCTTCATTTACTTTGTCTTCATTTATCTCTTGCCCATAAGCTACATTTGCGGCAAGCGTATCTTGAAAAATATAGATTCTCTGTGTTACCAGAGATATATGATGCTTTAGAGAATCTTGGGTAAACTCTTTTATGTTCGTTCCGTTTACCGACACTTCGCCGCTGTCCGGGTCATAAAAACGAAGAAGCATATTTATAAATGTACTTTTCCCGCCCCCGCTGTCTCCGACAAGCGCTATGTTTTGCCCCTGTTTTATCTCTATGCTGACATCGTCAAGTGCGTAAGAGTCATCATATTTGAGTTTTACATTTTTAAACTCTACATGTGTGATGTCATCTTTTAAAATCTTTTCTCCGTCCACAATTTTACTCTGAATATCCAAGATTTCAAAAACTCTCTCGCTTGCGGCAACTGCGTCTTGTATATTTGAGTAAATTGATCCTATCCGGCGTATAGGCTGAAAAACAAGCCCTACGGCAGTTAAAAATGCACTAAACTCTCCGACTGTCATATTTCCGCTATAAACTTCTCGTCCGCCTACAAAAATAACTGCCGCAAGACCGACAGCACCGACTATCTCCATCATAGGCGAAACGATACTTCCAACATAAACGGACTTCATATTTATCTTAAAAAATTGCCAGTTCTCAACGCCAAAACGCTCCATCTCAAACTTTTGGGTGGCATTTGCTTTTATGATTTCGCTGTTGTTAAAAACCTCCGTGAGCCTTGTGACCACATCTGCATTCTTCTCCTGTGAACGGCGGGAATACTTTTTTAGCTTTTTTGCTATCAAAATAATTGGATAGACAATTACCGGAAGAACGACTAACGAATAAAAAGCCAAAAGAGGATTTAGGTATATTGTATAGCCGACAAGAGAGATTACCGTCAGACTCTCGCTTAAGAGATCCGGCAGCATTTTTGACACAAAATAACGAATGCGGTCTATATCATTTGTGACTCTTGATATAAGCTCGCCGCTGCGATTTAGGTATAAAAAACTCATATCAAGATTTATCATTTTATCAAGCAGCATCTCACGAAATCTTGTAATGACATGTTGACCGATATAGTTCATATAAACAGTCTGAATATATCTGCCGATAGCCTTAAATATGTAG
>DAIDMU010000069.1 GCA_027448805.1 Sulfurimonas sp. | reverse complement strand
CTTTTACATGTAATTCCAAGCTCTCATAACCCCACCTCGATGCCATCGGCAGAGGAGTTGTTTCTAAAGATGACGGCTATCTCCTCTTTTAACGGTGCGGATATCTCCATAATAGACACATTTTCTCAAAAATTTCCAAATGCCAAAGTTCATACTTTGACAAAGAACTACCGCTCGACAGTGCCGATTTTATCTCTTGCGACAAAAGTAATAGAGCACAACGAGAGGATTTATCCGAAAAAACTTGAAGTCACACGCGGTCATGATTCACAGCCTCCAAAACTGCTCGCTTACGATGAACTTTTTGACCAGTACCATGCAATGGCGGCGCAAATACGCGACTCCCAAACGCCAAAAGAGGAGATAGCCGTCATCTTTAGAAACAACTCCTCTGCCGATGGCATCGAGGTGGGGTTACGAGAGCTTGGAATTACATGTAAAAGAAAGGGCGGAACAAGCTTTTTTGATTCACGCGAGGTTAAGGCAGTGCTTGACTTCTACACGCTTCTTGTAAATGAGTCGGATATGATGTCGTTTATACACCTTTTTGAGTTTGCACGAGGCATAGGAAGCGCGATGGCAAAAGAGCTTTACATCGGACTAAAGTCATTGGGCCACGGAAGCATATTTTACGGGCTTTACGCGCCGGACGAGTCCATAAAAAATCCTTTTGAGAAACGAAAGCTAAATCATCAGCTTGGGCTGTTTGATGATTTTTTAGAGCTTGGAAGCGTAGGAAAGTTTGCAAAATGCGGATTTGAAGATAAATTTATGCGCAATCCAATTTTAAAACATCCAAAACTCACAAAAGACAGCGCTGCTTTTTTGCATGATTTTTATCTTCTCTTTCGTGATTTAAAAGGTGTTAAGCAGCCTCGTGTTATTGTGAGCAAAATAGCCTCATCGGCAGTTTATAAATATATCTCCGAAGTGCTCTCGAGCAAAAGAGCAACACTAAAGGACGGCACAATCGATGAGAAGCAAAAAGCCGATTCTCTCTCTAAAATAGAAAGAAAGATGGTTCTTTTAGAGGAGCTCTCAAAGCCGTACTCTGAGCATGAGAGATTTTTAAATGCTATGGTTTTGGGCTCGTCGGATTTGACGCAGGGTGATGGCGTGAACCTGCTGAGTGTGCATGCTTCAAAGGGTTTGGAGTATAAAGAGGTTTATATAGTTGACTTGATGGACGGAAGATTTCCAAACAGAAAACTGATGCAGCGCGGCGGTTCTCTTGATGAAGAGAGAAGGCTTTTTTATGTTGCTGTAACAAGAGCAAAAGATATACTATATCTGAGTTATGCAAAGTATGACAAAATAAAAAAGATTAATTTTGTGCCGTCCCAGTTTCTGTATGAGGCTGGATTGGTCCCTAAAGATGAGGCATATAGAGCTATGGTTTTAAAAGATGAGGATAAAGAGAAAGAGTAAAATTTTAGTTAGTTTTTTGATAGATATTTTAAAAGAGTTTTATATAATTTTTCTACTTCAATCGGTTTGCTTAAATATTCATTCATCCCTGCAAATTTAATATTTTCTATGTCGTCTTTCATTACATTGGCCGTTAATGCTACTATTGGAATATTTTTGTCAATCTCTCTTATTATTTTAGTTGCACTTATGCCGTCAATTATCGGCATTTGAATATCCATAAAAATAAGCTTATATTTATTTGAGTTTATTTGATAGAGCTCAATCGCCTCTTGGCCGTTGTTTGCTATGTCAATATCAATATTTAGATCTTCCAAAAGTCCTATGATAACAGCCTGATTTGTTTTGTTATCTTCAACCAAAAGTATGTTTGAGTGTTTTGTAGCATTAATATCATTTTTTAGTTTCTCTAAGCTTTTTACAGAGGATTTTTTTAACTTTTTAATATTGCTTTTTGAGAGTTTTAATTCAAATATAAATTTGCTTCCTTTGCCTATCTCGCTTTCTACCCAAATCTTGCCATCCATGAGCTCAACTAGCTGTTTGGATATGCTTAGTCCCAGTCCGGTTCCGCCATATTTTCTTGTTATGCTGTCGTCTGCTTGAGAAAACGATTTAAACAGTTTTGATTCCTGCTCATGTGTTAAACCAATTCCCGTGTCTTTTACGGTAAATTTGACCATATTTTCTTCTAGAGACTCAATGTAGAGCTCAACAGAGCCTATTTCCGTGAATTTGATAGCATTGCTCATGAGATTTATCAGTACTTGAGAAATTCTTAGCTGGTCACCGTAAAACAGAGAATCTTTGTCAGAGTAGAAAATATTAAAATTTAACTTTTTTTCTTTTGCTTTGTACTCTACTAAATTTTTTACATTAGAAATCACATCATTCATATCAAACTCTATATACTCTATGTTTAATTTTCCAGCCTCAGCTTTGCTAAAATCTAAAATATCATTAATAATATTTAGAAGATTATTTGATGCCGTCTCGATTTTTGTAAGATAACTCATCTGTTTAGCGTCCAATTTTGTCTGTTTAACCAAATGTGTCATTCCAATAATGCCATTCATCGGCGTTCTTATCTCATGAGACATGTTGGCTAGGAAATCCGATTTTGCTTTTGTGGACTCTTCGGCTTTAAGTTTTGCCAATTCCAAGAGCTTTTCATTGTTTTTTATTTTTGTTAAATCTAGTACTGATGTGATTCTATACATGACACTGTTATTTTGAAATGTTGTGTCTTTTAGTAAAATTGGAAACTCCGTAGAGTCTTGCTTAATGCCTATAGACTCATATGGCTCTGAGCTTTTTTCTCTTATCTTCTCTATAGTCGCGGCATGTGACTGCGGTGCTATAAAAATAAGCGGACTTTTTCCCAAAAGTTCCTTATCGGTGGAATATCCAAATATATTTATTGCAGCTTTGTTCAAATTAATACATTTGCCATTTTCAAATATAGCTATGCCTTCCATTGTATGGTCAAGCATATATTTAAACTCATTATTGGTATATTCAAGCTCAAGCGTTCTTTGTTTAACTTTCTCTTCAAGAGAAATATTTATCTCATCTAATGTTCTAGAGTGCTCTTCAATCTTTTTAACCATCAATAAAATCGCATTGTGAATTATGCCAACTTCATCTTTTCTATCAGATTTGTCTATGTTTAAATTATTTATTCTAGGGTCATAGAGTAAAACATTTTCACTTAAAGATTTTAAATGTCTAAATTCTCTTTTAATTAGTAAAATAAATAAAATCAATAGGATGAGTGTGAGGATAAAAATTTTGAGTGTAGTTTCTCTGTTCTTATCCAATATAACTTGATACTCTGTATTTAAAAAATGCAAACTGATTGTAGCCAGCACCTCTCCTGTAATGTTGTCTGTTATTGTTTTGTTAAAAAAATTTACCTTCTCATCATCTAGCTCATATGAATTGTAGGATTTATTTAAATAATTATAGATTGTTTTTCCGTTTAAATCAGTGAGTTTAATATATGCCAAGTCACTGTTTTGCTCTACTATTTGATGAAGATAATCTTTGTTTGCATCATGCAGTCCAAGCGATAAATTTAGACCGATTACGGGAGCTATTGTGTTTGCCAGCAACTCATTTTTAGATTTTTTTGATTCAACAAACTGTTTTACTATATTTTCTGACAGCAGGTATCTTTCTGATGAAACAATAAATATAGTAAAGATTATTAAACCTATTATAATTTTTAATTGAATACTTATATTACGCATTAGTTATCATCCTCTGAGTATATTTTAGAAATTCTCAACAATACGTTATTAAGTTCAATACCGTTTTTGTGCACAGCTTTTACATTAATATACGGGGTAACCTTTCTTCCTAAAAATAGTGATACTCCAACCCCGTCTTTTAGAAGTTTGGAGTCATAGGAGATAGTTAACATACTGTTGTTAGTAGAAAATTCGATGCTTTTTTTAATATTATTTTCATCACTGTTAAAGATAAATAAGAGCTGGGTATTTAAACAGGAGTTGATATTTGAGTAGTTGCTGCTTATGAGTTTGATTTTATAATTATTAATCCCTTCATTGTAGTTTTTAGTAATTTTATTTGTCAGCGATGTTGCTACGTTTTCATCTATTGTATCGCGTAGAACGCATATACTGATTTCGTCTTTGAGTTTGTTTTTTTGAGAACTCATTAAAACAAATCTTGGTAATATTTTTGAGAAAATTTCCAGAGTGTCATCATCATACGTCGACGCAGGCAAAGCAGAAACATTAAACAATAGCGAAAGTGCAAGCAATAAACGAAAAGCATTATTCAAAAATTCTACTCTCCTATGTTTAAAGATGTTAAATTATATCTAAATCAATCATAAAAAGAAGCTAAAAATGACTTTTTTCTGACATTATTTGATATAATAACTTTTTGTTATTTAGGAAAATTTAAGCGATGATTAAAAAAAGTGCTTTATCAAATGTGATGTTGTTATTTATGTTTTGTTCGCTAAGTGCAAGCACAAGCGAAACGGATTCTGTCGATGACTTTGAGTCCGTGTTAGAAGATGTAAGTGATGCTGCGACTAAAAAATCAATTAATGTTGATTATCTGCCATCTGTTGTAACCGTAATAGATTCACAAACATTTATTGACGGCGGTATTCAAAACGTCGGTGAAGCGTTGGGAATGCTCCCTGGAATTCAAATGCAAGTAAATCGTCTTGGTTATAACATAACCGTTGTAAGAGGTTTGAAAAATCCAAATGCATATCTATCAGATAAAATTAAAATACTTATAGACGGTGTAGCTATGAACAATGAAGTTCAAGGCAGCAGCAGTTTTTTTATGGACTTCCCAATGCAGCTCATCGAGAAGATAGAGGTTCTTCGCGGACCGGGCTCAACTGTGTATGGAGAAGGTGCGTTTTACGCAACCATCAATATAATTACAAAGCTTGGAAATAATATTGGTGAGAATAGAGTGTTTTTAGGCACTGGAAGTTACGATGACCGCACTATAGCAGGCAACTTAAATACAACAGCCGGTGATTGGAAAATCTTTACAGACGGTTATTATAAACAAAATGACAAACATCTTAAAATGCCGGATGACTTCTCTTCCAATGGGACTGAGACTGATGAAGCTATGCACGATGTTACTCTTGGAGTTAAAGCTGTAAAAGGCAATTTAGAATTTTTAGCAAGATACAAACAGAGCAGTTATGGAAACTTTTATGGCATTGAAGAGGATTTGGATCCTATAGGCAATCAAGAGCAAGAGCATATGTCTTCTTACTTTTTTACAGAGCTCTCTTATAAAACATTTTTTAATGACTACAAACTTGAGACAAAGGTAAATTACTCTCACAGAGAGCTTGACGTTGAAGCAAATATTGACAGTATAGCGTCAACTGCCAGCAAATTTGCCGTAGTTGACGTTGTTATGAATGACGGTTTTTTCTATGGTGAAAAATCACAGGAGCAAAATTTTGAAGCTGAAGCAATTTTGACATTGCCAGAGATAAAATCAAATGACATTTCAGTTGGAGTCGGAGCGCGAAGAGCTGAGGTTATAAAAGATGAGTTTTACAGCAGTGTTGAAGATGCGATTACTCAAAACATAGTTGCCATAGAGAGTCATGTAAATTATAACGATTTTAGATATAACGATGATAGAGAATCTGCGTTTTGGGCCAATCCGACAACTACACTTTTATACGCTAAGCCAAGCCGTAATATTTTATATGGATATGCGAATGATCTTATCTCTGTTAACAAAAAAACAGATTTGATTTTTGGTTTGCGGGTTGATGATTACTCAGATGTAGGCACAATGATAAGCAAAAGAGCAGCCCTTGTTTATAGAGCAAGTGATGAAGCGATTTTTAAACTGCTTTACGGCTCAGCGTTTCGCGCCCCTACATTGATGGAAAACTACGGTAATGGGCACATTAATTTCCGTGCCGGAGATGAAAACATAAAACCGGAAGAGACAGATACATATGAAGTTGTAGCTATCTACTCTCCAAACTTCAATAACAAATTTTCTTTAAACATGTTTTACTCGAATCTTCGTAATGTAATCGACCTTGAAGAGCAGCCAAACACTGACCCAGGATACCAGAATTTTGATGACAGAATCAGTAAAGGTGTAGAGTTTGAGTACTTTTTTCGTACAAAACTCTCACACAACCTCTACTTTAATGCGAGTTATATAGACACAATATATACAGTCCCAGAAGAAGGTGGAGATCCTGCGTTTGATCAGAGTATGCCCGACATTTCAAAAGTGATGTTCAAAGCGATGTATATATACTCGCCAACAAGCAAGCTCTCTTTTGGCACAACTTGGCAATACTACTCAAAGACAACACCAACAGAGTTGACATGGCCTGATGAACCGGCCGTACAAGAGTATCAACTCTTTGATGAAACTATTACTTACAGATTCTCATCATCAAGCACAGCAAGACTTACCGTAAAAAATATATTTGACACAGAGATTAGACACCCAAGTTACTATTATAATCATGATGGCGGAGTAATTAGAGAGGGGCGAAACTTTTTTTTAAATTATACTTATGTCTTTTAGTATCTTTAACTTTTGTTTATAGATTTTAAAATTGTAAATGAATTTCTAAATTTGGAGTATAATTTAGAATCGACAAGATAAGGAGAGTTGTATGAAGATTTTAATTTCGGTGGCGTTGGCGCTATTTTTGGTAGGGTGCAGCAGTGATACTAAGCAAGAAGCGGAGGCTGTAAAGCAGGAGGCTCCTGCAAAGGCGGAGGCGTCAGCTAAGGTTGAACTGCCACCGGCAGCGGAGGCTCCAAAAGATGAGGCGGTTGCCGCGGTAGAGACCGCTAAAGAAGAGGTTGTTGCAAAGGTTGAAGAGGTCAAAGAGGCAGCTTCTGCACAAGTAAGCGGAGCAACACTTTTTCAAGTTTGTGCAGGATGCCATGGAGCGGATGCTTCTAAAGCGGCACTTGGAAAATCACAAATCATTAAAGGCTGGGATGCAAAAAAAATTGCAGATGCGTTGCATGGGTATAAGGCTGGAACATACGGCGCTGCTATGAAAAGCGTAATGGCAGGTCAGGTATCTAAGCTAAGTGATGGCGATATAAAAGCTCTCTCGGAACATATCTCAAAACTATAACTTGCAGAGAGGCTTTTTTCTATGCCTCTCTTATCCTCTTTACCTCTGCAAAATATGTGTGTCCCAAGTAAATTACATAAAAAACTGCTGTAAAAAATATGGCAAACGGTACAAGTGACATAAGATAGAGTGCTATAGTTTTTACTCTCAGTTTATTCGCGCTAAAAAAACTTATCTGTTTGCTCTCTTCGGCCGTACATATATTTGAAGAGATATCATATATTAGCATTTTGTGAAAAAAGTAGTAGAGCGGGATATTTAGCGCCACTATATTTACAAGCGGGATAAAATAAAAGGGTATAAGCAAAATAAAGAGCAAAAACATAGTTGCTGCCCACTTAAGAGCCAGAAGAATGGAGTAGAGTATGTTTGAGTGACCAATCATCTGAGTATCTTGATAGTGTCTTGCCTGAAGCTCTCGCAGGATAAAGGGAGTTAAAAAACCAACGATAATAACAGCTACAAAAATAGAGATATAGATGGTTAGAAAACCGCCTATCGCATAGACGAGAAAGGTTGCCAGCCAAGAAGTTATGGCATAACTCATCAAAAATTGGATAATTGCAGAGCCCTCTAACTGCGTATTTAGGCTTTGTGTATGTGGTATGCCGTTTTCTATGGTTGTTTGGGAGCTTTGTACATGCAGAGTGCCAAGCTGCTCAAGCCCAATTCCGGCTATTATAAAAAAGAGAACATAGATAACCACTAAGCTGATCAGTAAAGGCAATATCGAATACTTCAACATTTTTGGAGTCAAAAAATCCTTGATGCTAAGCAGCACTATATTTTTTTCGCTCATATTTTGCTCCACAGTTTTTGGTTTAACTTCAGCTCTTCTACCACGCCTATTGCCAAATGCAGGGTTTTAACATACTCCATAGCCACTTTATAGTCTAAAAGTGAATGAAATATTGACGGTTCAAACAAATCTTTGCCATAACTGATAGCAATATATATATTAGTGCCGATAAATGAGATGTAAACAGAATGTTTTGATTTGTGTTTAAAGTCAAGCAGTTTTTTCATAAGCGAGTGAGATAAAATATATCTTGCTTCTATCTGATCTGTGGAGTAAACGACAAACTCTTTTTCAAACGCTGGGTCATCCATTTTAACAAGTTCATCTCTTGCTGCGTTATTTGTCTGCAGCCAGTGCCCTATAACATTACCGAATGTACTTTGAGCGGTATCGGGCAAAATAACCGTTTCTCCGCTAAAGTGTTTGTTAAAATCGGCAACTATAAAAAGCCCCTGAAATATGGTACTCCATGTGTCTCTGCCCTTTGAGTTTTGATTTTTCTTTTGGGCATGTATGTCTGAAAACTGAATATTTATGCCGTCAATCTGACCTTTTACGTAGTCGTTCCCGCTCATCTTATCAGGGTTGCTAAAAAGCTTTGAGTGCTCAAAAAGATACTCTGAGATGTGAGTTGCAGAGGAGTAGAGCAAAGAGGCGTCGATGGCATGAACAAGCGGTTTTATTACGCTCATTTTAAATTCATGCGTATAGTCATGAACTAAAAATCTGTACATTATCGCACCAAGAGCAATATATGCGAATATGATAAATTCGTAAAAGTTTCCTAAAGCATAAGCTATAACGGCAAATAGTGCCGTATAGGCTATTGCGATAAAGATAATCCTGTGCCTGAGACTTTTCCTGTCACTCTCCAATTTTTCTAAAGCAGGAAATAGATTTTTATAGTAAAAATCTGTAAGCTCGCTTACGCTTTTCATCTCTTGAGCCTTTAGCTAAAGAGCTCTTTGACATCTATGTTTTTGCGCTCATCATCAACTATCTCAAATACCTGTTTTCTTCTGTAATTCATCAAAGAAGCCATAAAGCTTGTCGGAAGCATCTCGATTGAATTGTTGTAGTCGGTTACACTTTGGTTGTAGGCACGTCTGGCCGCAGATATCTGTTCTTCTACTTCATGCAGCGTGTGTTGGAGATGCATAACATTCTCATTTGCCTTAAGCTCAGGATAGCTCTCAACGGCTACCATTATAGAGCCAAGCGCAGAGCTTATTTTTGCATCAAGAGCGATTTTGTTTGCATCGTTTAAGTTAGGCTTTGTTGCTTCTGCGCGGAGCTTTGTGACCTCTTCTAAAAGCGATTTTTCATGCTCCATATATTTGCTGACAGATGCGACAAGGTTCGGAATGAGGTCGTAGCGTTTTTTTAAGACGGCATCTACGCTTGCAAATATATTTTCAACCTGATTTTTCTTTGCTACAAGCGAGTTGTACATTAAAACTAAGACTATGGCTAAAACGAGGAGAATTATAAAAGGCATTGACATGTAAAAATCCTTTAATAGTAGTTGCTAGTAGTTTATCTTAAAATTGTTAAAAATGTTTTAAGATTTTGATATATCTTTTGCCGCCAAATACCCGCTTGCCCATGCAAAGGCAAAGTTATAGCCGCCGCGTCGCCCAACAACATCCAAAACTTCTCCGCAGAAGTAGAGGTTTTTTTGTTTGAGTGATTCAAAAGTTTTTGGGTTTATCTCTGTTGTGTCAACTCCGCCGCCTGCAACTTCCCCATGGCGGAAGCCGTGTGTGTCGGTTACCTCAAAACGCCAGTTTAACAACTGATTTGCTATTTTTTTGCTTACTTTTATATCGATATTTTTGCTGCAAAATGAGGCTGGAAGCTTCAACTCTTCTAAAATCCCGGATGCTAATTTTGATGGTACAAGCCCGATAAGAATTTCAAAAATAGTCATCTTTGGCCCTATTTCAGCCATCTTGTTTATGTGGTTTGATAGTTTTTGCGCATTAAAAGCAGGAAGCAGATTTATTGATAAGCTTACGTGTGCTTCCTCCATTAAAGCCACACTTGCTCTCTGCGAGATATCAAGCACCGCAAAACCGGATATGCCGTAGTCTGTAAAGAGTATATCACCGCTTGAGGTCGCCTCTTTTTTATTGTTTATAAGCAGTGTGACTTCGCCCTCTGTCTTTGTTCCGCTCATTTTTTTTACAATGGATGAGTTTAGATGAAGCTGGACAAGAGAGGGATATGTCGGGATTATGTTGTGTCCAAAAAATTCTGCAAACGCTAAACCGTCTCTGTTTCCGCCAAGATGAGATGCCGCTTCAGAGCCGGTTGCTATAACCACCGAGTTATATTCGCTAAGAAGCTTTTTTATGTCTGTGATTTTTTTGTCAGTATGGATGGTTATGCCAAGGCTCGTTGCATGGCTTAAAAGAATAGAAGCCACACTTTTTGCTTCATTGCTTAATGGATACGTCCGTCCGTCATCTTTTACATCAAGAAGAAGCCCGATGCTCTCGCAAAACTTCTTAAACTCGCTAAAGCCGAACTCTTTAAGTGCATACTCAACAAATGATGGATTTTGAGAGAAGTAGTCATCACGGCTTAAATCTCTGTTTGTGATGTTACAGCGTCCGTTTCCTGAAACCAAAATTTTTTTTGCACATTTTGAGTTCTGCTCAAAAATATCTACATCTACACCACTTTTTGCACAAAAAATAGCGCATAAAAGCCCGCTTGCTCCGCCGCCTATGATTGCTACTTTTTTCTTTTTCATTTGAATCTTATCAGCAAATATCTACTAATACGATTGTCCAAGTTACCGCAAATATAAATGTGCTTAAAAATACTATGGTGCTTCCTACGTCTTTTGCTCGTCCTGCCATATGGTGATGATCCAGCGTAACCAAATCAACAACCCTTTCAATTGCGCTGTTTGTAGCCTCTGCCAAGAGCATTCCCATAAGAGATATAAACAACAGAGCTTTGTGGATGAAAGAGGCATCTATAAATATAATCAGAGGCAGCAGAATCATAGTTAATATGAGTTCGATTTTAAATGATGTTTCCGTTTGGATTAAATCTTTCAATCCACTTAGTGCATAACCCGTGTTTTTGAAAAAATTATACTTCGGCTGGTTTCGCAATATATATCCTTTGTTGTATTGTTATTAAGCTCTCAATGAGTAAAATTATCAGCCAAGCGATAAGCATAGTTATAATTGTATGGCTGAAAAAGTGGTCTCCAATTAACATTTTGTATATGCCCATGCTAAATCCGACACTTAGAGCAATTATAACAGCTCTTTTTTGATTTCTTTGACTTTTAAATAAAAAAAAGAGTGAAAGCAGGGCAAAACCTCCGCTTGCATGTCCTGCCGGCCAACATTTTATTTTGCAGTC
>DAIDMU010000068.1 GCA_027448805.1 Sulfurimonas sp. | reverse complement strand
GACTACTTTTTCAACATCTTTGCCTGAACGCTGCATATCTTTCCAGCCGTAGGCATGATCAACATGAATAACCTCTTGAGCGATAATAGGACCCTCATCAAGATGGTTATTTACAAAATGCGATGTCGCACCTATAATCTTCACACCCCTATCATAAGCCTGTTTATAAGGGTTTGCACCTATAAATGCAGGCAAGAAAGAGTGGTGAATATTTATAATTCTGTTTTCATAAACTTCTATAAATCTAGGAGTTAAAATTCTCATATATTTTGCCAAAACAATATAATCTATCTCTTGAAATCCTGCCAAACACTCAAGTATTTTATCTTCATGCTCTGCCCTGTCAAGGCCTACATGCGAGATTTCGATAAATGGGATATTGAACTTGCTAACAAGAGATTCTAAATCACTATAATTTGATATTACGCACAAGATGTTTGCTTCCAGCTCTTCTGCCTCGTGACGTATCAAGATGTCGCCAAGCGCGTGCATCTCTTTTGTTGCCATTATGATTATATTTTTCTTTTTAGGTGCGATAACTTCTATGTTTGCACTCTCAGGCAAAGATGTTGAAAAAGTAGTCCTTTCTCGCGCTCTAAAACTTGCACTTGAAGATAGAATTTTTGTTTTTGCAAATAAAACTGTAATTTTTTAGAGTAGCAGTTGTTTAACCTTGTTTTAGTCAATCCGCAAATTCCAAACAACACCGGAGCAATAGGGCGGCTTTGTGTCAATGCTGGCGCCGCTTTGCATATTATTAAGCCCATAGCTTTTGATATTGATGAAAAAGCCGTAAGGCGTGCAGGGCTTGATTATTGGCATAAACTCAATCTGCATGTGTGGGAGAGTTTGGATGATTTTTTTTGCAAACAATAAAATATCAAACAATGCCCACTTTGCCACTACAAAAACAGAGAAGCCATATTTTGAAGCTGAGTTTAAAGATGGTGACTATATATTTTTCGGCAGTGAAACGGCAGGAATTCCCGAGAATATATTAAACAGATACAAAGAGCAAAATATCACCATACCGATGACGAAGGAGGGCAGAAGCCTAAACTTGGCTATCAGCACAGGGATAGTACTTTATGAAGCCATAAGACAAAACTATGGCGCATTTAGAGGGAAACTATGAGCCTATTTGTCAACATAGCTATGATGATTCTTTTTATACTTTTTATGATTTTTATATTTGGCGGTTACCATAAAAACAAGTCAGCACAAAGAGAGCTGCAAAGAGAAGCTGATGAGAAAAAAATAAAAGATAAAGATAGGGCTCTTTTAAAATAAAATATCAGCCCACTTCTCTAGGGAATTTTCAAATTTTTCCAATAAAGTTTCTACATTTTTTACTATGATTTTCATTTCAAATCCTTTTTGTTAATTTTCAAATAGTACATATTTTTTCACACTACAATTAAAAATATTGCATTTTGTCATATAATCTTTGACTAAATTGCAAAAAAGTATTATAATTTTAAATATTATGAACAAATAGCTGGAGGGTAATATGAAAAGTTTTCTTGAAATAGTAGAGGAGATAAAAAGTATTGTCTCGACTGAATTTAACGGCAGAAAGATATTTGATAAAGATGTTGCGGATATTTTAGGTGTTAGCCAGATGAACTTTGCAACTATGAAAAAAAGAAACAAGATTCCTTTTGGCGAACTTTTGGATTTTTGCGCAACAAAATCTATATCTATAAACTGGCTGCTCTATGGGCAGTCACCAGAGAGCCTTATAGAAGCGACAAACAAATTTTTTATGGTTAAATATTTTAGTAAAATAAATGCATCTGCCGGCGGCGGAGCAGATTCCGATGAAGAGGATGCGCACGGTATAGAGATTCCTCATGAGTTTGCCATGATGCTCGGCGGCGAGAGAGAGCTGAAAAACATAGAGGCTATAAATGTATCAGGAGATTCTATGGAACCGACATTTAGCTACAATGATATAGTTTTTATAAATAGAGCTAAAACAGATCTTCAAAGGGGCGGAGTGTTTACCATACGAACAGAAGCCGGACTTTTTATAAAGAGGATTCAAAAGAGAATAGACGGTAAAATAGATGTAATATCTGATAATCAAGTTTACTCAACTCAAACATTAAATCCTGATGAGATAGAGGTAATTGGAAGAGTTGTCAGCAGATTTGGCAGCGTGGATTAAAAAGGGTTTTGCATTGAGATACATATATATATTATTGGCAATTCTGTTTACAAGTTGCTCTTCTGGCAAAGTTGAACCGGCTGTTCCGGTTGTTCAGGATGTAAAAAAAGATATTTTGATTAAGATTGATGAAAATCTTAGCTGTAAAGAGTTGCCAAAAAAAGAGCTTCCGCAAACAATTAAAATAGATGATTTACGTAACATACCTCAGAATATCGCCTATTTTTCTAAAAATATAAGTAACAATCCCCCTCTTTATGATATTCAGAGCAGATATGAACGATACTATTTTAATATATGGAATATGGAGAAACCAAAAGAGGATTTAAAATCTGTAAAGTGGCCATTTTTCTCATACTGCGCGGGTAAAAGCTATGGGGAGAATTTACAGCCGTTGGAGCAAAGTTTTTTTGATGAGATGCAGAGCAATGCAAATTTTGAAGAGTATGCAACTCTTAATGCAAAGGGTGTGACGCTAAAAGAGAGTAATATGAGATCATTTCCTACAATAAGACCGCTTTTGAAAAATCCATTACTTGCTGGAGAGGGGTTTCCGTTTGATTATCTCCAAAACAGTACTGTACATGCAAATAGCCCAATTTTTATTTCACACTACTCTAAAGACAGAGAGTGGGCATATATATTTAGCAGTTTTGCATCAGGTTGGATAAAGAGCAGTGAATTTGTTATTTTGGAAAAAAAACATATAGACAGTTGGCAAAAAGCGCAGCAGGTTGCCATTACTAAAGAGAATAAGCCTATTTATGATATTGATGGGAATTTTTTATTTAAATCAAAAATTGGGATGGTGCTTGCGCTTGTCTCGGAGGATGAAGAGACGTATACTGTTTTAACGGTATCTTCATATAAAAATTCAAAACCGCTCTTTCTCAAGTCTAAAATATCAAAAAATATAGCCACCAAAGAGGTGCTTAAACTAAATGAGGCGAATTTAGCAACTGTTATCAACGAAGTATCAAAAACAAATTATGGATGGGGCGGAATGTATGGGCAGAGGGATTGCTCATCCATGCTTAGAGATATGTTTGCACCATTTGGGATATGGCTTCCTAGAAATTCATCACAACAAAGCAAAGTGGGCAGAGTTATAAGTTTTAAAAACTTAAGCGATGAAGAGAAGATAGGAGTTATAAAAGAGAAGGCTGTGCCTTTTGAAACACTTTTGTACAAAAAAGGGCATATTGTTCTATATGTTGGAACATATAATGATGAAATTATAGTATTTCATAATGTTTGGGGCATAAAAACTAAAAAAGATGGTGCCGAGGGCAGAGTAATAATTGGAAAACCTGTTTTTAGCACCTTGAAACTAGGAAGAGGGGAGGAAAATTTTGATGAAGAAGCCGGACTGCTCAGAAATTTGATTAGTATGAATATCTTAACGCAGTAGCTCTTGTTCTAGAGCTTCGTGCATTACGTTAAGCCTTTATATCCAGAAGCGAACCAAACATCTCATCTTGCGCTTTTATGGCTGTAATATTTATAGCGGTGGCTTTCTGTGCGACTATCTGGTCCGGTATCTCTTTTGCCAAATCCGTCTGACTTTTAGCTGAGCCGTTGTTATCCGCCATTCTTGTGTTGGCTCTTACTCCACCATCATTAGCCGTCATTCTTGTATCTCTTGGAACAAAACCGTCGCTGTTTACATTTGCAACATTGTTCGCATTCGTATTCATCATAGTCTGATGAGCTTGTATTGATGAAATATTGTTTGATATATTCATTGAAAACCCCTTTTTTTGCCTAATTGGAGCATTATAATCCCATTAAACTAAAACAAATATTATTTTTTTATGTAATATAAAAATATAAATTTAGTGCAGGTCAGCGTTAAGCTTGACCTCTTTTGTGCTTCTTTGCACTACATATTGACCGGTTTGAGAGTTTTGTCTAAAATGCAGCCCGTTAAGTCCGGCAAGCTGTGATGCTTTCATAACATTTGATAGTTTTGATTTTGGGTTAACAGCTTGTATTTCAGCTATCTCTTCGTCATTTATATGGAATTTTGTTCCTGCAAAAACTGCAAGACCGCCGTCTATAATACAGCCGTCGCCAAGAGGAATACCGCATGTAGAATTTGCACCTAAAAGTGTGTTTTTGCCTATTGAGATTGGGTTTCCGTCTGTTCCGCTAAGAACGCCAAGTATTGAAGCTCCGCCGCCGACATCGCTGCCCGCTCCAACTATTGCAGAGCTTGAAATTCTGCCCTCAACCATTACCGGACCTGTTGTTCCTGCGTTAAAGTTTATGTATGACGCACCAGGCATTACAGTTGTTCCGGCAGCTAATTGAGCGCCAAATCTAACTTTAGACGTATCTAAAATTCTAGTATTGTCCGCAGGAATAATATGCTGCAGGAATCTTGGAAATTTATCTACAAAATCAATATGCGGATATTCGTTCGATAATTTTAGTTCAATCTCAAATTCTCTTAAGTAATCAAGTTCAATAGGCTGACCGTTTGACCAAGCAACATTTGGAAGTGCACCGAATGCGCCGTTTAGGTTTATACCTCTAATCTCAACCTTAGCTTGTGACAGTGCATATAGTTTTAAGTAGGTTGCTTCAACGCTCTTTAACGGCTCATCGGCAAAAATAAATGTTACTTTGAACTCTCCCTCTTTTGAGCCGCTTGTAACTAGTTGATTGTAGAGTGCAGAGACTACCTGAATATTTTTATGAGCATCGCCGTAAGCCTCATCTGCGTACGGAGTAAAAACGTTTAAACAGCTTTTTAAAAAAGCAGCATTGATGTTACAGACGGCTTCGCTCTCTTTAAAATCTATATCTATCCCTTGCTCTTCAAGAGCTCTTATGAAAACAGCAGCGCTGCCAAAGTTTTCATTCCAGTTGATTACCGGATAGGTAGCCTGAAGAGTTTTTCCAAGATTTAACTGTCCCATATCTACGCGGCATATACCAAATGCCAGAGGGTCTTTGTACCCATTTATTGATGACTTGATGTTCTCTATAAGTGCTTTAAAAGCATTTGTAGTTTGAATGATTTCCATGAATTCTCGCTTAAATAATTTATTGGACGAATTATACTTAAACATTACTAATATCTATTTTGTATATACTACTGTTGTCGGCTTTGCCTACTAAAAAATTATAAAATAAAAAAGATATTATTATGAACAGTTGGATTGAACTATTAAAAAAAAATGACATTGCAGGCATCAGGAAATACCTAAAAAATGGCGCTGACGTTAACGAAGCAAATGAGACGGGAGAGTCGGTTTTAGCTTCGTCTCTAAGACATAGGTCTGATTTTGATTTAATTATGTTTTTAATTGAGAACGGTGCGGATATTTATGATTTTGATGAAGAGGGCGTCTCAATTTTTGATATGGCGGTAACGTATGATAATATGGAAATCGTAAAATATCTAATTGCTCAAGGCATAGATGTCGACAGTACAAAAAGAAGAAGCAGATTTACTCCGCTCATGGCAGCCGTCTGCTATGGACGGTATGAGATAGTAAAACTTCTGCTACAGCACGGGGCAAATAAAAATGCAGTCGATTCGAAAGGCATCAGCGTAATAGATTTTGCCAGAAAAACTAATAAGAAGAGCATTTTAGAGCTGCTAGATTATGACGAAAATGCTCCTAAAAACAGAAATTACGCCAGATAAAGAGGGTTTAAATCTAAGATATGTCAAGTAATTTTACAAAACTTTTATAGCTCTCTACAATTTTTTGGTTTTTTTGACTTTGTGTGTAAAACTCCATTGCTTTTTTTCCAAGTCGCGGAATCTCATTTTTTACAGCCCAACTGCTTACAGTTCCCTCGGGAATCTCTAAAATGTTTGCTAGCTGTTTTTGTGTAATTTGAAGTTCATCGCATATATCTTTAACGACATTTGTTTTTGACTTTGGCTTTTTTATGCTTTTTTGAGAATTTATAGCCGGTGTATTGTTCGAAGCTTCTTTTGTCTCTTGAACTTTTTTTTCAGGTTTTGTTTGTTGAGTATTTTTATTTATCCATTTTAAAACGTCAAAGGCGCTTATAACCCAATCTCTGTTGTTAAACTTTGAAACAACTTCCATTGTAAATTGCGGAGCATTATTTTTTGCAAACTCTTCATTTGTAAGTTGGTAAAGCATTGAAAAAGCGAGCTGTTGCGCACTAACACCAGTGTGTCCCCAATCAAAACCGTTTTTTGACAGAGCAAATAAATCATATCTAAGAGGAAGTTCCAGTTCGCCGTAAGTTACGTATTTTGTTCCAAGCAGCGTTCTGTGACCTTTAAAAGCATGATTATTCATATTTATAGCCATTTTAACCTCTTAAATTTTAAATGTATAGTGATGAGCAGCTTCTTTATTTTCTTCTTTTTTGCTAAAAAATGAAACACGATAAATAGCATAAACAGATGCGCTTACCAATAATAATATCAATAGCCAAATTAACATAATCCATTTCCTTGATTTTTACTTATTTGACGATATCGGCAATGTTGTAATTAAATTAAATTATATTTAATATTTTTATCTTCAAGACACTCTATAAAAAGTTTAAAATATTTTTCTACATGTAGTTTATCAACCCCGCACAGCGATATCTCCACGGAAGCCTTTGCATCTTTTAGTATCGGCAGGGATGATAACTCAATGTCAGATGGAACCTGCTTCATTATGTTAATAAGCGTATTTTCGCTTGTCTGAGCAAGTAGTGTAAATCTATATTTTTGCACGAAGATATTAAAGTATTTCTCTATCACACCGCTAATCATCGGGTGAGACATTTGCGGAAATCCTGGAGTAAAAAAGTATCTATCCTCTAGAGAAAAACCTGACATATTATTTATCGGATTAAATAGAAGTTTGGAATTTTGCGGCAAATCAGCCATGTGAATTCTATGAGGATATGCCTCCTCTTTAAATCTATCTATAATATCCTGCTCAAAAATTTTATGTCTCTCAAGCGGCTTCGCTGTAAAAACTTCCGCGGCGATTGCCCTAGTCAAATCATCAGGTGTAGCACCGATACCGCCAAAAGAGAACATAACGCTATGCTCATCATCTTTTATAAACTTATAAATTTTTTTAATCAGGTTTTCATCATCTTTAATAATAAAAGAGGCAAAAAGCTCATGTCCGTACTTTTGAAGCTCACTCTTTAAAAACTCAAAGTGTTTATCTTCCCTACGACCGTTTAATATCTCACTGCCAATAATGCAAGCGTAAAAATTCATATATCTCTTTTATTTTTTATCAATTATAGTTAAGGGATTGTTAGAATACTCTTATATAGAGTATAATTGCGGAACTAAATTATAAAAGGTGTTTCTTATGTCTTATGCAGAACAATTAAAAGAGTTGATAACAAAGAGTGTTATTCCGGATATCGATGAGAGGCTAGATGAAATTTTTGAAGAGATTTCTGATAGCAAAGAAGCAACTATTGATGCGAAAGATGAGATTGAAGAGCTTCGCGAGTTCAAAGCAGATTTGCAAGATGTTTTGGAAGATATAGCTAACGGCGATATCGAAGAAGATGAGTGTAAAGAGATGATTGATGATATTTTAGAGGCTCAAAAGGGCGACGACGAAGACGATTTCGGATTTGAAGAGGATTAAGCTCTTTCTCTTGCCTTGTCTTTTTTACTTTTTCCTTTGCCTTTGACTGGTTCCGGACCTTTTACCTTTGCGGGAGCTTCTCCCGTTAGTTCAAATCCCTCTATCTGCTCCATACTCATATTTGTTTTGCAGCGCTTTTGAATGATGTCAAAATGCGCTCTGTCTTCATGGGATATAAATGAGATTGCCATTCCTGACCTGCCGGCTCTTGCAGTACGGCCGATGCGGTGAATATAGTCAGTCGGAGAGCGGGGAAGGTCAAAGTTTATAACGCATGATACATCGCTCATATCCAATCCCCTAGCTGCTATATCCGTTGCAAAAAGTATGCGTATTTTTTTGGCTTTAAACTCATCTAGCGTAAGCGTGCGCTCATCCTGAAGCAAATCTCCGTGAAACGACTCGGCCTTGTAGCCATACTTTTTAAACTTAGCCGCTATATTGTCTGCGGCTCTTTTGTTTGCCATAAATACAAGAACCTGCCCAAATTTTTCATTATCAAGCAGATGTCTTAGAAGCGGACCGCGATTTTCTCGGTTTACCAGAGTTGCGCGCTGGATAACGCTCTTTACTGTCGGCACTTCTTGCTCTACTGCTACTTGAATCGGATTTTGCGTGATTTTTGAGGCAATATCTAAAATTTTTTGAGGGTAGGTTGCCGAGAAGAGAAGATTTTGACGCTTGTGCGGAATTGCTTCAAGGATGGCATTTAGCTCCTCAAAAAAGCCAAGATTAAGCATCTTGTCTGCTTCATCCAGAACAAAAAACTCTAAACTTGAAAAATTTGTCTGTTTTTTTGTAAGTACGTCAAGCAGTCTTCCCGAGGTAGCAACTAAGATATCGCACCCTTGCTGAATGGCGTAAATCTGCTCGCCGATGCTCTCTCCGCCGATAATGCTGACTACTTTTGGTTTTATCTGTAAATCCGCGCCAAAAGTAGAAAAAGCTTCCGCAACTTGAAGGGCAAGCTCTCTGGTGGGAGTCAAAACAAGAGCTTTAATCTTTGCTTTTCCTTCACCCACATTCTTAGACCAAAGCTCCAAAATTGGCAATACAAAACTTGCACTCTTTCCGCTTCCCGTCTGCGCCATTGCCATAATATCGTTATGCTTTAGCACAAGCGGGATGACTTTTTCCTGAATCGGAGTTGGTGAAGCAAAGCCGCTTTTTTTAAGTGTGCTTTGGATTTGTGATGATAGACCAAGTTTAGAAAATGGCATTTGTCTTCCTCTAGTTAATTAAACGTATTTTATGAAATTTAGGCTTCAGAGGAGGTTTATTTATAGCTAGTTTTAACTACATTTATATATAATCACGTCACTAAAACAGATAGGATAAATATGAGAATAATATTACTGGGAGCTCCTGGTGCTGGGAAGGGTACTCAAGCTGGGTTTTTGACTAAAAGATATAATATCCCTCAAATTTCTACGGGTGATATGCTTCGCGCTGCTATAAAAGCAGGTACAGATATGGGCAAAATGGCTAAAGCAGCTATGGATGCAGGTCAGTTAGTGACTGATGAGATTATTATAGGTCTTGTAAAAGATAGAATCGCTGAGAGTGATTGCGCAAACGGCTACCTTTTAGACGGTTTCCCTCGTACGCTTCCTCAGGCTGATGCTGTTACAAATGCGGGTATAGCTATCGATGCAGTTATAGAGATAGATGTTCCAGACGAAGAGATAGTAAAACGTATGTCAGGCCGTCGTGCACATTTGGCATCTGGGCGAACTTACCATTTAGTTTACAATCCGCCAAAAGTTGAAGGTAAAGATGATGTGACTGGCGAAGATTTGGTTCAGCGCGATGACGATAAAGAAGAAGTAGTGCTCGATAGGCTAAAAGTTTATCATGAGCAGACAAAACCACTTATCGGCTACTACAAAGAGCAGGCAAAAAAGACTGCGTCTTTGACATACATAACAGTTGACGGCACGGCAGATATAGCTGATGTTGAAGCGGCTATCGTTTCAAAA